>NZ_JAKZJI010000004.1:0-125229 GCF_031142805.1 Streptococcus sp. IsoGale022 | reverse complement strand
TTTAAGTCCTCGGTTCTTTTTTTCGTTCTTGTAAACAAAGAAGACTAGCAAAATTGCTAGTCTTCTTTGTTTTATTTTTCTTCTTGACTGTCTGTTTCAACAGCCTTTTCTTCTTGTCCTTCTGTCGCTTCTGCTCCGAAGTCAATGATGATTTCTTCTGAAGGTTCTTCTTCCTCTTTGAAGATCACAGGTTCTTCCTCAGCTAAGCTGCTTTCTTCTTTCTCAAATTTTTCTTTGATTTCGTTAAACTTATCTTGTGAGTAGTCAACGACAGATTTTGTCGTTTCTTTGACAGATTCGATGACTGTTTCAGTTGTAATCTCGCCTTTCTCAACCTTTTCTTTGGTTTGTTGAATTGCACTGACAGCTTGATTTGAAAAGTCTTTAGCGGACTGAACGACAGCTTCGTGGATATCATCAGGATTTTCTTGATATTCCTTTACAAAGTCCCGAACCTTATCTGTCGTTTCCTTTCCTTTCTTACTGGTCAGGAAATAGGCAGCAGCTGCACCTGTAATGGCACCCAATAACAGTGATGAAAATTTTCCCATAATAGACCTTCTTTCTTATTTTTTAAACAATTTTGAAGCAAAACGCAAAGCAGATAAACCAGCTGTAGTTTTGACGGTTCCTTTACCAGCAGACACCGCTTTTTTACTCAGCGTACGCGCCTGAACGTTCAAATCTGAAACGGACTCAGACAGGTCCGCAACAGCTGTAAACAAAGGATCAATGGTTGCGACTTTTTGATTGATGTCGTCAGTCAAGACATTGACCTTGGCCAGTAAATCATTGGTTTGGTGAAGGGTCACATTGACATCAGAAGTCAAGACCTTGATAGTATTTTCTGTTTCATCTAGCATCTTACCAGCTTTCTCGCCCAGATTTTTGACAGTAATCGTCAAGTAAATCACGAAGATAATGAGGGCTAGCGCTAGTAAAGCATAAGCAATTTCAATTATCATATTTCTCTCCTTTCATTGCAGACATCTCTTACAAGAGTCAGCGGCTCTAAGCATTTCTTATTCTTGATAATAAGGGGCTTGCTTTTTTCTTTGGTAAATGATGATGCCAATTCCGACAAAAATAAGAATCAGTGACAGCCATTGGGAAACACGTAGGCCAGCAAACATGAGACTGTCCGTCCGCATACCCTCAATAATCATCCGGCCAAATCCATACCAGATTAGATAGAAGGCGGCGATTTCTCCCTGTCTCAGCAACTTAGGCCGACGGCGGAGAACAATAATCAAGATAAAACCAAGTAGGTTCCATAGAGATTCATAGAGGAAAGTTGGCTGTCTGTAACTGCCTTCGATATACATATTCTCACGAATAAAGCTAGGCAGATAGTCCAAACTCTTAACTGCCGCACCATAGGCCTCATGATTGGCAAAATTTCCCCAGCGCCCAATACTCTGGGCAATCATCACGCTTGGTGCTGCAATATCTAGAAAATCAACTGGGTGAATCAGCCTTCTCCGACAGAAGAAATAGAGAACGATAGCACCAGCTATCAGCCCACCGTAAATGGCAATTCCGGCTATTCCGCCATTCCAAAAATCAATGATTTTTATCAGATTCTTACCGTAATAATCCCATTCGAAAGCCACATAGTAAAGGCGAGCACCGACGATTGCTACGGGAAAAGCCACTAGGATAAAATCCAAAATATCATCAGGAATAATCTTCCGACGCGGAGCCTCTTTCATGGCTAGATAGACGGCCAAGACTAAGCCTGTGACAATACAGATGGCATACCAGCGAATACTGATAGGCCCAAGTTGGATAGCTACTGGATCAATCATGTTTCACCTCATTTCGGCTAATTAAGTCAGTGAGGCGTTCTTCAAAGATCTTGGTAGCATCATAGCCCATTTGCCTAGCTCGATAATTCATCGCCGCTGCCTCAATCACGACCGAAATATTGCGACCAGTCTTCACAGGAATCCGAATACGTGGAATTCTGACGCCAGCAACCTCCAGTTCCTCTGCATCATTACCCAGACGGTCAAAGGTCTTATGGACATCAAAGTTTTCCAGATAGACAGCTATCTGAACCTGAGAAGAATCTTTGACAGCACTAGCTCCGTAAAGGCTCATGACATCAATGATACCAACACCACGAATTTCCAACAAGTGGCGCAGGATTTCAGCCGGCTCTCCCCAAAGGGTCATTTCATCCTTGGCATAGATATCCACTCGGTCATCCGCAACCAACCGATGGCCACGCTTAACCAACTCAAGCCCTGTTTCACTTTTACCAATTCCGCTGTCCCCTTGGATGAGAACCCCCATGCCATAGATATCCATCAGAACACCATGAACGCTAGTTCTCTCAGCCAGCCGAGAATCAAGGTAGCTGGAAATTTCTCCAGACAAGCGACTAGTAGAGGTTTTGCTTCTAAGAATAGCAATCTGCTTCTCATCAGCAGCGCTAATCATTTCTTCAGGAATCTCTAAATTTCGAGCAATGATAATCACCGGCGTTTCAGGCTGGAACATTTTCAGCAGCACCTGATGGCGGTTATGAGAGCTCATCTTCATCAGATAAGACCACTCTTTCATCCCAATCAGCTGTATCCGCTCGGGTGTATAAAAATCAAAATATCCTGTCATTTCAAGTCCTGGCCGAGAAATATCTGAAGTCTTTATTTCTTTCTCCAGTAAAACGTTATCTCCGTACTCCTGAGACAGGCGGGATATTTTTAAGAGGTCTTTGACCTTTACCGACATTGTCTTCTCCCTTCAAATTTGTCTTCCTCTATTATAGCAAATTTTTACCTCAAAAGAATCCTTAAGATTGATTTTAGGTCGAAAAAATATTTTGATTTAAATCAACTTTTAAGTAAAAATAGAAAAACAGCCGTGACATCAATCGATCAGGCTGCTAAGAATCTTCTTTTGGTTCTTAAAACAAGGATGGTTTTCTACAAAGGCCGGGACCTCTTTCAGAGGCAACCAGACATGAGCATCTGTTTCACCTGCCTGATAGCGGACTTGACTCTTATCGCCAGACACAAGCACTTCATAATAGTCGAAATGGCACTGGTCTTTGATAGAGCACACCTGCTCCAAAAGTCTGATGCTGTCAGGAACCAGGCCTGTTTCTTCTTCTAATTCGCGCAGGGCGGCTGTCTGACTATCCTCTCCTGCCAGCACACTGCCTCCCGCTCCGAACTCATAGTAGCCAGGATAGAGACTTTTATTTGCTGACCGTCGCATAAAGAGAATATCGCCATCCTGATGGCGAACCAAGACATTGACACAGAGATGAAACTGTCCTTCAGGAATTTTTTCTCCTCGAACCAGGAGATGAGGGAGTTGATTTCGATTTAAGTCATAAGCATTCCAAACTTCTGCCATATTTCCTCCTTGGATGAATTACTAATATTTTGGTGGAGTTTTTAAGTGTAGATTTACCTAGTTTTCTAGCCTGCTTCTTTTTTAGAGTTTATCTAAAAGAAGCAAGCAGAAAATTAATCACGGCATAGAAAAGTCTTGCTAAAACATTCCCTACTTCAAGTAAAAAATCGGGAGTGCATCCCGAAATTTTCTATCTTATTAAGAATTACCAAAACCAGCCGTCTTTATCGTCTTTGATAGCTTCCGCTTCTTTTCGTTTGCGTGGACCAGTTCCGTACATTTCTTCTTCTATGTCTTCTTTATAGGGCATAACCATAGCCAGCAGGATATAGATGAGAATTCCCAAGCCGAAATTGACCACAGTAAAGATAATAAAGAGGAAGCGCACTAGGCTCAGATCAAAATCAAATTTATCAGACAGACCGGACAAGACACCGGAAATCAGTCGATTCTTTTTCAACTTATAGAATTTCACGTTCATGATAGAGACCTCAATGATCATATTTACTTTATTCTACCATATTTCATGAGAAAACAATCGGGCCAAAGGCTGATTATGGATTAGAATATTCATTCTTTTAAAAAAGAGAGTTCTTCAGTGAACTCTCTTGATGATTTATCAAGCATTCTCCGACAAACGGAGCTTGCCCATACAGCGTCCGCACCGGTATTTTTGAAGATTGACTCTGCGTCTGCGACGGATAAGTGCTCCGCAGCTTAGGCATTCATAGATGAGAAAGGATTGCAAATCTGACAATGAGGGGGCGTAGCGCAGACCATCAACTTGCTTGAGCAGGTCTTTAAAATCTCTATCCCCATGACGGTAACCTTTGCCCTGATAATAGAGGTGATAGTGAGTCAGCTCATGTCGGACAATTTTTCGAAAAATTTCCAGACCAAAAGTTTCATAGATTTTTGGGTTGAAATCCAGATGACCATCTTTAGGAAAGAAGCGTCCCCCTGTAGTACGGAGACGCTTGTTCCAATAGGCTTGGTGTCGGAATTCCCAGCCAAAATCCTCAAACGAAACCCGCTTGACATAGTTAGTTAGATTCATTTGGTGCTATCAGAGAGAGGTTGACCTTCTCCCGCTCCACATCCAGTTTATCTACCCAGACAGTGACCAAATCACCAACAGATAGGACCTGACTAGGATGCTTGATATAGTCTGTGCTCAGCTTGGAGATATGAATAAGACCATCTTCGTGGATACCGATATCCACAAAGGCTCCGAAATCAACGACATTGCGGACGACCCCTTCCAGCTTTTGACCGATGCGCAGGTCCTTGATATCCAAGACATCTTGCCGCAGAACTGGTGCGTCAAAGGAATCTCGCAAATCACGGCCAGGCTTGAGCAAATCAGCAATAATATCTTTTAGGGTTTCTTCTCCCAAGCCTAGCTCTGCAGCCAAACTAGCAGTCTGAACTGCTTTTAATTTGGCTTGGGCTGCTTCATCCAAACTGCTAATTTCAAGACGCTTAAAGAGCTCCTCCACCGCCTTATAAGACTCTGGGTGAACGCCTGTATTGTCTAGCAAGTTATCACTTTCTGGAATACGCAGGAAGCCGGCCGCCTGTTCAAAAGCCTTTGCGCCCAGACGAGGCACTTTCTTGATAGCCTCGCGAGACCGAATCAATCCTTCCGTTTCCCGGTACTTGACAATATTTTCTGAGATAGTTTTATTAAGACCAGCTACGTGAGCCAGAAGGGCAGGACTAGCGGTGTTGATATTGACCCCGACTTGGTTAACCACGGTATCAACGACAAAGTCCAGACTTTCAGACAGCTTTTTCTGGCTGACATCATGCTGGTACTGACCAACCCCGATAGACTTAGGATCAATCTTAACCAGCTCAGCTAAAGGATCTTGCAGACGGCGGGCAATGGAAATAGCTGAGCGCTTTTCAACAGTCAAATCTGGAAACTCATGACGAGCCAGTTCGCTAGCAGAGTATACAGATGCTCCGCTCTCATTGACGATGACATAGCTGACATTTGGATGAGATTTCAAAACTTCTGCTACAAAGGCTTCGCTTTCTCGGCTAGCCGTTCCATTTCCAATGGCGATGATTTCCACGCCAAACTGCTCAATCAGCTCCGATAACTCTTTCTTAGATGCTTCAATCTGAGCTGGCTTTGCTGGCGCTACTGGATAGATAACATGAGTCGTCAGCATCTTGCCTGTCGCATCGACAACAGCTAACTTGGCTCCTGTCCGAAAGGCTGGGTCAAAGCCCAGTACTACACGACCTTTGAGAGGAGTAATTAGGAGGAGATGGCGGAGGTTATCTGAGAAGAGCTGAATCGCTCCATCCTCAGCAGCCTCAGTTAGCTCGGTCCGAATACGGCGCTCCATGGCTGGAATGATTTTCTTTTTAACCGCTTGCTGAACTGCTTCAATAATATAGGCATTTTTCACCTTGAAGCGTACTTCAAAGAAGCGCAGAATTTTCTCAAGATTGTGCTCAAAACCAACCTTGAGAATACCTAGCTTCTCACCACGGTTAAGAGCCAAGGTACGATAGCCTTGCATGGTCGCTACTTTTTCTGAAAAATCATAATAAATCTGGAAGACCTGCTTTTCATCCAACTCCCCGTCTTTGAGACTGGATACGATAGAAGAATTGGTCTGCATCTCATAATAGGTCCAAGCCCGCAGCTTGGTATCTTCAGAAATTGCTTCAGTCAGAATATCCACTGCTCCAGCTAGAGCTGCTTCTGATGTTGGAAAGGCTTCACTAGTAAGTTTCTCAGCTTCTTCCTTCAGATTAGCCGCATCCTGTAGGATTAAGCGGGCCAAAGGAAAGAGACCTGCTTCACGGGCAATAGTTGCCTTTGTACGACGCTTCTCCTTATAAGGCAGATAAAGCTCTTCCACATCTGCTAGCTTTTCAGCAGTCCCAATCTCAGAGCGCAGCGCATCCGTTAGTTTTCCCTGCTCCTCAATCTTAGCTAAAACCGTCGCTTTACGCTCTGCCAAAGCAGTCATGCTCTTATCTAGGTCAATGATTGCCTTAATCTCAACCTCATCCAGATTTCCTGTCATTTCCTTACGGTAACGAGCAATAAAAGGAATCGTATTTCCCTCAGCGGTCAGATCTAGGACCTGTGATATTTGGCTTTCTTTAAGGCCCAATTTCTGGGCAATTTTTTCAATATTTATATTTTCCATAACAATCCTATTATATCACAAGTGCTTTGAAAGATAGGCAGTTTTAGAACTATTTAGTAATATTTGTACAAAAAAATTTAGGGTAAATCAGCGACAAAGAGTCTCCTATGTTTCAAAATTTCATTTTTTGATAATTGGTAGTATAATAGAATTATTATTTTAGAAATGAGGTGCCTTTATGGCTGTTAAATTTACTAGATCAGATGATTTGGACAAGATGTTCGAGGAGTTTGCGACCTTGCCTAAAATGGAAAAGGTAGAGTTCCCTGAGGAAGACAAGAAAAAATCTAAAAACGAGAAGGATAAGAAAGAATGAACTTCTTCTCTCAGCTGCCGGCCAGTGTCCTGCAAGCCGGCGCCATCTTTCTCTCCATTATCATTGAAGCCCTGCCTTTTGTCTTGATTGGAAGTATCATTTCTGGCTTTATCGAGGTGTATGTCACGCCGGACAAGGTTTATCGTTTCCTGCCCAAGAACAAATGGGCTCGGATTTTCTTTGGGAGCTTGATTGGTTTTGTCTTCCCCTCTTGCGAGTGCGGAATTGTTCCCATTATAAACCGGTTTCTGGAAAAGAAAGTTCCCAGCTACACGGCTGTGCCTTTTCTGGTAACGGCTCCAGTCATCAACCCCATCGTGCTCTTTGCGACCTACTCAGCCTTTGGTAATTCCTTCCGAATGGCTCTGCTTCGTGCTTTAGGTTCTATGGTCGTGGCTATTCTTTTAGGGATTTTCCTGGGCTTCTTTGCGGATAGTAATATTCAGAAAGAAAATCGCAAGGCTGTTCATGAGCATGACTTTTCACATCTCAGCAAGGGACAAAAGTTTTTTCAGGTCTTTGTGCAGGCCATTGACGAATTTTTCGATACAGGCCGCTATCTGGTCTTTGGCTGTCTCTTTGCCAGCCTGGTCCAAGTCTATGTGCCAACCAGAATCCTGACCTCTATCAGCTCGACACCAGCTGTTGCTATTCTCCTCCTCATGCTGCTGTCCTTCCTGCTCTCACTTTGCAGCGAAGCTGATGCTTTCATCGGAAGCTCCTTGATTGCTAGCTTCGGCTTATCGCCAGTCTTAGCTTTCTTGGTCATTGGGCCTATGCTAGATGTCAAGAATCTGCTGATGATGAAAAACTACTTTAAGACACGCTTTATCTGGCAATTTATCAGCCTGGTTACCGTCGTCGTCTTTCTTTACTCTTGGCTTGTGGGGGTAGTGCTATGATTCGATTTCTAATCTTAGTCGGCTACTTTGAGATTACCATGTATCTGCAGCTGACGGGCAAGCTTAATCAATATATCAATCTCCACTATTCCTATCTGGCATACTTGTCTATGATTCTGTCCTTTGTCTTGGCTGTCGTGCAGCTTATCATCTGGATGAAGAAGATGGAGGTCCACAGTCATTTAAGTACTCGCTGGGCTAAGTCAGGCAGCGTGCTACTCCTTGTCATTCCGCTTTTTGTAGGAATTTTCTTTCCAACTGTAACCTTGGATTCGACAACAGTTTCGGCTAAAGGATTTCATTTCCCGCTGGCTGAGGGAACTTCAACTGCTATTCAGCAGGACGAAGGTACGACAAGTCAGTATCTGAAACCAGACACCAGCACCTACTTTACCAAAGGGGCTTACGAAAAAGAAATGCGGGCAGCCGCTAAGAAATATGTTAAGCAAGATACCATTCAGGTCACGACTGAGAACTACATGGAAATCATGGAGGTCATCTATGATTATCCCGACGAGTTTGTGGGCAAGACGCTGGAGTTCACCGGATTTGTCTACAATGACCCCAGCGACCAGAAGAGTCAATTTCTCTTTCGCTTCGGTATTATCCATTGTATCGCCGACTCAGGTGTCTATGGCCTCTTGACGACTGGAAATACCCAGCATTTCGAAAATAATACCTGGATTCATGCCAAGGGAAAAATTACCATGCATTACCATAAAAGTCTGGGGCAAAGCCTTCCAACTCTAGAAGTTGAAAGCTTTGATAAGGTAGAAAAACCGGAAAATCCGTACGTTTATCGGGTATTTGAATAAAGAAAACGAGGCTGGCACAATCGTGTCTAAGCCTCATTTTTTTTGTATACGATTATTCTTGATAGAGCTGCTGTCTGCTTGATTTTGTCTCCCTTTTCAGAAAGCGAATTTCTAAATACAATCTTTAGAAAAATTGTGATAAAATAGAGACATCATTTAGAAAATAGGTATCAGGATGTCTTCAAAAGTTATTGTAACAATTTTCGGAGCCAGCGGTGACTTGGCCAAAAGAAAACTCTATCCATCCCTCTTCAGGCTCTATAAGTCTGGCAATCTTTCCAAGCATTTTGCAGTTATTGGAACCGCTCGCCGGCCTTGGAGCAAGGAATATTTTGAGTCTGTCGTTGTCGAGGCAATCGCTGATTTAGCTGACAGCCCCGAGCAAGCCCAAGAGTTTGCCAGTCACTTCTACTATCAAAGTCATGATGTGCAGGATACCGAGCACTACATTGAACTGCGCAAGCTTCAAAACCGACTCAATGAGCAATACCAAGCCGAGCACAATAAACTCTTCTTCCTATCCATGGCTCCGCAATTTTTCGGCACCATTGCCAAACACCTCAAGTCTGAAAACATTGTAGATGGCAAAGGATTTGAACGTCTGATTGTCGAAAAACCATTCGGAACAGACTTGGCAACTGCCAGCCAACTTAACGAAGAACTCTTGGCTGCCTTTGATGAAGAGCAGATTTTCCGTATTGACCATTATCTAGGTAAGGAAATGATTCAGAGCATCTTCGCTATCCGCTTTGCTAATCTTCTCTTTGAAAACATCTGGAATCGTGACTACATTGACAATGTCCAGATTACCTTTGCAGAAAAGCTTGGTGTCGAAGAACGCGGCGGTTACTATGACCAGTCCGGTGCTCTGCGCGATATGGTACAGAATCATACCTTGCAGCTCCTGTCACTCTTAGCTATGGACAAGCCGAAAAGCTTCAGCAAAGAGGACATTCGGGCAGAGAAAGTCAAAGTTTTTGAGCGCTTGGTAAAGCCGAATAAAGAAGACTTAAAACGCTTCTTTATCCGCGGTCAGTATAAGTCTGGCACAGTCAAAGGCAAGAAATACATCTCCTACCGGAGCGAGCCTAATGTCAATCCCGACTCCATGACAGAGACCTTTGCTTCAGGAGCTTTCTTCGTAAATAGCGAGCGTTTTCGTGATGTTCCATTTTTCTTCCGAACTGGTAAACGCCTCACTGAAAAAGGCACTCTTGTCAATATCGTCTTTAAGCAGATGGAGTCTATCTTTGGTGAGGAATTAGCACCAAATGTTCTGACCATTCATATCCAGCCGACTGAGGGCTTCTCACTTAACATGAATGGCAAAGAGGTCGGCGAACGCTTCAGCTTAGCTCCTCTCTCTCTGGACTATCGAACAGACGCAACAGCTAGCGGTGCTTCCCCTGATCCTTACGAAAAATTAATCTTTGACGTCCTTAACAATGACTCAACCAACTTCAGCCACTGGGATGAAGTGCGATCCAGCTGGGAGCTGATTGATCAGATTGAAGAGCTCTGGCATAGCAACGAAGTGCCACTCCATGAATATCCTGTCGGCTCTATGGGACCAGACGCTTCCTTTGAACTCCTTAGAGAATTTGGAGCTGACTGGCAGTGGTCTCCAAAAAAAATAAGATTTAAAAAATATTCATAAAAAAGCCAGTACGTGTACTGGCTTTTTTGCTTTATACTAAACCTTCAAGCAGGCCTTTCATAAAGTTCTCTGAGTTGAACTCACCGATATCATCAATCTTTTCTCCAAAGCCAATCAGCTTCACTGGGATATCCAATTCCTGACGAATAGCTAACACAACCCCGCCTCGAGCTGTTCCATCAATCTTCGTCAGTACAATTCCTGTGACTGGGGTGATTTTAGAAAATTCCTTGGCCTGAACCAGAGCATTCTGACCAGTTGAAGCATCGAGAGCTAGGAAAGTCTCATGTGGTGCTTCTGGATCCACCCGCTTAATAATGCGGCCAATTTTCTCCAGCTCTGCCATGAGGTTGTCCTTATTTTGCAGGCGGCCAGCCGTGTCAATCATAAGAACATCAACCTGCTCCGCCTGAGCACGCTCCATTCCGTCATATACGACACTGGCAGGATCGCTCTTCTCAGGTCCCGTCACTACAGGAACATCTACGCGCCGACCCCATTCAGACAGCTGAGCTACTGCTCCAGCTCGGAATGTATCTGCTGCTACCAACATGACTTTCTTGCCTTGTTGTTTGTACTTATAGGCTAGTTTACCGATAGAGGTGGTCTTACCGACTCCGTTGACCCCAACAAAGAGCATGACAGTCAGTCCATTTTGGAAATTGATTTTTTCATTAAAGCGGCCATCTTTCTCATAAATGTCCACCAATTTTTCAATAATCAGCTGGCGCAGAGCAGCTGGTTTTTTAGCATTTTCCAGACGGGCTTCATAGCGTAGTTCCTCAGTCAGACTAGAAGCCACTTGAACCCCTACATCACTAGTGATGAGCAGTTCTTCCAAGTCTTCGAAGAACTCTTCATCTACTGAGCGGAAATTAGCAAAGAAGGCATTGAGCCGTGCTCCAAATCCTGTCCGAGTCTTCTTTAGGCTGCGGTCATATTTTTCCTGAGTGGATTCCTCTTGAGGAAGTTCAGCAGGCTCTTCTGTAGCTGCTGCTTCTGATTCTTCAGCAAAATCAGCTGATTGATTGACCTGTTCTGATTCTGTTAGTGGAACATCTTCTGTTTCTTGTTCGAACTCATTATTTGAATCAGTTGCAACCTCGTCATAAGAAGCTGCTTCATGCTCAGTATGAGATAATGCTTCATCCGACAGGTTTGTTTGTTCAACAAGTTCTTCTACCGTTTCGTCACTGCTTTCAGGCTGGTGCTCTTCTAGAGTTTCTTCAGTCTGAGTTGCTCCTTGAGCCACTTCTTGATTTTCTGCAATAATTTCTCTTTCATGCTCTGGCTCCTTGCTTTCTTCTTGGATAGCTTGAGATGCAAGCTCTTCTGTTACTAACTGCTCTTCAACATCAGCTAAACTATCTTTTGTATCCGAAATTTGGTCATCAAGTTGCTGCTCGTCCTGATAGGACCGAACAGCTTCCGCTTCAAGATTTTCTCCTGTTTCTGGAACAGACGCTGTTTCTTCTTCAAGGACATCAATGTTTTCCAATGCTTCCTTGACAACTTCTTCAATCGGCGGTTCTTGCTTTTTTCGGCCGAAAAGGCGATCAAATAATCCCATCGGCTAATCCTCCTTTAGTACATATTCTTCAATAGCCCAAGCCACTGCATCCTCATCATTGGTCATAGGTGTCACCACATTGGCTGCTTCTTTGACGATGGCTACTGCATTCTGCATGGCCACTCCCAGACCAGCCCACTCAATCATAGACAGATCGTTGGCTTCATCACCACAAGCCATGACCTGGCTTCTCTCATTGCCTAAATGGGCAATCAGTTTCTCCAGACCGTTGGCCTTATGGACATTTTTAGGGGACCACTCCAGCAGCATTTCTCTAGATTTGAAAATCTCATAACGCTCAAATAATTCTGGAGAGATTTGCTCAATGGCCGCATCCAGTGGTTCTTGAGCATAAGCGGTGACACATTTATTATAAGTCTGCTGGCTGGATAAGTCGCTGAAATCAATAGACTCAAAAGTTAGAGCAGGATTGAACTGAGCATAAAGCGAATCTTGATCGGACTGAATTTGATAGACAAGTCCTTCGCAGATAGCATCAAGAGGGATATGGAGCTTGTCTGTCTCCTCGTAAATCCGCGCTACATCATCATAAGAAAAGACCGTTTTATCGAGGATTTCTCCAGTGTTGCGCTGAACAAGACCACCATTAAAAGTAATGGTGTACTCATCCTCTCGACCGTCTGTTCCCAGCTCATGGAGGAAAAAGTCCATGGCTTTAAGGGGGCGGCCAGTAGTCAGAACTACCTTAACTCCCTTGGCCTGAGCTGCTTTTAAAGCTGCTAAATTGCGCTCAGAAATCTTCTTGTCTGAATTCAGAAGAGTTCCATCCAAGTCCAGAGCAATCAGTTTTATATCTGCCATTATAATCCCTCCATGTAAGTGATAACCGACTGAGCATCATGGTGACCGATGACTTCCTTGGCGACTTCTAAAATCTCAGGGCGAGCATTTTCAGTCGCAATCGGATAGCCAGCCACCTGCATCATGTGCAAATCGTTGAGATTATCGCCAAAAACCATAACCTGAGAAAGATCTATGTCAAGCTTCTTGGCCAGCTCAACAATGGCAACCCCCTTATCCACATAATCCAGAACGATGTCAATGGACTTATAGCCAGTTGTCATAGCCTTGACTCCATCGATATTCTCATTGACCCAAGCTTCACCAGCTGCGACTTGGTCCTCAGCAAAATTGGTCGTAAACTTGAAAATATCATCGTCAATATCAGCCAAGCTAGCCACTTTTTGAATATTTTCATTATAATGAGCACTGAAAGAAAGGTAGGTCGGATCCACCGTCTCCAAGACATAGCAAGCGCGTTTGCCTGTCAAAAGCAGCTCGTTGACATTGACATAGGGAGATTCCTGCAGCTTATCAAAAACCTTGAGATAAAAGTCCCGTGGCATGGTTGCTTCATAAAGGTCCTCGCCGTGAAATTCCACTAAACTGCCGTTTTCAGCAATAAAAATAATCTCATTGCGCACTTCCTCAAACAGCTTTTCCAGCGACAAGAAGCCGCGCCCGCTAGCTACAGCAAAATACATGCCTTTTTCTTTGAAGCGAGCCAAAACTTGCTTGAGGCGGTCCATATCAAACTGACCTTTACTGTCCAAAAAGGTGCCATCCATATCTGTTGCTACTAATTTTATAGTCATTTTACATACTTTCTAAATCTTTTAACTTGACCGAGACAATCTTGGAAACCCCAGATTCCTGCATGGTAACTCCGTAAATAGAGTCTGCAGCTGACATGGTTCCCTTACGATGAGTGACCACGATGAACTGGCTGTCCTTGTCAAAGCGATTGAGGTAATCTCCAAAGCGTTTAACATTGGCTTCGTCCAGCGCTGCTTCCACCTCGTCCAAGATGACAAAAGGAATGGTCTTAACGCGGATGATAGAGAAGAGCAGAGCCAAAGCTGACAAGGCCTTCTCGCCACCGCTCATCAGATTAAGCGACTGGATCTTCTTGCCAGGTGGCTGCACAGAGATTTCTACACCTGCAGTCAGCAAGTCACCCTCCGTCAATATCAGGTCTGCCGAACCACCGCCAAACATCTGGCGGAAAGTCACCTTGAAGCTTTCACGGATGGCTTCAAAAGTTGATTTAAAGCGTTCCTTGACTTCGTCATTCATCTCTTCAATCGTCTCTAAGAGCAGATTTTTGGCTGATAGAACATCGTCTCGTTGCTCGTTGAGGAAGTTCAGACGGTTGCTGACTTCTTCATACTGCTCGACTGCTTCCAGATTGACCGGACCTAAAGCTCGAATGGCTTTTTCCAGATCCTTCACCTGACTTTCAGCTGCTGGCAAACTTTCTAACGGACGAGCTTGGCTGCTTGCTTCTTCGAAGCTCATCTGATAGTCATCTGTCAGATTGCTTGCCAGACGGCGCATGACATCCATGAGCTTATCTTTTTCCGCCTCTGCTTTAGCCTGTCGACGAATCAATTCTTCATTTTGATGGCGAGCTTGCTCCAAACGACTGGCAATATCGTCAGACTGACCTTCTAGATCTTCAAGCTCAAATTTCAGACGAATCAGTCTTTGATCCAGCTCAATCTTTTCTTGCTTGGCGGTCTCTAATTGCTCTTCCAGAATCGTAATATCCACCTTCTGCAGGCTGGACTGTTCCTTTTGCTCCATCAAAAGCTCCAAGGTCGCCTGCTCTTTTGCAAGGCCGGCTTTTTCCTCGGACAGACGCTCCAAGTCATTCTTTTCAAAGCGTTGGTTGGAGGTCAACTCTGTTCGCTGGAGCTTGAGTTCAGCTAGACGAGAGGAAAGCTTTTCAAAACGAGCCTGAACTGCATCTTTGTTTGACTTAACTTGCTCTATTTCTGCAGTGATATCCGTTTTTTCTTGCTCAATTTCGGTCAAGCGGGTCTGCAGTCGGTCTTTCTCTTCTGAAATATCCAAAGCAGATTGACCAGCCAACTCTTGCTCCAGTAGATTTTTCAGACTTGTGAGTTCTTCTACACGCTTGGCCAACTGTTCATAGGCTAGATTAGCCTTTTGCTCAGCTAAGCGAGCTTGCTCACCGTCTGTCTTGATTTGTTCCAATACCTGCTTAGCCTGACTTAGCTGGTTTTGCAGGATTTGCACTGCTTCTTCCTGTTCTTTCAAGCTGACATTTTTCTGCTTAATCTCCTCAAGCAAAGCATCTAGCTCCGGCTTGATAAAGATGGTATTGTTATTGCGGTTGGCACCACCAGCATAAGATCCGCCAGTCCGAAACTCTGTTCCATCCAAAGTCACCATGCGAACTTGATAGCGCACTTGGCGAGCTGCTGCTCTGGCATGCTCCACTGTATCAAAAATAGCAGTCGTTCCCAGCAGATTTTGAAAAATGCTGTCTAACGATGGCTCATAGCTGACTAGAGAAGAAGCCAGCCCCAGAAAACCAGCACTTTTTTCAATCGTAGCACGGTTATGGTCAGGCAGCTGACGCGGCTTGATGGTTGTTAAAGGCAGGAAGGTTGCCCGACCAGCCCGATTTTTCTTCAGAAATTCGATAGCTCGAGTCGCAGCCGCCTCATCTTCCACGATGATATTCTGACTGCTGGCTCCCAAGGCAATTTCCAGCGCTGTCTGATAGTGGGGGTCAAAGCTGAGTTTTTCGCTGACAGCTCCAACAATACCGCCCAGGCGGTCAGCTTCCTGCAGCACACTCTTAACTCCAGCATAGAAATTGCTGTGATTTTTGAGAATGGCTTCCAAGCTATTTGAACGCGCCTGCTTGTTTTTGAGGTCGTCCAAAAGCTCAAACATCTTAGTCTGCTGATGTTTATAATCAGCCTCCAGCTTCTCTACCAACTGAACCTGACTCTGGTAGTCAGCCAGTAGATTCTTGAGGCCTTGGCGAGCAATTTCCAACTCCTCCAAACCAGCCTGCTCCTGAGTCTGACTAGCCTCCAAATCAGCCTGCAGCTTAGCATAGTCTGCTTTCTTGCTCTCAGCCAATTTAAGCTCGCTAGCCAGCTGGCTCTCCAGAGAAGTCAAGTCATTAGAAAGATTTGCCTCTTCCTGCATGAGCTTAACATACTGCTCACGCAGATGCTCAATCAGCTGATCTGGATCATCTGAAAAGTCTGCTAATTCTGCTTCCAAAGCAGCGATGGACTGCTCATTGTCACTCAGTTTGGCAGCTATTTGGCTCAATTCAGCCTGCTTGGCTTCCAGCTTGCTTTCTATCTGAGCCAGTTTTTCTGACAGAGTGGCCAAACGCTCTTCATTTTCCCGGCGGCTCGTCGCTGCCTGGCTGGACTCTAGCTTAGAGAGGTCAATCTGGCGCTCCAAATCACTGATTAAGCGGGTCAATTCCAGCAAACTAGCTTGATCATCAGACAAAGTTTGATTGAGCTCATGGCGCTTGGCCTTCAAGGTTTGATTTTCAACTTCCAGCTCATCGCGCTTGCTGTAGTAGGCTGCTAGCTCCTGCTGGATATTCGTTAAATCTTCTTCAGCCTTGGTCAACTTTTCCTTGTTAGTTGTCAGCTGAGCTACCAAAACATCCAAGTAAAGCTCTCGGCGCTGGCCATCCAGACTCAAGAAGCGCTTAGCAGTTTCAGCTTGCTTCTCCAAGGGCTTTACCTGGCTCTCCAGCTCGTAGATAATGTCTTCCAGACGGTCCAGATTATCCTGGGTCTGACTAAGCTTGCTTTCCGTTTCTTTGCGGCGTGTCTTATACTTAAGCACTCCAGCAGCTTCCTCAAAAATTGCCCGGCGTTCCTCTGGCTTGCTGTTAAAGATTTCTTCGACTTTCCCTTGGGAAATGATGGAGAAGGAATCTCGTCCCAGCCCTGTATCCATGAAAAGATCATGGACATCGCGCAGACGGACTTTTTTGCCGTCAATCTTATACTCACTGTCACCGCTGCGGTAAATGTGGCGCTCCACCCGAATCTCATTGGCAGCATCCTTGATAAATTGGTCACTGTTGTCCAGAACCACTATCACTGATGCATAATTAAGTGGCTTGCGGGTTTCTGTTCCCGCAAAAATCACATCGGGCATCTTGCCGCCCCGCAGACTTTTCACACTGGACTCTCCCAAGGCCCAGCGCAGGCTCTCCGTAATATTGGACTTGCCGGAACCATTTGGCCCAACAACCGCTGTCACTCCCTGATCAAAGACAACTTTAGTCTTATCAGCAAATGACTTGAAGCCCTGAATTTCAATTTCCTTTAAAAACATGAAGAACTTTCCTTTTCAAATGCGTTTTTAGCAGCTTCCTGCTCGGCCAGCTTTTTAGAACGCCCCTGGCCTTGACCGGACTTGCGGCCATTGATGAGAACAGCCACCTCGAAATTTTTGGAATGAGCCGGCCCTGTTTCAGAGACGACCTGATAGGCAATTTCCACATCACCATTAATCTGCAGCAACTCCTGCAGCTTGGTCTTATAGTCCGTCACCCGCTCAAAATCTCCCGCTTCCACCTTGGGAATCATGACTTGATAGAGAAAGCTTTTGACTGCTTCCACACCTTTATCCAAGAGCAAGGCGCCTAAAAAGGCCTCGAACAAATCACCTAAAATCGTATCACGATTCCGGCCGCCAGACTTCTCCTCACCGCGTCCCAGCTTGATAAAATGATCAAACTGACAATCACGGGCAAAGCCTGCCAAGCTCTCTTCCCGAACAATCATGGAACGTAGCTTAGATAGATCACCTTCTGGTCTCTTAGGATACTTGTTATAAAGATACTCCGAAATAATCAGTTGTAGAACAGCGTCTCCTAAAAATTCCAAGCGTTCATTGTGTGAAATTTTTAAGAGGCGGTGCTCATTGGCATAGCTCGTATGGGTAAAAGCCGTTTCCAACAAGGTCTCATCAGAGAAAACCAAGTCAAACTGCTCCAGCAATGCTTTTTTCAAATTTTCCATTACTATTTTAGATCATGCTGACTTCAGTCAAATAAGCAGCATGATTCCTTTTCCTTTCCAAAGATATACAGTCTCTATTATAACAAAAAACAGGCGCAAACGCACCTGCTGACAGCGATTTCTATTCCTTATCCGGAATTACTTTAAACAAATAATAAGTGATAAAAACGGTCAGACCCAACAGTCCAATCTTAACCCAAATAATAGGCGCTAGCAAAATGGAAATCCCCATCAAGAAATAGATGGAAACGATAATCTTTTTCTTACGCTCCTTGGAAATCGTTCCCGTCTCTCGAAAATCTGCCACATAGGTCTGATACATCTTTGTATGATAGAGCCAATTCTCAAAGCGCTTGGAACTGCGCGAAAAACAGGCAATGGACAAGAGAAGAAATGGTGTTGTTGGCAGGAGAGGCAAAAAAATCCCCAAAACTCCCAACCCTAAAGATAAGAGACCTATCACAAAGTAAATTGGTCGCATACAAGCTCCTTTACAAAATAAAACCGTTGCTTTTTAAATATATAATGGATACCGCACTAGAGCAAGAAAACCAAATTTTTTAGTTCGATTTTTAAATATTCGTCAAAGGTGTCGCGGTATCAGGCGAGGTATCATAGACCTGGAAATCGTGGCCGACTGCCATATCGGCTTGAGCCAGTTGATTGACCATGGTCATATGAGCCAATTCCTTGATATTATTTTCCTTACTGAGATGCCCTAGATAGATCCGTTTGGTGCGATTGCCTAGAGTCCGAATCATGGTCTCTGCTCCATCTTCATTGGACAAGTGACCCATATCAGACAGAATCCGCTGCTTGAGACTCCATGGGTAGGCACCGCTGCGGAGAATTTCAATATCATGGTTGCTCTCAATCAGGTAAGCATCGGCATTTTCGATAATTCCAGCCATCCGGTCACTGACATAGCCCGTATCCGTCAGCATGACAAAGCTTTTGTCATCCTTCATAAAGCGGTAAAATTGTGGACAGGCTGCGTCATGACTAACACCAAAGCTCTCCACATCCAAGTCTCCAAAGGTCTTGGTCTTGCCCAATTCAAAGATATGCTTTTGACTAGCATCCAGCTTGCCCAGGTCCTTTTCCATAGCCTTCCAAGTGGCCTCATTAGCATAAATATCTAAATTATACTTGCGAGCCAATACACCAACACCATGAATGTGGTCCTTGTGCTCATGGGTCACTAAAATGGCATCCAAATCCTCAGGCTTGCGCCCAATTTCGCCCAGCAAGCTAGTGATTTTCTTGCCTGATAAGCCAGCGTCAACCAGAATCCGCTTTTGGTCTGTTTCCAGATAGAAACAGTTACCGCTTGATCCTGACGCCAGAATACTGTATTGAAATCCTTTAGTCATGTTTACTTTCTATATATCTTCATTATCCCAGTCGTCATCCCGGACGCCATCATTCTCATAAGGCAAGACAATGGTAAAGGTCGAGCCCACACCATACTCACTCTTAGCCCAGATAAAGCCCTGATGCTGTTTGATAATTTCCTTGGCAATAGCCAGTCCCAGACCCGTTCCGCCTTGGGCACGGCTGCGTGCCTTGTCCACTCGATAAAAGCGGTCAAAAATCTTAGGCAGGTCCTGCTTGGGAATTCCCAGACCTTCATCCGCAATCGAGAGAATCAACTGCTCATCTGTTGTCTTGATGGAAACAGTAATGGTTCCACCATCCGGCGAATACTTGATGGCATTGTTCATGATATTATCAATGACCTGGGTCAACTTATCTGTATCAATCTCCACCCAAATCGGTGTTATAGGATAATCACGGATAATCTCATATTTCTTGGTTTCGTCTTGATTTTTTATCTTGTCAAAGCGATTGAGGATAAAGGTGATAAAGGCTGTGAAATTCGTCAGCTCTACTTCCAAATGACTGGTCTCATTGTCAATACGGGATAGACTGAGCAAGTCCGTCACCATCCGCATCATGCGGTTGGTTTCATTGAGGGATACCTTGACAAAGTCCGGTGCTACTGGCTCAGACAGGGCCCCCTCATCCAGGGCTTCCAGATAGGACTTGACACTGGTCAGCGGAGTCCGCAGCTCATGGCTGACATTGGAAACAAAGAGGCGACGTTCCCGCTCTTCCTTGTCTTGTTCTGTCGTATCATGCAAGACAGCTACCAAACCAGAAATGAAGCCCGACTCCCGCCTTACCAAGGCAAAGCGAACCCGCAAGCTCAAGTACTCACCATTTTCATCCTGAGAGTCAATCGTCAGCTCAGGAACATTGGTAATCAGGTCCCGCAAATCATACTCGTCTGAAATCGAAAGCAGATCCAAAATACTCATATTTTGGACCTCGTCTCTCTTAACTCCCAACTGCTTGGTTGCCATATCGTTGATAGTGATAATCTGCCCCCGACGGTTGGTCGCAAGCACGCCATCTGTCATATAGGACAGGATACTGGAAAGGCGTTTTGTTTCTTGCTCAAGGTTTTCATGTGTCAGTCGAATGACCTCTGAAAGATCATTGATACTGTTGGTCATATCTGTGATTTCCGGACTTCCCTGCATGTCCAGCACTTCAGAATAGTCACCTGCAATCAAATCTTTAACCTTTTGATTAAGCTGTACAAGCTTTTGGTTATCACGGCGATTTTCCAATAAAAGCAGGGCAACAACTACAATGAAACCGATAATAATGATAGCAAAGACAAAATCCGCAGAAACCACAAATTGTTTAATTGCTTCAATCATTATTTCTCATATAGTAGCCAACTCCGCGGCGAGTCAAGATATACTCAGGCCGGCTTGGCGTATCTTCAATCTTTTCACGCAGGCGGCGGATAGTCACATCCACTGTACGGACATCACCAAAATAGTCATAACCCCATACTGTTTCCAGCAAGTGCTCACGTGTCATCACCTGACCGATATGTGTTGCCAAATGGTGAAGCAACTCAAACTCGCGGTGGGTCAGCTCCAACTCCTTGCCATGCTTCTTAGCTACAAAAGCATCTGGCAAAATCTGCAGTTCCCCAATGGTCAGCTCGTTCGGGCCACTTTCTTCTACTTGGTTTTCCACAACAAGGTCTGCCCGACGAAGAAGTGCCTTGACACGCGCCTGCAGCTCACGATTTGAGAAAGGCTTAGTCACATAGTCATCTGCACCGATTTCAAGGCCAATAACCTTGTCAAACTCACTGTCCTTAGCAGATAATACAATAATCGGCACATTACTGGTCTTGCGAATAGTCCGAGCAACTTCCAGTCCATCCACTTCTGGCAGCATCAAGTCCAGAATCAAGATGTCTGGCTGTTCTGCTTCAAACATTTCCAAGGCTTCCTTGCCATCAAAGGCAGTCAAAACCTCATAGCCTTCCTTGGCCATATTAAACTTAATAATATCTGAGATTGGTTTCTCATCATCTACAACTAATATTTTCTTCATATGTTCACCTTAACATAAGATTGGGATTCAATCAACTCCATGATAGAAAAGTTGTGACATAGTCAGCTAAGTCGTCCTGCATCAACACGTGCAAAAGGCAATCTAGTTTGCCTAGCTAGACTCCCAATCCAATTTTATTTATTTATATAGTCTTATTATACCAAAGTTTTCTTAAAAAACACTAATTCAAGCCATTTTTATTCCACATTTGTAGAAAATGGACGATTCTCATCTAAAAAATTTTTCTCTGAACGAAAATAGTCATTTTTATTCAATTTGACAGTTTATTTATTCTATGGTAAAATCTATGTCATATTATCTAACACAAAGGAGAAAGATATGGCTTTAGTTGAATTTAAAAATGTCGAAAAGTATTACGGAGACTACCATGCTCTGCGCAATATCAATCTCAGTTTTGAAAAAGGTCAAGTAGTTGTACTGCTGGGACCATCCGGCTCTGGAAAATCTACTCTTATCCG
Source organism: Streptococcus sp. IsoGale022 (assembly GCF_031142805.1). Lineage (NCBI taxonomy): Bacteria > Bacillati > Bacillota > Bacilli > Lactobacillales > Streptococcaceae > Streptococcus > Streptococcus sp. IsoGale022. Next base: position 103,682 of record NZ_JAKZJI010000004.1, on the reverse strand, counting down.
TACAATCAACGCTTTAGAAGACATTGATCAGGGAAGCTTGATCGTCAATGGCCACGAGGTCGCGAACACTGCTGCCAAAGATTTGGTCAACTTACGCAAAGAAGTCGGAATGGTCTTTCAACATTTTAATCTTTACCCCCACAAAACGGTGTTAGAAAATGTTACCTTGGCGCCTATTAAAGTCCTAGGAATGGATAAACAAGAAGCTAACAAAATCGCTCAAAAATATCTAGAATTCGTCAACATGTGGGACAAGAAAGACTCTTACCCAGGCATGCTATCTGGAGGACAAAAGCAAAGGATTGCCATTGCCCGCGGTTTAGCCATGCATCCTGAGCTCCTGCTCTTTGATGAACCGACTTCTGCCCTGGACCCTGAAACAATCGGGGATGTTCTGGCTGTTATGCAAAAACTAGCCAAAGACGGCATGAACATGATTGTGGTCACACACGAAATGGGCTTTGCCCGTGAGGTAGCTGACCGTATTATCTTCATGGCAGACGGTGAGGTGCTGGTGGATACTACTGATGTTGATGCTTTCTTTGACAATCCTACCGAACCTCGCGCTAAGCAGTTTCTCAGTAAAATTATCAACCATGAGAGTGATAACGTGCTTTCTTAAAAAGGAGAAGATCTATGAAACTAAAGAAAATACTCATCAGCCTACTCCTACTCCTTCTGACTCTAGGCTTGATTCACGCTGCTCCTGCACAAGCCGATTCCAGTACCAGCCAACAGGTCAAGGCTATCCAGAAACGCGGAGTCCTCAATGTCGGTGTCAAGCAGGATGTACCTAACTTTGGTTACCTCAATCCTGATAGCAATACATATAGCGGTTTAGAAATTGATATTGCAAAAAAAGATTGCCAAGGAACTAGGCGTCAAAATCAACTACGTCCCAGTTACCGCACAAACCCGCGGACCCCTTCTGGACAACGGACAAGTTGACATGGTAATTGCGACCTTTACCATCACAGATGAGCGTAAGGAAATCTATAATTTTACAACCCCTTACTACACAGATGCTTCTGGTTTCCTAGTTAATAAATCCAGCAAAATTACAGACATCAAGGACTTGAATAACAAGACTATCGGCGTTGTCCAAGGTTCTATTACTCAAACCTTGCTGGAAGAAATCGCCCAAGAGAAAAAACTCAACTTCAAATATGTGGAGTTAGGCTCCTACCCTGAACTTGCTGTTTCCTTGCGGGCTCACCGTATTGATGCCATTTCTGTTGACAAGTCTATCCTAACCGGCTATGTAAGCTCCAAATCAAGCATTCTGGATTACAGCTTCAAAAAAGCCGATTACGGTGTGGTAACAAAAAAATCCAATACTCAATTGAATGACTATGTAGATGGCCTAATCTCTAAATGGAAGGAAAACGGTAGTCTGCAGAAACTTTATAACAAATATGGTTTAAAACCATCTGCTTCAACAGATGATTAGAAAGGAGACCCCATGAGTTTTAGTATTTCTTCTTGGCAGGCCTACTTTGCAGACTTTGGCAAGTTTTTCCAAGGATTCCTCTTTACCTTAGCCATTTCTATCGGTGCCCTGGCCTTGGCTCTTCTACTAGGGATTTTCTTCGGAGCTATCAGCACAGGTAAGCATAAAGTTCTACGTGGTCTAGCTCGTGTTTTTGTTGAGTTTTATCAGAATACACCACTCTTAGTGCAATTTGTGATTGTCTTTTACGGTCTTCCGCTAGTCAGCAATTATACCATCATGCCCTCAATCTATTGGACTGCGGTGCTCTGTGTGGGACTGTATCACGGTGCTTATATCGCCGAAGTCATCCGCTCAGGTATCCAGTCCATTCCTCGTGGGCAGACCGAAGCCGCACTATCTCAAGGCTTTACCTATATAGAAACCATGCGATACATCATCCTGCCCCAAGCTTTTCGGATTATCTTGCCACCGCTAATCAATCAGGTCGTCAATCTGATAAAAAACACTTCTACCGTCGCTATTATCTCTGGTATGGATCTGATGTTTGTGACCAAGTCTTGGTCTGCTCTGAACTCCAACTACATCCCAGCCTTTGCCGGAGCAGCTCTACTCTACTTCCTCCTTTGCTTCCCAATCGCTAGCTGGGGACGTAAGGTAGAGGAAGCCAATAAACAAGCTTACAGCATCTAAGGAGGTCTCTATGGAAAATATTTTAAAAGTCTTAACCGCAAACAACCTCCTCTTTATCCTTAAGGGGCTCTGGCTGACTCTGCAAATTTCTTTCATTTCCATTGTCCTATCAACGATTTTTGGAACTATTCTAGCAGTCATGAGAAACGGAAAAAATAAACTGCTCAAGCTAATTGCCAGCATTTATATCGAATTTGTCCGTAATGTACCCAATCTGCTCTGGATTTTCACCATCTTTTTAGTCTTTCAGATTAAGTCAACGCCAGCCGGTATCATCAGCTTCACTGTCTTTACTTCTGCTGCTTTGGCAGAAATTATCCGGGGCGGCCTCAATGCCATTGATCCTGGTCAGACTGAAGCTGGATTATCTCAAGGATTTACTCAGTTTCAGATTTTGCGTTATATCATCCTACCTCAGGCTATTCGAAAAATGCTGCCAGCCATCATTTCTCAGTTTGTAACAGTAATAAAGGATACCAGCCTGCTCTATTCTGTTATTGCGCTCCAAGAACTCTTTGGTTCTGCTCAAATTCTAATGGGACGCTATTTTGAAGCTGAACAGGTCTTCGCACTCTACCTACTAGTAGCAGCCATCTATTTCTTAATTAACTTCGCCATTTCCAGCTTCTCGCGCAAGCTATCCCAACGCTGGGCTCAAGCTGCAGAATAGATAGCTCAAATATAAAACTACTGTGCAAAAGTTGAGTTTACCAACTCAGCTTTTTTATTTTTAATATTTGTGGTAGAATAATATCAAAGGATAGACAAGGAGAACGATATGAAAAAACTAACATGGCTTTTTATCACTGTCTTAACACTAATCTTTCTCAGCGCCTGCGGTCAGCACGCTAGCTTCCAGGGAAAATGGAAGGCTCAGAAAGCAAACGGAGAGGACATTGACATTGTCTTCAATGACAAGACAGGCAAGCTAGGTGATAAAGAATTTCACTATAAAATAGATAAGTCAGGCTATCAAGATAATACTAAATATTATAGTATCACTGTCAGCGACACCTATCACTACACCATCCTTTTCCCAGATGATGATATGAAAATAGCTACTCTTCTAGAACCTGACGACCCGTCTAGTGACCCTCTCTATGGGGAAATGCTCTATGCCATGAATCGAAATGAGTATCCTGATTTTGATGATTATGTGGATAAATACTTGAATTAAGATCAAATTTGCTAACATAATTAGTAAAGAAATTTTTACTTACAGATAGAAAATTAAACCCGAGCTAATTGCTCGGGTTTAATCGTTATCCAATGGATTCTACTTTTCAACGCGTGATTTGTTGGCAATGTCTGCTAGGATTTGCTCTACAAATTCGTCTACTGGTATTGTATGTGTTTCTTTTTGACCATAGCGGCGGACATTAACAGTACCATCTTCTACTTCTTTGTCACCAACGATTAGCTGATAAGGAATCTTGCTAGTTTGTGAAGCACGAATCTTGTACTGCATTTTTTCATTGCGCTCATCCACATCAGCACGGACACCCTTGTCACGCAGCTTCTTAGCCACTTGCCAAGCATAGTCAATATGGGCTTCGTTAGAAACAGGAATCAAAGTCACTTGATGCGGAGCCAGCCAAGTCGGGAAGGCACCCTTGTAATTTTCAATCAAGATGGCTGTGAAGCGCTCCATGGTTGAGATAACTCCACGGTGAATCATAACTGGGCGATGCTCTTCACCGTCAGCTCCGACATACTTGAGGTCAAAACGCTCTGGCAAAAGGAAGTCCAGCTGGATAGTTGACAGAGTTTCTTCATTTCCTAGGGCAGTTCTAACCTGGATATCCAATTTCGGACCGTAGAAGGCTGCTTCTCCTTCTGCTTCAAAGTAATCCACACCCATTTCGTCCAAGGCTGCTCGCAGCATGGTTTGGGCATTTTCCCACATCTCATCGTTATCAAAATACTTATGCGTATCCTGAGGGTCACGAAGAGACAGACGGAAACGATATTCTGTCAAGTTGAAGTCAGCGTAAACGTCGATAATCAACTGCAGCGCACGCTGGAATTCTTCCTGAATCTGCTCTGGCGTTACAAAGAGGTGGCCATCGTTCAAGGACATTTCACGGACCCGCTGCAAACCAGTCAGAGCTCCAGATTTTTCATAACGGTGCATCATGCCAATCTCAGCGATACGGATTGGCAGCTCGCGGTAAGAGTGAACATGGTGTTTGTAGACTTGGATGTGGTGAGGGCAGTTCATGGGACGAAGAACAAACTCTTCTCCATCACCCATATCCATGGTTGGGAACATATCCTCTTGGTAGTGCTCCCAGTGGTCAGAAGTCTTATAGAGCTCCACAGAAGCCAAAGGCGGAGTGTAGACGTGTTGGTAGCCTGAAGCCAACTCTTTGTCAACGATGTAGCGCTCCAACTCGCGACGGACAGTCGCACCGTTTGGCAGCCAGAATGGCAAACCTTGACCCACTTCTTGAGAAATCATGAAGAGATCCAGCTCTTTACCTAACTTACGGTGATCGCGTTCTTTAGCTTCTTCCCGCATTTGCAGATATTTCTTCAGGTCTTTCTTGTCAAACCAAGCAGTACCATAGACCCGCTGCATCATAGCATTGTCGCTGTTCCCGCGCCAATATGCTCCTGCCACGTTCAAGAGGTGGAAGATTTGAATCCGACCTGTAGATGGAACGTGAGGCCCACGGCAGAGATCCACATATTCACCCTGACGGTAGATGGTCAAACCGCCCTCATCTTCTGAGTGCTCTTCAATCAATTCCAACTTGTATGGATCGTTTTTGAAAATTTCACGCGCCTCATCCTTGGTCACTTCTTCACGGATGGATGGGAAGTTTTCTTTGACGATTTTCTTCATTTCTTCTTCGATACGAGGCAGATCTTCGTTAGAGATTTGACCAGCTTGATTGTCCGTATCGTAGTAGAAACCATCCTGAATGGCAGGACCAACACCCAAGTGAATATCTGGGAAGAGGCGACGAGCTGCTTGGGCAAAGAGGTGAGCCGCAGAGTGACGCAAGATATCCAAAGCGTCCTCATGGTCAGGTGTCACAATCTCAATGCTGCCATCTTCAGTGATGGCACGAGTCGTATCAATCAATTTGCCGTTAAATTTCCCAGCCAAAGCTTTTTTAGCTAGGGAATTGCTGATAGATTGAGCAATTTCAAAAGTTGTAACGCCAGATTCAAATTCGCGCACAGCGCCATCTGGGAAAGTAATCTTAATCATGTGTTTTCTCCTTTAATATCTATTCTATTTATATTGGACAATTTAAAGATTCGAGCAATCTCTTCCGCAGTCTGCTTTTCTGATTGGCGACCATCTGTCATGAGACTAGAATAACCTAATTTCATCGCTTCCTTACGAACCATTTGAGCAAAAAGAATGTCTCGCTGCATCCAGTTTTCAAAAGCTTGCTCAGGATTGGTTGTTCCCTCTAAGACATAAGGAACCCATTCTCTCTGTCTATAATGCTTTTTCTGAAAATCAGCTGTCGGAGTCAAGCATAGATAAGAGGGCACTGGGCATTCAAGCTCCTTTACCAAGTGAGGCAAAAGTCCTGCCCCCTCCACCAAGAGAGGTCTATCTTGATTTTTTATCAAGTAAGATTTTACATAAGGAAAAATCTCTTCATAAAAGCGCCATTCTTCATCTGCCATCTCTTCTGGATTTCTCATCCAGATTTGTTCCGGATTTCTGTCCTGTCTAAGGAGACAAATCGGCTGTGAGTCTGCACTTGCTTGACTCATCATCTCGTCTACCAAATCATCCAGTTTGATATGAAGCAGCTGATACTGTCTAGCAAGAAGTGAAGCAATTGTTGACTTCCCACTACAAGGCGATCCGCCAATCATATAAAGCACCATTCTCCCTCCTTCTGACAAAAGAAAAACGACATCCAAAAAGGACGTCGCAACGTGGTTCCACCTTCATTTATGTAAGTCAAAAGACTCACACCTCGAATCGGCTCTAACGTAGCCACCGTTTTATGTTTGCATAAAAGCTAATAGAGTAGTCCCAACTGCATCCTCTACGCGATTTCCAGCTCCACGCGCTCTCTAAAAGATTTCCTGCAGGTGATTTGTCTCTAGAAAACATTATAGCACGATTGGAGAAATTTGCAAGAGCTATTGACCATCAAAACCAGAAAAATGATTTAGAGTCTCTTGACTCAAGATAGCTGCTTGACGTTTTTTACGGTGTTGCTCTGCCAAAAGCATTCCTCCCAAAGAAAGGAATAACAAGACATGAATATCCCTAGCATTGTAAAGCGTTGAAGTGATTGGATTATAAATCTCGTCTCCTGAGTAAAATAGTCCGTTAAAAAAGTTTTTGAATAGGTAATAATAATGAACCCCTGGAATCAAAAGGAGAAAAGGCAGTGAAAAGCCTTGCATCCGAGTATTTATATAAGCAATCCCTGCACCAACCAAGGGTAGCAGTAGAAGATAATACAAAATATTAAGGTTTGAAAGCCAGTTCAAAACACTTTCTACACTTTCTGTATTGTCTATAAGATATCTCCAAAGCTCTTGCCAGATCCAATCTGAAGCAATGAAAATGCCATAGAACAAAAGTAGCCAAGGCAACTGTTTGAGATATTTTTTCATAAGATTTCTCCTCTATTTCTAAACAAAACCTTGCATAAATAGCTATTGCCACAATGATACAAGGCATGTTTCTATTCTAATAACTTAGTAATATTCCTGATTTTTTTCACTTGCTTACTCGAAGCTTTGAGGATACGAACGGATCCATTGATTGGTAGAGAAATGACTTTTCCAGGCAGATAGGCCACTGTCTTGGCCAGACGCTTGGCAGCACTTTCCTCTGGGCTGAGCTCGTTATGGAAGTCCTTGGAAATAGTCAAATCCAGATAAAACTCATAAACCCTGCGACCAAAGTTCTCCGCTGAAATCTCGTAGAGCTTGTCTACTAACTTCTGCTCATCCATGTCAGGCGTCGCAATAATCGCCTCTAAAATAGCGCCTGATAAATCCCGCTCTTGGTAATAAAGGGTCCCAAAAATCTTGTCACTGATAACATTATCCAGATAAGGATTGCCATGGGCAATAATCGGTGTGCCGCTGGCTAAGCTTTCCAGATAAGTCAGACCTTGGGTCTCACTGGTTGAGGCAGATATAAAGAAATCCGCAGCTTTATAGTAAAGAGCCGTATCACTTGGAGCAATCATCCCTGTAAAGATGACAGCTTCTTCAATCTGAAGCTTGGCAACCAGTTCTTTCAAGTCTTCCGCATAGGGACCGTCGCCGACAATGACTAGCTTAACTTTGTCATTTTCTTCAAGGACGGCAGGCATCGCCTCAACTATAGCCTGGATATTCTTTTCATAAGAAATACGGGACAGACTGAGCAGCATAATCTCATCTTCAGCCAGTCCTAGCTTGAAACGGAGCTTCTTGATATCTTCACGCGAAATTTCCGGCCGCTCAAACTTCGCTAACTCAATCCCTGTCGGAATCACCCGTTTTTCTGCTTCGATTTTATAATTAACCAAAAGGTCATATACAATCTCGCTAGGGCAGATAACCCCATCCAAGTCACTCATAAAGCCACGGACGATATACTTGACCATGCTAGGACGGATGACCATCCCCTTGGCAATATAATGAACATAATCCTCGTACTGGGTATGATAGGTATGTACTACCGGAATCCGCAGCTCTTTGGCGATCCAAATCCCCAGTAGCCCTAGTGAAAACTCAGTCTGGGTATGGATAATATCCAGCTGGTACTGGCGGGCAATTTCTAAGGCATGAGAAAATCCTCGGTAAGCCACTCTTCGGTCCTTAAAGGCAAAGAAAGGTACGCTGGGAATCCGAATAATCTGCCAATCTTCATAGCGATTGACATCCTTGTCCGTCGTCGTAAAAATAAATACCGTGTGACCTAATTTTTCCAGCTCCGTCTTCAAAGTCCGAATACTGGTAGCAACCCCAGAGACCTGAGGAAAATAGGTATCTGTAAAAAGACCAATACGCATCTTACATCTCCAAAACTGTTTGATAAGCCTCAACTAACTGACCTGAGACATCGTCAATGGACCGGCTTTTAGCCACCTGATAGCCTGCTTCACGCTTATCCACCTTTTTATCCAAGATGTTTCTCAGAGACTGGACAAACTCGTCTACGTTATGACAGAGCTCGGCTGAACGCTCATCCACCCAGCCCTGATAGACTGGAATATCACGCAGCACAACATTCTGCTCACTGGCCAAAGCTTCCAGGACAACAATTCCTTCAGTTTCCTCATAGGACGGGAAAAAGAAAGCATCCGCTCCAGACATGGCTCCCTGAAATACTGCTCCCTTAAAATAGCCGGGAAATTCAACATTATCAGGATGGTCAAAGAGAACCAGCCGGCGAATCTTGCGCGGAATCAGCCAGAGATTGATAGAGCCCAGCCAGATAAAGCGCACATCTGGCATCCTGCGGGCAACCTCTACAAAATCCTCAATCCCCTTGCGGCGGAAATAAAGTCCAGCACAGACGACCACCTTCTGCCCTTCTTCAATCTTAAAATACTTTTTAAAAACTTCTTCCTTGCGAGCATCTTTCTTATACTTAGGCAGGTCAATGCCGTTTGACACAGCCACCATGGGTGTAGTGACCCCATAGGACTGGATCAGCTGCTTGGAATACTCCGACGGCGTGATAATGAAATCCGCCTTTTTATACATGTGAGTTAGGTATTTGCCAAAGAGCGGGGCAAAGAGATTGGATCCAATAAAGGAATTTTCAAAGTCTTCCTTGGTCGAATGACCATGCATAATCACTTTTTTATTGCCCCTCTTGGCAGCATGCAGGAGAAGCAAGCTACGAGGACCATAGGTATTGATGTGGACCACATCATAATCTCCTAAAACATCCGTCGTATAAGGAATCCCAGCCAAATCCAAGGCATGCATCTGATGCTGGAGGGCTCGGCCGATTCCTGATTTCTCCAAAACGGACTTTCCTTCAAGATACAGTAATACTTTCATACTTCCTATTATACCTAAAATAAAATAAAAAGGAAATCCACAAGGGCAAATGAGGTAAAAAATCCATCCAAAGCCTGATAGGCTTAGAAAACTGCTCTAACTGAACGGAAGCACAAAAAAGCTGAGGTACTACACCTCAGCCTCGCTTCATAATAATGAAACTCTCTTAAAGCAGTCATTGACTTAGTCTCTTCGCTCGCTTTTCAAGCTCAGAGAAATTCCTAATCAGACTTGCAAATCACCGATTATTTCCGAGTTGATTTACGCTCGCTAATGCTGTGAGCTAGGAGAACTTCGCGTTCTTCCAATTCTTCCTTATGCATAATCTTAGTCAGCATGCGCATACTGATAGCACCGATGTCATAGAGGGGCTGACCGATTGTGGAAAGGTTAGGACGAGTGAAACGAGCTACTTGCGAATCATCACTGGTAATGATTTCAAAATCTTCTGGAACCTTGATGCCTTGATCAGACAGACCATTTAAGAGGCCTGCTGCCAGTTCATCTCCTGTGACAAAAGCTGCAGTTGCTTTGGAAGCAATGACACGCTCTGCCAAGTGGTAGCCATCATCATAAGAATATTTTGATTCAAAAACCAAGCCTTCGCTGTATGAAAGTTTCTTGTTCTTCAAGCCATCTTTATAGCCTGATAGACGGATTTTCCCGTTGATATCATCTACAAGCGGTCCGCTGACAAAGGCAATTTTCTTATTGCGCTTAGCCAGTAATTCTACAGCATCAACCGTTGCTTGCTTGTAGTCAATATTGACGCTCGGAAGCTGATGCTCCACATCGACAGTACCCGCCAAAACGACCGGTGTGCGTGAACGTGAAAACTCTGAGCGAATTTTCTCCGTCAGATGATAGCCCATGAAAATAATGCCATCCACCTGTTTAGAAAAGAGGGTATTGACAACGGAGACTTCCTTATCATCGTCCTCATCACTGTTAGCCAAGACAATATTGTATTTATACATTTCAGCAATATCATCAATCCCTTTTGCCAAGGTTGAGAAATAGCTATTGGTAATATTTGGAATGACAACGCCGACGGTTGTAGTCTTCTTGCTGGCTAGTCCTCGTGCCACTGCATTTGGACGATAGTCAAGACGATCAATGACCTCTAAAACTTTTTTACGTGTGTTTTCTTTGACGTTCTTGTTTCCATTCACTACCCGACTGACTGTCGCCATCGAAACTCCCGCTTCACGGGCGACATCATAAATGGTTACTGTGTCGTCTGTGTTCATATAGTTTCCTTTCTTCTATTGAAAATATCGTTTTCACTTTCCTACATTCACCATTTTATCACTTCTTGTAAACACTTTCAAGTATTTTGATAAGTTTTTGAAAAGTCTTGCTTTTTTTGACATTTTTTGCCAAAATAGAGGCATAGAAAGAAGGTTGTGACCATGACAAAAATTCAACAAATCACCCACTATCTCGAGAATGAGAAGCTAGATGCTGCTGTCCTGTCTGATCCAGTCACTATCAATTATCTGACTGGTTTCTACAGCGACCCGCATGAGCGGCAAATGTTTTTGTTTGTCTATCCTGACCATGAGCCCCTGCTCTTCGTACCAGCTCTAGAGGTTGAGCGTGCTTCAGGTTCTGTTCCCTTTTCAGTCCTTGGCTATATGGACTCCGAAAATCCTTGGCAGAAGATTAAAGCTGCCCTGCCAACTCACTCCTTCAAGGCTGTCGCTCTTGAGTTTGATAACTTGATTTTGACCAAATATCATGGATTGAAAACTGTCTTTGATAGCGCAGAATTTACCAACCTGACTCCTTACGTCAACCGCTTGCGCCTGATTAAGTCTGCCGATGAAATCCAGAAAATGCTGGTAGCTGGCCAATATGCTGACAAGGCTGTTAATATCGGTTTTGACAATATCTCACTGGACAATACAGAAACAGATATCATCGCTCAGATTGACTTTGCCATCAAGCGAGAAGGTTATGAGATGAGCTTTGAAACCATGGTGCTGACGGGAAATAATGCAGCTAATCCGCACGGCATTCCCGGTGCCAATAAAGTCGAAAATAACGCCCTCCTGCTCTTTGACCTTGGCTGCATGGTTAATGGCTATGCCAGCGATATGACACGGACCGTTGCTGTTGGCCAGCCTGACCAGTTCAAAAAGGATATCTACCATCTTACATTGGAAGCCCAGCAAGCTGCTCTTGACTTTATCAAGCCAGGTGTCACAGCTCATGAAGTAGATCGCGCTGCTCGGCAAGTCATCGAAAAAGCGGGCTATGGTGAGTATTTCAACCACCGTCTTGGCCACGGCATCGGTATGGATGTTCACGAATTCCCATCCATTATGGAAGGCAACGACATGATCATCGAAGAAGGCATGTGCTTCTCTGTTGAGCCTGGCATCTACATCCCTGGCAAGGTTGGTGTCCGCATCGAAGACTGCGGCCATGTCACTAAGAATGGTTTTGAACTCTTCACCGAAACTAGCAAGGACTTGCTGTATTTTGAATAGAATTTTATAAGCCTATATTATGTCTTGAATGATTATTGGGCTTGGAAAAAGCCATCTACCCATTTTAGCTATCATTGTTGGAGGCTTTCAGGCATCACTTTTTTGATTAATGAGAAAACTAAATCCCGTGACCGCTTCTCACTCTTCTTTAGCCCAAATAGGTTTTGAACATTGTTATAGCGCTCTTAGTCCTTACGCATTTATAATTTCAAAAAACGATAGAAAAGTTTCTGTCGTTTTTTCTTGTTTCCTAGTAATTATACTAAGTCATTTAGATTCACCTGTTTTTCCTCCAATGATATCGTCTGTCAGAGACATTCCGAATAACTCAATTACTCCGCTCTAGCCAGTTCTTACACCAGAAACATATTTTCATCACTGAAAAGATAAAAAATTTTTTACCAATAGAAAGCGTCATTAAACCTTACCATATCAGAGGTTTTATCCCATCTTGCCCTTCTGATTTAAAAATGTTATAATTTTTTATGAAATTATCTAAAAATTCTAATCTTTACTGTTAAGGAGGTCTGGATGCTCTTCAAAAAGTCAGAAAATCACAGATTTTCTCGCTATATCTGCCTACTCTTGCTTCTCATCATTTTTCTGGCTTTCTCCCTCTTTTTAGCTGTATCTTTGGGATCGGTCACTATTGATATACAGGATACTTACCGGATTATTTTCAGCAAGCTCGGCTTTAGCCTTGGCACAGGCAAACTATCGTCGTCTACAATCGCTATTGTTTGGAACATGCGGGTTCCAAGAGTGCTCTTGGGAATCCTAGCTGGTGCTGGCCTTTCTGTCTGTGGCAGCGTCATGCAATCTACTGTCAACAATCCCATCGCAGAGCCTTATATCCTAGGAATTTCAGCGGGTGCAACCTTCGGAGCCACACTGAGCATTATCTTAGGGCTCAAATCCATTACTGGCACAGGTGCCTTTATAGGAGCCATTCTGGCATCGGCAGTGGTCCTTTTTATCGCATCCATGCAGGGAAAAATGACGACAAGCAGCCTGATTTTATCAGGAACAGTTGTAAATGCCCTTTTTATCGCCTTTTCCAACTTTATCATTTCCGTCGGTGCCAATGCTGACAGCCTTATGACAATCAAGTTCTGGACCATGGGCTCACTGGCCGGAACTTCTTGGTCAGATTTTGCCTTGCCGGCTCTTGTTGTTGGTCTCTCCTTTTTGTTTTTCTGTTCCCAGTATCGTATTTTCAATACTATGATGATGGGGGACGAAGCAGCTTTGACACTGGGGGTACCTCTGCATTTTTACTGGTTCCTTTATATCACAGTTGTCGCAATAATGACTGCGGTGCTGGTTGCCTGCTGCGGCATTATCGGCTTCGTCGGACTAATCACTCCGCACATTGCTCGAAGATTAGTCGGTACCAACTACAAAAGGCTCTTTCCTATCGCTACCCTTCTCGGCTCTCTCTTTCTGGTCTGGGCAGATGTTTTGGCTCGAATTTTGGTCAAAAATGCCGAGCTGCCGATTGGAATCTTCACTGCTTTGGTCGGTGTACCCTTCTTTATCTATATTGTAGCCAAAAGCCGAAAGGAGGTAAGCAGCTGATATGGATCTAACTTGCCAAAATATCCACTATGCTGTCGGCCAAAAAGAAATCTTAAGAGGGATTTCACTCAAGGTCGAGGGAAATCAGTTTCACACCATTTTAGGGCCTAACGGAAGCGGCAAAACTAGTCTGCTCAAAACCATCTACCGCCAAATCAAACCTGACAGCGGGGACATTTATCTAAACGGTAGGCCACTTGAACAGGTCAGCATAAAAAAAGCAGCCCAGAAAATAGCCGTTGTAACTCAGTTTAACCATCTTCAGTTTGACTGCACCGTCCAAGAAATCGTCATGCTGGGCAGGACGCCACATCTGTCCCTTTTTCAAAAAGAGAACGAAAAAGACTATTCCCTCGTCCGTCATGCCTTGAGGCAGGTGGACATGCTTGACAAGGGAGAGCGAACCTATCTATCCTTGTCTGGTGGTGAGAAGCAAAGAGTCCTGCTGGCACGCGCTTTGGCCCAGCAGCCAAGCCTACTGCTCCTAGACGAGCCGACCAATCATCTGGATATCAAATACCAGCTGGATATGCTGCGTATCGTCAAAGACCTGAACATCAATGTTTTGGCTGTTTTACACGATATCCAACTGGCTTGTCGGTATTCAGACTATTTGTACCTCATGAAAGGAGGTGAGATTGCATACCAAGGCGCTCCAAAGGAGGCCATCACCCATGATTCACTGCAAGCCGTTTACGGTATTCAGAGCAAAGTAATCTGGACCAAGGATCGACAGGCCATGATTCAGTATCTATAAGAGCCTGCTCTCAGCTTTATCTATACAAGCTCCAAGCCCAAGAAAGGAAGGCAATATGAAAAAAACACTCAGTATCTTACTCGTCGCAACTGCTGCACTGACAATGGCAGCCTGCAATTCTTCATCTAAAGAAAGTACGAAAGAAAGCTCAACTTCACAATCTTCCTCCAAAACAGAAAGCGCGAAAAAGAGCACAGCAGAGACAAAATATCCAGTGACAATCAAAACTTACGATGCCGAAGGCAAGGAGATTGATCAGGTCTTTGAAAAGGCACCGGAAAAAGTCATCACCAACAACCTTTCGACGACCGAAATCTTGATCGAACTAGGATTGAAAGACAAGATTGCCGGCATGCTCAATCCAGACAATGATGTCACAGATAAATACAAGGCTGATATTGCCACCATTCCGCAAGTCGGCGACAAGAAAACCGTATCACAGGAAACTGTGCTATCCTATGAGCCAGATGCTCTTCTTGGCCGAAACATGATGTTTTCCGAGAAATCTCTGGGGACAGTCAGTGCCTGGAATGAAAACAAAATCCCTGTCTATACACAGAAGGCTTCCCTGTCCAATACCAAGCAAGACCTAGGCAATATCGTTGAAGATGTCAAGAATATAGGAATCATTTTTAATGTCCAAGACAAGGCCAATCAGTATGCTGACCAGCTGCAGGCAAGAATTGATGGTGTCAAGAAAACCAATAAGGCTAGTCAAGGGGAAAAGAAAAAAGCGCTCATCATGTGTGCCTACAACGATGAGACTTTCGGTGCTTATAAGTCAGCCCTGCAGGAGAGTCTGCTCAACCAGCTCGGCTATACCAATGTAGCGACTGGAACCTCTGACCTAACCTTGGAAAATCTGGTTTCTATGGATCCAGAAGTCATCATCTACGTAACCAGCGACCGCAACAAGGCCATGGATGAGCAAGCAGTTGATCTAATGAAAGCCAATCCAGTTCTGGAAGATGTCCCAGCGGTCAAAAATCAGAAAATCATGACCATCTCCTATGATGAGTTCATGGATTATGGACCTGCTGTAATCGACTCACTCGAGAAAATCAATGACTTTGTCAATAAATAAGACCTTTGTCTGGGAGGGTATCACTGTCAATATTGCCCTGCCCCAAGATTATGACGGATCACGACCTTATCCAGCAATCTTGCTAAATGATGGACAGATAAACTACCTAAGCAAGCTTTCTCCATCGGTAATTTTGATCGGACTGATATCAAACAACAGGCTGGACGATTATACACCCTGGAAAGCCAATGCTCTAAAGCCTGACAATCCCGATTTTGGCGGCAGAGCAGATAGCTACCATCAGAAACTATTCAACGGTATATTAGCAGAAATCAGACAGCACTACCTACTGGATGACAAGAGAATTGCCTATGGTGGCTACTCTCTCGGTGGACTAGCGGCTGTTTACAATCTCTATAGTTTCTGCGAAGTTCCCTGTGTTTTTTCTATCTGCGGTTCCTTTTGGTACCCAGGTTTTACCGGCTTTTGCGGGACACAGGACTTGAAAAACAAGGACTGTCTAGTCTATTTGCAGAATGGAAAGACTGAAGGCGCGAATCATTC
Organism: Streptococcus sp. IsoGale022; assembly: GCF_031142805.1. Taxonomy (NCBI): domain Bacteria; kingdom Bacillati; phylum Bacillota; class Bacilli; order Lactobacillales; family Streptococcaceae; genus Streptococcus; species Streptococcus sp. IsoGale022. Next base: position 88,125 of record NZ_JAKZJI010000004.1, on the reverse strand, counting down.
AAACCGACTTTCCAAAGCTCCTTTTTATGCTGAAGAAATTCATCGCTTGATTCAGAAAGAAATCCTTACCTCTTGCTCCGTCTTTGATCCTTACGGTCATCATGAAGCTCTCAAAGAGCGCTATGCTGCCTTTTCCGACTGGCTGGCCACACAATGGCATCTCAACTAATGCTTCCCTTTGTCACTCACAGCAGCTGACAAAGGGATTTTTAGTTTATTGCTGTACGTAAAAAAGACTCTCACCAGTAAAATGGTAAAAGTCTTGAGTAGAAAGATTTATTCAGTCTTCTCCCCCGCCTCTAGTTTCAACAGAAAGGCTTTTTTATCAAGGCCGCCGGCATAGCCGGTCAACTTGCCATCACTTCCGACAATCCGGTGGCAGGGAATCAGAAGGGAAATGGGATTATGGCCGATGGCACTACCGACTGCTCTGGCCGAGCCAATTTTTCCATACTCAGCCTGCAACTCCCGCAAAACATCTGAATAAGTAGACGTTTGTCCATAGGGAATCTTCCGCAGCACTGTCAGAACCTTGCTTCTAAACTCAGTCACTTGAGGTGCCAATGGAATCTCATCTGTCGCAGGATTTTCTCCCTTAAAATAAGCATCCAACCAAGCAGCAACATGCTGGCTAACTTCTGTCTCCTCCTGCTGCGCTTGCTCCAAATCGTAGCCTGCCCCAAAATATTTCTGACCCTCTAGCCAAAGTCCCAACAAGGCATTTGCGTCTGTCAAGATGAGAATCCGGCCAATCGGTGATGCATAATAAGTCTTGTACATATTTTTTCTTTCTTCGATTTTCTTAATATGCCTTATTATACCACTCTTGTCTTAACTTTAGCCACAATTCCATCTGGGTCTGTGACTTCTAGCTCTTGGGAGCTAATCCATCGGACTGGCGCCTGTAAGTCCAGAGCATTTTCATAAATAGCTACTAGGTCTTCTTTTCCTTCTACTTGCGCCTCAAAATAGGCTAGTCCCAGTTGCTTGGGTTGCCGATGATTCAAGTGAGAACCTCCCCATTCATTGACGGCTACATGATGATGGTAGTTTCCTGATGCCAGCCAGCTAGCAGAAGGTACAGAAAATTTGTCCTCCAAGTCTAAAAGCTTTTGGTAAAAATGACTAGCTGCTCTGCTATTTTTCACAGACAGGTGGACATGACCCATACGAGTGCCTTCAGCAATACTAAATGGTTGGACTTCCTGACCTAGTTCATAGATTTCCTGAGCCGCGAGCGCTTCCGTCACTCCGATAATGCGGCCATCTTCTCGGATATCCCAATCAGCCTGAGGCTTGTCCCGATAAAGCTCAATGCCGTTGCCTTCTGGGTCCTCCAGATAAATGGCTTCACTATAACCGTGATCCGCCCCTCCAACCATAGGAACTTTACTTTCTGATAAGTGCTTCAGGATATCCGCCAAGGCTTGACGGCTTGGAAGTAAAAGCGCCAGATGATAAAGACCGTAAGCAGACTTAACGGACTGCCGATCACTGGTCGCTAAGAGTCTCACCAGCGCTTGTCCGTCCCTGCCCAAAGCCACCTCTCCGTCCTGCTCTTCCAAAAGTTCCAGGCCTAAAACTCGCTGATAAAAATCCTTTTGTCTTGCTAGGTCAGCTACATAAAGTGCCACCTCTCCTAGATAAATCTTGCTTTGATATTCAAAAGTCATATACTTTCTCCTCTCTTAAATTTTAAATGTTAGCAGATTTCCCGCCTAATCTTTTTTTATTTCTCCAAAATAGAGATAAGTTCCTTGATACGGATGCCTGCCTTTCCATTTACTCCGAAAGATTATTTTAAATTGTAATTATTTGTGTTACATCTATTAGTATAGCACATTTTAATGTAATGTCAACAATTACATCTCAGAATATTATTCACCAAAAAAACAATCTGCTCACTGGGAAACAGATTGTTCTTTAATTTCTTTCTCGGTTGCTGCGACGACCTCGTCGAGGCTGGTCTGAGCCAATTCAGCTTCCATGGCTGCCTGAATAGCCGCCAAGCGGTCGTCTAAGACATTGTGAATGTTCTTGCCGATAGGACAGTCTGGATTGGGCTTGTCATGAAAGCTAAAGAGCTGGCCGCTCTTGCCCAGACACTCAACCGCGCTATAGACATCCAACAGGCTAATGTCTTTCAAATCTTTGGCAATCTCTGCTCCTCCAGTCCCACGAGCAACGGTAATCATCCCGGCATTCTTGAGCTGGGACAGGGTCTTGCGAATAATAACTGGGTTGACGCCAACACTGCCGGCAAGAATATCACTTATCAGTTTTTGTTTTTTCCCCTCCAAAGCCAGTACAATCAGCATATGGGTGGCAATGGTAAAACGGCTAGAAATCTGCATTTTTCTCCTCCCTCATCATTTTCTCTCACTATTATGTCTCAAAAATGGTGTAACTTCAAGAGTTACGACTGGACTTTAAGAAAGCTGCAATCTCATCTGCATAGCCTTCCCGCTCACTGATTTCCCTCAGCAGGTCGTGGTTATGGGTATGGTGGATACCATTGACCAAGCTCTCCCGATAAATCTCATAGTAAGGCAAGTGGAGCTCCCGAGCCAATCTCAGCTCCTGCTCCACATCATAGGCCACGCGCCTCAGGTCAACATCAGCCAGACCCGTCTCATCTATCTCTAAAATGGCATACTGGGCTCGCAAGTCCTGACGCAAAGCCGAATCTAGAAAGAATGGCTGACCAATAGAGCCGGGATTGATAATCAGCTGGCCCTTAGTCCCGTAGCGGAGAAACTGCTGGTGAATATGACCATAAACAGCGACAGCGCAGTCGTTTCCCTCGAAAAGTCGGTCGAAATCACTCTGCTCGCCAATATGAATCAGCTCCCGCCCCCAATTCTTATCTGGCAGATGGTGGCTAACCGCAATCTTCAATCCCTCTACTTCTGTCAGGAGCTGCAGAGGAAGTTCCTGCATGCGGTCAATCTCTTCAGGACTGATTTCCTCTAGGACAAAATGGCAGAGCCGAGTCAGATAGAGATGGCTGGGACGTGTCAAGTCTAACTTTTGGTGCAGGGCATGCCAGAGACTGTCTTCCCAATTCCCTCTGACCTGGAGGCTAATTGACAGCTGCTCCATCCTATCTAAGATATTTCTGCGGCCGGTTCCTGGCAGGAGCAAATCCCCCAAAAACCAATAATCTGTCACCTGCTGGCTTTTCGCATCCGCCAGCACCGCTTCCAAGGCTGTGCTATTCCCATGCACATCTGATAATAAGGCAATTTTTCGTGTCATCGTGTGTCTTTCTCTTTCTTTACAAGGAATATTATATCAAAGTTCAAAAAAACTTCCACCCATCAAGTGAGTGAAAGTTTTGAAATGTTTTTTTAATTAATCAACAGATTTGAGGGCTTCCAGCATATCTACCCGTCTGAGACGGTAGTTGACAAAGAAGCCAAGTAAGGTCAAAATAAGAGTCACTGCTGTTAGAGGAAACAGATAGACGGAGAGACTTACTTGAGTATTTAAGCTAATAATGCTAGGCGCAACCTTCTCAATCAAAAAACGATGCAAGAAGAAACCACCTAGAAGCCCAACTGCCATCCCAATCACTGAAAGAATAATGGTCTCTCGATAGATATAGAGAGTCACTTCCTTATTATGGAAGCCCAGAACCTTGATAGTGGACAGCTCGCGAATCCGCTCAGCCACATTGATATTGGTCAGATTGTAGAGAATGACAACTGCTAGAAGAACGGAGATCACCACCAAAATAAGCATCGTATTATTAAGAGAATCAGCTAGAACGTTGAACTGCTTCACCATGCTAGCATTTTGTGAGACACTCTTGACAGACTTGAGGCTCATAAATTTATTGGCCATATTGACAATATTTTTACTGGAAGAATCCTTGAGCTGCACTAGATAAGTATTTTTCTCAGGTTTTTCCCCATAAATCTTCTGATAGTCAGTCGCCTTCATAAAGGCAAAATGCCCAAAATGATTCTCATTGACTGCTGCGAGCTTGACAGGCTTGCCACCCAGCTCTATACTGCCACTGGGGCTAACTCCAGCTATGCGAGCCAATTTATCCGAAACGACTACACCATCTTTAAGGGTCAGCTTCTCCTGGTTGTTGGGACTTTCCATAGAAATAAAAGGTTCAAAATTTTCTTTGTCCGTGACCATCAAAGTGACTGTTTCTGTCTCTTTTCTTCCTTTGTATTTCTCTGTCAAGGTTTCACTATATATCTCCTGATAATCAGCAATCGAATCATCTGCCAGCATCTTTTTCAGCTTTTCTTGCTCAGCCTGATTCTCTCCAGGATTGACAGCCACAATCAAGTCGTATCGCAGAATCTCCTCAAACTGACGTTTGGGAATACCACCGATAGAAGATTGGAGTCCTAGACCGGCAAAGAGCAGGGCAACGGATCCTGCTACGCCAAAGATGGTCATAAACATCCGCTGCTTATAGCGAAAGATATTGCGGGCAGTGACTTTATGAGTAAAACTGAGCCGTTGCCAAATGAAGGTCAGTCTCTCCAAAAATATCTTAGAGCCCTTTACTGGAGGCTTGGGCAAAAGCAAGTGGGCTGCTTCTTCTGTTAGCTCCCGTCTTGCCACTAAATAGGCAGGGAGAACACTGGATAGAAGGGAGAGTCCAAGGGCAAGTAAACTATAGGAAACATAAAAATATGCATGAGGGGCAGAAAGCACCATGCCTCTGGTAATAATAGAAGAAATCACTCCCGACAAGAAATAATGCCCCAGCAGAATCCCTATGAGGGTACCGAGACTCCCCGCCACCAAACCGTAAAGAGCAAACTTGCGAATGATGTCACGGCTATGATAGCCTAAGGCCTTAAAGACACCTGCATTTGTTCGCTCTTCATCGACAAAGCGAGTCATAGTGGTAAAGGTTACCATCGCTGCCACCAGATAGAGCACCACCGGGAAGATATTACCAATCGACGCAATACTATTCATGGAGTTTGTATACATATGGTAGCCATTACCACCTGGCAGGGACTTGCGGTCATAGCTATGATAGGTCGGCTCTTTCAAACGACCTAGATTTGCCTTAGCGTCAGCTAGCTTGTCCTTGCTAGCTGATAAGTCTTTCTCTGCCTGTGCGAGGTCTGCTTTTTTCTGATTGAGCTGGGACTCAGCTTCCTGAATCTGCTGCCGGCTCTGACTGAGCTGATCGGGAGCTAGGATAGAAGCGGCTTGAGCTGCCGCTAGCTGGGTTTTTTGCTGGTCTAACTGACTCTGAGCTTGCTCTAACTGTTTTTTACCTTGGGTCAGCTCACTCTCAGCCTGAGCAATCTTATCTTCACCCTTCTGAATGGTGCTTTTGGCATCCGCCTCTAATCGCTTAAACCGGTCCGCTCCATTATCCGCTAAGCTCTTGTCCAAAGCAGTCTGGTGCTGCTCCAAACGTTCCTGATAGCTTGCTGAAAAAGGAGCTAGCTTTTCTAAATCATGATAGCGCAGGCGGGCAATACTGTAAACATCTGTATCAAAGACCTTGGGGCTGACTACAGCATAGGCTGATAAAGCCCCGCTGCCACTAGTCGCATTGCCCAAATTTCTATCAGACCAGAGCTCTGCCGAGTTGACAAAGCCCACGACCTTATAGGTCTTGTTTTTCAGAACTGACGGCCTGCCTGCTTTTTCGGTCAGATCAATCTCCTGACCAAGCTTGTATTTTTTAGACCAAAAACTAGCTAGGGCAATTTCTTGCTCATTTTTAGGAAGACGGCCTGAGGTCACTTGAAAGTTTGAAATATCCTTGGTATCCGAGAATACTCGGAGGGCCTCCTCGTCGACGGTGACATCTGTCAGATAGCCAAACTCGACATCGGCTCCCTTGATAGCTTCCAGCTCTTTCTGATCCGCTGCATCCAAACCATAGTCCGCCATAACAGCCAAGTCCATGGTTCGTTGCTCTTTCAAGTAATCTGTTGCTGTTCTGCGCATATTGGGGGGAGCGACCTTAAGTCCCACGAGAGCTAAAGAGCCCAGCATCATGAGGATTAAAATAGATAGGAAACGTCCTTTAGAGCTAGTGAAGGAGCGCAGAATATCTTTCCAATAAATCTTTCTCTTCATATCAATACTCCAATGTACTTATGTCCTGAGGCGATTCATTCACCGTAACACTCTTGACTCTCGCATCGTGCATGCGGATAACCCGGTCAGCAATGGGAGCCAAGGCAGCATTGTGGGTCACGATAATCACCGTCGCTCCTTGATTACGGGACATATCCTGTAAGATTTGCAGCACTTGCTTGCCGGTATTGTAGTCTAGAGCTCCTGTCGGTTCATCGCAGAGCAAAATTTTGGGATTCTTAGCTACAGCCCGAGCGATGGACACCCGCTGCTGCTCCCCTCCTGACAGCTGCGCTGGGAAGTTATTGAGCCGCTTTTCCAGACCAACTGCGGTCAGAGCGGCCACTGGGTCTTGAGCATTCTTGACGATTTCAGAAGCCAATTCCACATTTTCCTTAGCCGTCAGGTTAGGCACCAAATTATAAAACTGAAAGACGAAGCCCACGTCATTGCGGCGATAGTCCGTCAGCTGGTGGGAATTGTAGTCAGCAATATTCTGGCCGTCTATCAGGATGTCTCCCTCATCATTGGTATCCATACCGCCAAGGATATTAAGTACCGTAGACTTACCGGCACCAGAAGCACCCAAAATAATGACCAGTTCTCCCTTTTCAATCTCAAAAGAAATATCGTGATTGGCGACTATTTCCGTATCCCCCATCTGATAACGTTTAAAGCTATGTTTCATTTCAATATATGCCATATCGCTTCTCTCCTTTTCAAACCTCATCTCCTTAAATAGACAAGGTGTTGATTCTAAATCACAGATATTATATAATGAGCTTAGATAAAAAGCAATAATCAAAAATCAACAAAGTGTTGATTTAAGCGAAAAGGAAGAAAAATGGCCCAGAAACGAAAAACTACTACTAAAGAAGACATCAAAGAAGCCTTGATCCAGCTACTATCAGAGGAAAGATTTGATACTATCTCTATCAGTAAGCTCTGCAAACGGGCAGGGATTAATCGCGGCACCTTCTACCTACACTACGAGGACAAGTATCAGATGATTGATAGTTTTAAAAGCGAAATTATTTCCCAACTTTCTAGTTATAGCTTGTTTGAAGCGGAGAACGAATATCCCCAAAAGTTAATGATAGCAAAATTTCATATACTGCGTGCTAATGAGCGTCTTATCAATGCACTGACCAGAAGCCATTATATTGACTTTCGAGAGGCTATTCGGGAGTACATAACCACTATCATTCTGAGTGACAAGCAAGAGACTGCTACCCAGCGTTTTTTAGAGGAGAACTTTCAGATTCCTCCGAAATATGCACTGGAAATCTTCCTATCCAGTGTTGAGGGGATTATTTCTCTTTGGATAGCCGGTGGTGCTCAAGAAGAACCCGAAGAAATCACGGATATGATTTTAACTACTTACAACTATGATTATTTGAGATAAGGGCTCTAGCTTGAAGGCTGACCTAGACAAAAGTCGTTTTTTCCACTAAGAAAGGCCGAACATTTTGCTCGACCTTCTTTTTATTTTAGATTAGTTTTTCTTTGTTTTCTTCAAAAGGAAGAAGACTCCTGCTAGGATAATCAAGCCTGCAAGGCCCATGATGGTGACTTGCTCACCTGTTGATGGCAGGTCTTTTTTCTTGGCCTTGACGGACTGCTCATTTCGATACTGCACTTGGTAAACAGAGAAATGATTGGTCGTGAAGCTGATAGTCTGATTTTGATTAACCGTTACATCAAATTTTTCAACCTGTTTGCCATTTTCATCCAAAGCATAGACGGCGTCTACTGGCAGGTCTTTGCGGACTGGGATCGTCAAAAGGGTTGGACTGACCTGATGTACCGGCTGACCATTCGGATCGGTCAAGCGAATGTCATAGGTATCTGTCGGCTGATTCTTGCTTTCCAGTTTTTGCACAGACAGCTGAAGACCGGCCTTGACTAAGTCAGGATTTTTCAAGCGAATGCCAGTTGCAACATCCACCAAGCTGTCATCTTCTACATTGACTTCCGTCCGGCTATCAGAGCTGCTGGAAGTTGCTGAAGAGGAAGAACTGGATGAGCTTTGAGATGACGAAGAGCTGCTAGAATCTTTGCTGGAGCTGGAAGGAGTAGTTTTTGTTGCTTCCTTGATTTTAGCTTCCATTTCAGCTTCTAGCTCTTTCATTTCCTTAAAGACTTGCGCTGCTCGAGCCTGTGTTTCTTCTGTAACTTTTGCTGAAGAGTCTGGCAGAGCTGCATTGGATACATCCAGAGCATTTTGCTCCTCAATAAAGCGGGCTTCCAAGGCCTTCCACTTGTCTTGAACAGAAGTGCCAAAAAGGTCCTGATGCTTGGCCGCCATATCGTAGATATGAGATGCTACCCAGTACCAAGAGTCTGGACTGTAGCTTGTTGTATTGGCCTTATAAGCATCGTAAGTATCTGTGATATTACCATTATAAGGCAGGTAAGGTGAGAAGCGCGGACTGCCTACTGCCAGCCACATAGTGCCTCCGCCCATATTGGCTGGAACGCCGTCTTTGAGCTGGAAGATATGAGCTTCCATAACATTTGGGTTGCCCAACGGATATTTGTAAACAGGATCTGTCGTACCACGTTGTGGCAGCCCCTTACCATCTAGCTCCATTTGGTCCAGCGGTTTGAACTGAGTGCCCTCAAAGCGATTGCGCTGCATAGCCATGACATCTGCTACACTGATCTTTCTATCTGTTGAGTGCATGAGCTCAAAGTAAGAGTCGTTATAAGACACGGCCGCATTTGGATCTAGACTGGTGATACCTGCCCAGGCACGTGAACGATCTGCCTCTGCCATCGGTGGATTGTAGGACTGAGAAATGTGGAATTTCCCGTCAACTTCTTTATAAGAATTAGCTTGCTTGGCTACATCCTGAACACCTTTTGAAGCAATGACATTTTCTGTATCATCAAAGTCAACACTGCCCAAGAAGAAAGTATTAGGAAAGACTGCATACTTGTCATCTGGGAATTTAATAGCAACATATTGGTGGCCAGATAGGATTTCCATATACCAGACACCAGTCTTATCAGCAATGGTGATAATATTCCCCTCTGCTGCTCCCTGCTCTCTGACAATCTGCGCCATCAGCTCCACACCCTGACGGGCAGACTGAACGTGGGGCAGAACGACAGTTGTCAGGATAGACTCAGCCAAGCCATTTTCTACATAAGGGTCCACCTTTTGAATGGCATCATTGGCCTTTGCAGAAACTGTCGCAGAAATCGAAACACCGTACTCATTGAAGCCAACCTCGTCAAAAATACCTTGGGATGGGGTCACATCTGATACCGAGGTATACTTGTAGCTTTCTGCCGGCAGGGTCCATTCAAAGCCGTTGGTTTCATCGACCAGCTTGGCACCACTTGCATTGGTCTTTCTCGGATGAACCAGAAAGACCTTATTGTGATTGGGCTCCAAGTCCTCTGTCCGACCGTAAAGCGTCGTGCCGTCTGCTGTTAGGTTTTTCCCGACGATAAATCCTGTGCAGGCTTCAACCACTTGGAAAGGAAAGAGAAAAATGGTCGAAAGAGCTAACAAGGAACGAAATAATATTTTTTTCATAAAAATATCTCCTTTGTTTTTGTAAAAAATTACAAAATTAAATACTATATTCAGTATAGCCTTTTACTCCAGGTTTTGCAAGCGATTTCAAGTTCTTGTTTTATATATTTCCTGAAAATTATTTAAATTTCTAAATCTGTCTTTTTCTCCTTCAAAACCAGTCGGTAAACTTCTATAAAAGTAGCAACGAGAAAGGCAAATAAGAAACCGACAACGATGTTAATTCGATGCTCTGTTTCGAAGAAAGGAGAGTTCCAAACGAAGTGATTAGCAACTGTTGATACGACGCACCAGAGACCAAAGAGGCGGTATTTCTTGTAAGCCGTGGAGAAGAGAAGATAAACTCCAACGGTTACCACTGCTGTATAGAGAGTATGTGAAGCCAATCCGCCAGCAATTCGGCCAACTGCTTCTAAGGAACCACTATATTGTCCTCCGAAAGTCACTCTGGATACATAGCCAATATCCTCTATGACTTGAAAGCCAAAACCCGAACTCAGCCCAGCGATTAAGACTGACTGAATATCCTTGCGCCCCAAAATGTAGAGAGCCGCAAAGGCTGTCAGAGACTTGAAAAATTCCTCTGCAAAAGGAGCTGTCAGCGCATTGGTCCAATCATTGAAAACAGCTGGATCCTTGATAAAGTTAGAGTTAATAATATCAATCAAGCTATTGCCTGCAAAGCTTAGCCAGCCAGAGATAAAGGCACCTCCAAAGAGAGCTGTTCCTAGAACGATCATCTCAACCGATAACTTCTTGGCGAGTTTTTTAATCAAGAAATAGAAAGGCAGGAAAAAAGCAGCTAAAACAGCTAAGTTCAGAATCAAGTCGCGGCCAGCTTCTAAGGTGACTTCCTTTTCCGCCATGGAGCCTAGCTCAAACTGCAAGCCGATACCGGCTAGGAGCAAGTAGATATAGAGAGCAATTCTTCTTGTTTTATTCATGACTGTCTGCTCCTTTTCTATTTTTTCCTTTGACAAGATAAATGGCTATTCCAATGACAGTCAACACAAAGATGCCTCCTGCAATAGCAATATCGTAGTCAAAATCTTCTAGACGAATTGTCTCTTCTGTGTCAGAGTCCTCTGACTCCTCAATCTCTTCTAAAGCACTTGTACCATATTCGGCCACAACCTTATCTTCAGCAATCTTCTGAATTTCCTTGAGGCGCTTAAAGACTGAATCCGCTCGCTCCATAGAATCTTTTGTTGCTTTCAGACTGGCTTGTTCTGGCTGTTCAGACAGACTAATCTGCTCGCTGTCATGAGCAGGCTGTTCCTCCATCCATTGACTTTCCATACGCTCAATTTCACTGCGAATAGAGCCATCTTCAAATAGTTCTGGATATTTTGCAACCAAATCATTGATGCGGCTAACAGTCCAATACCAGGAATTCTCATTATAAGCTGTACTCATTTCTTGATAAGGCTGAGAGGTATTGCTGATATTGCCATAGTAAGGAAGATAGGGCGCATTGCGCGGACTTCCCATAGCCAACCAAAGAATTCCTCCTCCAGTAGAGGCAGGTAAATTATCCTTGAGCTGGAAGATGTGAGCCTCCATGACATTTGGATTGGAGATTGGATATTTATAAACTGGGTCTGCTTTGGTTTTATCAGGAATCCCTTTTCCGTCTAACTCCATCTGATCTTGCGGTTTGAAGTCTGTTCCTTCCAAGCGATTGCGCTGCAAGTTCATGGCATCACGCAGACTAAGCTTGTCGCTGGTTGAGTGCATGAGTTCAAAGTATTCATCATCATATTGCACATCTGCATTGGGATCCAGCGCCTTGATACCAGACCAAACCCGAGAGCGGTCAGCTTCAGCCAGCGGCGGATTATAGGATTGAGCCACATGGAAGCTGCCATTGATTTCCTTATAGGTGCCAGCATCCTGCGCTGTTTTCTCAAGATCAGCTGAAAGAATCGTGTTTTCACTATCATTTTTATCTACACTGCCTAGGAAAAATGTATTGGGAAAAACAGCGTATTTGTCATCTGGAAACTTGATGGCAGCGTATTGGTGGCCAGAAAGGATTTCCATATACCATACACCCGTCTTGTCAGCAATTATCACGATATTGCCTTCTGCCGCTCCTTTTTCTCTGACAATTTTGGCTAAGAGTTCCACTCCCTCTTTAGCTGTTTTCACATGAGGCAGGACTACAGAAGTTAAAGCAGATTCAGCGATACCGTCCTTAACATAAGGGTCTACTTTTTGAATATCATCATTAGCACTGGCTGATACTGTCGCAGATATAGAAACGCCTTCCTCATTAAAACCGGCCTCATCGAAAACTCCCTGCTCTGGTGTCACATCCGGTACCGCCGTATACTTGTAGCTAACAGCTGGCAAATCAAAGCTAAAGCCATTGGTTTCATCTACGAATTTATCACCAGCCTTGTTATACTTGCGCTCCCGTACCACAAAATTCTTGTTGTGGTTGGGTTCCAGGTCCTCTGTTCGACCATAGAGAGTCGAACCATCCGTCGTCAAATCCTTGCCGATAATAAATCCGGTACAGGCTGAGACAGTCTGAAAAGGGAAGAGTGTAAGAAGCATCAAGGCTGGAATAGCCCAACTGAAAAATTTCTTTTTCATCAGTTTCTCCTTTGTATATTAATTGATAAAATATTTATCGCATATTTAGTATACTATTCTCTTACTATGGTTGCAAGCGTTTCCAAAACCTCTTCTACTGCCTAAAATGAATAAATTCCCCTGGGAAAAAATTACTCTAGCTCTATACCTAGCAGCCCCACCGAGTCTCTTGTATAAATTTCCATAGATTTATATCAAGCTGTATAAAAATTTTTTTGTAAAAGAAAAAAGCCAGATAAAATCTGACTTTAAAGATACGTGGCTGCGGAGGCACAACCCGCAGCCGCGCAAGTGTCGCAGGAAAGAATGGATAGGAGAAAAAGAACGAACTTCTCTCCTATTACCAAACTGGTTGTGCTTCATAGCTTAGATTATTTTACCGTCTTCTCTAGACAAGCAATCTTACCATACGCTGACCCGCTTATCTGGAGCCAGATACATGGCATCGCCTTCTTTGATTTCTGGATAAGTTTCATAGAAGGCCTCTACATTTTTGAGCTGCTGGTTGACCCGTAGCTCGGCCGGAGCATGGACATCCACCTTCAGGAGAAGTTGGTTATATTGCAAACTGGCCTTGCTTCTCCAGATATTGGCATAGTTTTCAAAGTAATTCTTCAAGTCTGCATCTGGATATTTCTTTTTAACGACTTCTAGAGTAGCTGAAAGTCCACCCGCATCGGCTACATTTTCTGTTACCGTAAGCTTGCCATTGACCTTGCCACCGTAGATTTCAATACCATCCCACTGCTTGGTAACAGCTTCAATTTTCTTGTCAAAAGCTTTCTTATCTGCTTCTGTCCACCAATTGTTCAAATTCCCCTCTTCATCAAAGTTTGCACCGTTTGAGTCGAAGGCGTGAGTAATCTCATGACCAATAACCATACCGATACCGCCGTAGTTCTTTTCCATCTCTTGCTTAACATCAAAGAATGGATTCTGCAGGATTGCGGCCGGGAAGTTGATACTGTTATTTTCCTGTGAGTAGTAAGCGTTGATATCATAGGAAGGCATCACCCACTCGGTCTTGTCTACTGGCTCAGAGAAATGGTCAACATCATATTGATTTTTTGCCTGGCTCAAAGCAATTGCATTTTCAAAGAAGGATTTTTTATCGTCCACTTTCAAGGCCTTAGTCACTTCGCGAACTTTTTCAGGATAGCCGATATAGAGTTTCATGGTATCCAGCTTCTTGACTGCTTTCTGCTTGGTTTCTTCTGACAGCCATTCGTTTTTCAGCATACGTTCCCGATAGACTTCCTTGATATCCTTGACCATTTGGGTCACTTCTTGCTTGGCTTCCTCACCGAAATATTTGCGTCCATAGTAAAGACTGAAGACATCTGAAAAAGTTCCTGTTGTCAGATCGTATGCTGCATCTTCTTTTGAAGTTGCTTCCTTAGTACCTTGCAAGGATTTTTGGTACTCTGCAAAAATCAGCCGATAATCATCGGTTAGAAAACTAGATGCTGATGCGGCCTGCTTCACAAGCATCCAAGATTTGATCTTACCAAAGTTCTTGTCGTTGACTACCTTGGCAAAGTTTTCATAATATTTAGGATTAGGAACGTTGACATCACCAGCTTCCTGGCCTAGATAGTCATTGATCATATCGTGAAACTTAAAGGTATCAGAGTAGGCATTGATTTCTTCAGCTGTCTTAGGATGGTGGAGATTTTTAACCTCCGAAGTTTCTTCATTACTTTGGGCATACTTGGCCAATTCTCCATCAAATTCTAAGGCTTCTTTGACAATCTTTTCGCTGTCTTTTTCACTGTAGCCCAGCTTTTGCAAGGCTTCTTTGAACGCTTTTTCCAGCGGATCCGTCATCCTTTTCTTAGCACCTTCATCTTCATAGTAGCTCTTATCCGGCAGCATCAGACTTGGACTGGACAGATTCACTTGTTTCTGATTGGTATTTTCCATGTTAGAACTAATTTCAAGGGTAAACGGCAGTGCTAGACCACGCTTTTCCCAGTCAACAGCCTTGCTAGCTAGGTCCTTCAGGTCGGACAAGTCTTCAATTTCCTTGAGATAGGACTTGAGAGGGGCTAGGCCATCCTTTTCCCGCTGCTTGAAGTCAGTAGCTTGCTGGTAGTATTTGATAAACTCAGGCATGCCTTCAATCGTTGACTCTTCTTTACCAGAGACTAGATTTTTGACATCCGCCTTCATCTTATCCTTGACCTGCTCGTTCAGCTCATAAAATACACCGTTAGACGGCTGGTCGCTAGGGATTTCTGCCTTTTCCAGCCATTTTTTATTGATGGCTTGATAGTAATTGGTCCTCACTGTGGCATTCTTATCAACCGGTGTCTCCTGAGGGACAAAGGTCTTATAAGCAAAGTAGCCACCGGCAGCCAAGATTAGGCCAGTCACAGTCAACGTTGAAGTTAGAATGATTTTCGTTCTTTTCTTCATGAGTTCCTCCTTGTATATTAAGTAAAATATAATTGACTTTTTTATTTTACTCATTTACTTTAACATATTCTTTTTTCCTCGTCAACAGAAAACTGAAGGTCTGGAAAAATTTGCCGCAAGAGGAGAAAATAAAGTCTTTCAGTCTGCTTTTAAAAGTGATCTGGTTTAGAGTCACACTTAAAGAAAAACTAAAGTTACTATCAGCTGCCCTGTTGCTTCCAGCTCTTTTCTCTCCTCCTTGCACTTTCTAGTATAGCCTCTAAACTTCAGATATTTCTCAAGAAATTCTAAAATATTTCTAAAGTTTTTTACTAAAATAAAAAGACTGAGACAAAAATGCCTCAGTCTAGCTTTATTATGTTCAAAAAATATTGTAGCTGCGACAATTTAAATTGTCTATCAGACCTTTTAAACCTGAACCTCAAAATAAGTGAGCAAAGCTAAATTTTAAAAAATCAACTTCTATCCTAGTATCTTCTACTGAATCTTTTTAGCCAGCATAGTCGCAAAGCGCAGCTGAATTCGATTGCCGTTTTCATCACGACGATGGAGGTGACCAGGATTTTCATTGTACTTAACCAGCTCCCAGTCTTTATAATACTCGGCAAGCTCGCCTTCCTTAAACGTAAAAGGAAAGGGAACAGAGCATGGGAAGTCTTCTGTATCCATAGCACAGACGATGAGATTGTAGCCGCCAAGCGCTGTATGCTCTTGCATATTGTGGATAATATCCGGAATCCGCTCCGCCTGCAGAAACATAAGGACAACAGTAGAAACGATCAAATCATAAGTCTGGGTCAGACTAGCTGAGTTGATATCGTAGCTACCCACTGGCAGATCTAAATCCTCCTGCTCCACAATACTACGTAAGATTTCCAGTGCCAGCTCATTCTGATCTACAGCTGTCACTTCAAAGCCCTGCTTGGCTAGAAAGAGAGCATTACGACCTTGACCACAGCCTAGATCTAATGCCCGTCCTGACCGGACTGTTTGCATAGCTTCCAAAACCTCTGAGTGAACTGGATTGCTGCCGTATTTCTTAGGGAAATAATCCTCAGGCCGACAGTAAAACTCCAAGTACCACTCCAAATCATCTGTCAAGGCTTCAACACGGTGCCATGCTTGGGGTTGGGCAAAAGGATTGTCCTGACCAGCCTCAAAGATGTGCTCAGCCAGCTCCTCACCTTCCTCTGACATCTCGATAAACTTAAGGCGTCCCTTGAGAACAGTGATTTTGCCCCAAGTTCCCTCTTTGGTATTGTGCTTTCTCTTTACTGTCTCTGGCATCGTCTCAGCCGTCCACAGCGGCATGCGTTTATAGGCTAGCAATTCTTCTGTCATAAAAAATCCTTTCTCTGAAAGCCAAGCTCCGAATAATCTAACTGTCTTTATCATACTCGAAAAGAACAGACTTGACAAGTGGCAAATTGGTCAGACCTTTTCTGTCTAGTAAAATTCGACAACGAACAATTTAAGATGGCTACTGTAGATGAGAATCACTAAGATAAAACTAAAAAGGGCGACGACTAAAGGAGCTATAATTTTTGTTTTTGCTTTCATCATATATTCCTTTAATTTTTTATTAAATTATAACATAATTTAATAAAATTGCATATCTGCTTAAAATATAACTCAACTATTCTGACTTTAAGAACTAAAAAAGACCGGTCGCCCAGTCTTTCATCTTGTATTAAAGTTCTTCATCTGTCTAGCGATGTCACGGTTTTGCTCGCGGCGTTTGATGGATTCGCGCTTGTCATAGTCGTGCTTCCCTTTGGCTAGCCCCAGTAGGAGCTTGGCATAGCCGTCCTTGAGATAGACCTTGAGCGGGACCAGCGTCATCCCAGTGCCCTTGGTCTCCTGCTCCAGCTTTTGGATCTGCTTCTTATGCAGCAGTAGCTTTCTGCGACGTTCAGGCTCTTGGTTCCAAATATTGCCCTCTTCATAAGGCGCGATATGGACATTGCTGAGCCAGGCCTCACCGTTCTTGATCTGAGCAAAGCCGTCTTTGAGATTGATGCGGGCAGCACGGACGCTCTTGATTTCCGTACCGGTCAGCACCATGCCAGCCTCGATGGTATCTACGATGGTGTAGTCGTGTCTGGCCTTTTTATTTTGCGCGACGACCTTTCCTTCTCCCTTTGCCATGCTTGGCTCCTTTCTTGACTAGTTCCTTGTAAAATGCCTTCTGGCTCTTGCCTTTCTTGGACTTCTTATCTTTCTTATCTCTGTAGCCTTTTTCTTTGGAAGAATGGCTGAGCTTGTCATCTTCACGGCGTCTCTTTCTGCCTGACTTGCCTCTGCCACTCTTGCTAGTCTTTTCTACCAGGTCAAATTCACTAGGCAGGTATTCAAAGTCAATCTCGCCCGTAGCCTTATCCGCTCGGACCAGCTTGATACGAATCTGCTGACCGACCTTGAAGACCACGCCTGACTTTTCGCCTTGCAGGGTCATCGTCCGCTCATTATAGCTGTAAAACTCTGGCAAGTTGGTGACATGAATCAAGCCTTCGACCGTATTGGGCAGCTCAACAAAGAGTCCAAACTTAACCACGCTTGAAACCACGCCGTCAAATTCTTCCCCAACAAATTCTTCCATGTACTCAGCCTTTTTCATAGCTTCAACTTCTCGCTCGGCTTCGATAGCTCGACGCTCCCGGCTGGAAGACTGACTGGCAATCTCTGGAATCACTTGCTCAAAATGCTCTGCTATTTCCTTAGATTTGCCATAATCACGTACCATCCGGTGAACCAGAAGGTCTGGATAGCGGCGAATCGGACTGGTGAAATGCGTATAAAACTCCGCTGCCAGACCATAGTGTCCGTGATTGTGCTCAAAGTAGCGTGCCTGCTGCATGGAGCGCAAAAGCATCATAGACAGGACATCCTCATAAGGCTGGTCTTTGACCGCCTCCATAATATCCTGCAGAGCCTGCTGACTCATAGAGCTAGCCGTCCCGTAAATCCGAATCCCAAAGCTAGAAGCGTAGTCGATAAACTTCTGCACCTTCTCAGCCTTAGGCTCCTCGTGGATCCGATAGATGAAGGGCAGATTTAACTTAGCAAAATGCTCAGCCACCGTCTCATTCGCCACCAGCATAAAGGACTCAATCATGCGCTCTGCAATTCCACGCTGACGCAGGACAATGTCCACTGGGCGTCCTTCTTTGTTGACCATGATTTTGGCTTCATTGGTATCAAAGTTGAGCGCACCTCGTTTAAAGCGCATGCTTTCCAGAATCTCATGCAGCTGGACCATGCTGTCAATACTAGGCACAATGGCCTTGAACTGCTCAGCTTTTTCCTGATCCCCTGCGATGATGTCGTTGACATCGCTGTAGGTCATGCGAAAGGTTGTCTTGATAACTGTCTGGGTAATACTATGCTTGACCACGCGCCCCTTGGCATCTATCTCCATGATCGCCGACTGGGTCAGCCGATCCACATTGGGATTGAGAGAGCAGATACCGTTGGACAGGCGCTCCGGCAGCATAGGCACCACGCGGTCGGTTACATAGACTGAGGTTGCCCGATTGAGGGCTTCCTTGTCCAGCTCAGATCCTTCTTTGACATAGTAGGACACATCTGCGATATGGACGCCTAGCTCAAAGTTGCCATTTTTCAGACGCTTGATATGGACCGCATCATCCAAGTCCTTGGCATCCGCTCCATCGATGGTAAAGGTAATCTCTTCGCGCAGGTCCAAACGCCCTGCCAAATCATTCTCAGTCGGTGCATCTGGAACTTGCTCGGCCTCTTCCAAGACTTTATCTGGAAAATCGGAGACGATATCCATCGACTCCAGCACTTCCAGTACATCAATACCAGGGTCGTTGACATGGCCGACCACATCGACCAGACTGGCCACAAAGAAATCGTGTTTCTTGGTAGGATATTTGTCAATAGCAACCTTGAGTACTTCTGTGCCATCTAGAACCAAGGCTGGTTTTTTGACATAAATAGGCTGGCTGATTTTCTGATTTTTCGAGCGGATGTAGCCGGCATACTTGGGCTTTTCCTCATCCAGAACCAGCTGCCCAACTGCCGACGTCAGGCTGTGCTCCAAAATATCGATAATCTTAGCCTCAGCTGATGTTCCCTTTATACGGTCTGCCACCTTGGTAATGACTACTTCCACTGTATCGCCATCAATGGCATGATTGACATCATTACGGCCGACAAAGAGGTCATCCTCTTCCTCATTCAGGGTGACAAAGCCAAAGCCATTCTTGTGGGCATGAAAAACCCCCTTAAGCGTCAGACGCTCCTGCTTTTTCTTCTCATAAA
Source organism: Streptococcus sp. IsoGale022 (assembly GCF_031142805.1). Classification (NCBI taxonomy): domain Bacteria; kingdom Bacillati; phylum Bacillota; class Bacilli; order Lactobacillales; family Streptococcaceae; genus Streptococcus; species Streptococcus sp. IsoGale022. Next base: position 69,194 of record NZ_JAKZJI010000004.1, on the reverse strand, counting down.
GCTCAATCCGCCCCTTATCATCAAAGCGAATCTGATGCTTCCTTTCCATCTGGGAGATGGTCTTGACCAAGCTACTAAAGTCCTTGGAAGACTCTTTCCCCAAAGCAGCCGCCAGCTCATCTACGCTAGCCTGCTGCCTGTCTTTTAAATATTCAATGATTTCTGATTTCATATTCCTCTTCTCTTGATGAGCATTTTCTTCATCCTTGCTAAATCTCTTTAAAACTTAAAAAATAGGCCAAGACGAAGTCAGAGCCCATTTTATCTACTAGATAATACTGCTAATACCAATGCAATCAGTAGCCAGAAGAAAATCATGATTCCCGTCATCCGCTGCATCACAGCTTCAAAACCGCGTGCCTTAGGACGTTCAAACAAATCGTTGGCACTGGCATCAAAGACGTTGCTGGACTGATTTTTGGTTGGTTGCATAAAAATTGCAATGACAATAATAGCTGATAAAATGACTAAAATGGTTAATAATAGGTTGTACATAAATAAAAACTCCTTAAAATCCTATCTATTTTATCATAAAATCTACTTGGATTCAAGATGTAAAGTAACTTTTCTTTCCTTAGGACAATACTTTAAGACCTCAATTTTTTCCGGATGCGTTTTAGTATTTTTGCTGGTCAGATAGTTCTGACTGCCGCAGCTGGAACATTTTAAATTTATTTTAACGCGCACTAGATATCCTTCTTTTTAAATAAATTTCGAAAACTAAAGAGATTGGCCAACATACTGATGGCGACTAGCCCTGCTGTTGCATAAAAGACTGAATGATAGCCATAGGCTGCCGCAATGACCGATCCAGACATAGGCCCGACCACCCCGCCCAGATAAAAGAAAATCTGATTATAGCTGAAAATCCTAGAGATTCCAAACTTGGGTGTTATCTTACTTAGCAGAGCATTAACACCTGGTATCAGCGCACCTGTTCCTAGGCCAAATAAAAAGCGATAAAAGCCCAGCTGCATAGGAGAGCCAGCATTGGCACAGAGCAGATAAATCAAGATTGAATAGAACTGAGCCAGCACTAGAAGCCGGTGATTGCCGATACGGTCTCCTAAACGCCCCAGAATGCTGGAGCTCATCATGCTGGAAAGTCCCATGCTAGAAACGATGAGACCCGAAACAAAGATTAGATTGTCCTTTTGCCCCAACTCTCTGACATAGAGGGCAAGGATGGGGCTGATAGATTGAGCTGCAAACTGGATGACAAAGCTGGTCAGAAAGAGATTAATCAGCATCTTAGGATACCTGAGTTGGCGCAGCAATTCCTTAAAGCCTACCTCTTCTTGTCGGGTCACCGGCACAAAATCCTCCCGAATCAAATAAAAGGTCATCAAGGCTGCCACCAGAAAGAAGCCGCCAATCAGGAGAAAGAAATTGCGAATACCGAACATCTCCGCAATCAGACCGCCAATAAATGGCCCCATAAGATTACCCGCAACGACACCAGTCGAGAGAGTTCCCAGAGCATAACCAGTTTTTTCCTTGGGAGCCTGACTGGCAATCAGAGCTGTACTATTGGGAACATAACCAGCAAAGACACCGTTTAGAAAGCGCAGAAGCAAAAGCCAGAAAATATTGGGTACAAAGGCAATGCCGCCCATCGTGAAAACCATAGCAGTAGCTGCACGTATCATCATAGGCTTGCGACCATATCGGTCCGCTAGACTTCCCCATACAGGAGAGAGCAGTGCCGCTGAGATTGCAGAGAGAGAAATCCCTAGCCCAGCGTAATACTCCACCTCATGACCTCTGGCACCTAGCTGCTCCACGAAAAGTGGCATAAAAGGCGTCACCAGAGAAATGCTGGCACCAGTCAGGAAGTTCCCAAACCAAGCGACTTTCAGGTTATGTTTCCAGTTTACTTGTGACGTGATAAATCATCTTCTTTCTAATTTCTGCAAAGCATCGCGAATTTGCTGTCGAGTTTCCTCAAGAGAACCATTATTATCAATCAACACGTCCGCCCTCTTTCGTTTTTCTTGCAAAGATAGCTGAGTTGCTATGCGTTTTTCTGCCTCTTCTTGACTAAGAGAGTTTCGAGTCATAAGGCGACTGAGCTGAGTTTCCTTCGTCACGTCCACCAGCCAGATCTGGTCAAACCAATCTTCATATTGTAACTCAAACAACAAGGGAAGATCCATAAAAAAGAAATCTTCCGTCTCCGCCAGCAAATCTCGTCGGTTAGCCAGTTCCTCGCGAATAATTTGGTTTTGTATTTGACTGGATTGCTCCAAGAGTTGAGGATTCCCAAAAATCATAGCTCCCAGCTTGGGCCGGTCCAAGCGGCCATCTTCCTGTAAGATAGCTGAGCCAAAAGCGGATAAAAGAGCTTGATAAAGCCGTCCGCCCGGCTCTTGCAGCTCATGCACTACCTGATCCGCATCAATGACCTGGTAGCCCTGCTGCCTCAAAAACTCTGTCACTGTTGACTTACCCGAAGCAATACCGCCAGTGATACCGATAATTCTTGCCATGACAGCTACCTCGCTTTCTGACAGTGAGGACAGAGATGAGTACCGCGTCCACCCAACTTAATTTTTTCAATCGGGCTGCCACATCTAGCACAAGGTTGACCAGTCTTTCCATAGACCTGCAGAAAATCCTGCATCGTGCCATCCTCGCCCAAAGCATTGCGATAGGTCCGAATGGTCGATCCTCTCTTTTCAATCCCAAGCTGCAAAACTTCTATAATCTGTTCACGCAGCCGCTTCACTTCAGCAGGCTTCAAACTATCTGCTGGCCTTGCCGGATGAATCCGCGCCCGCCAAAGGGCCTCATCTACATAGATATTGCCCAGACCAACGACCAAGGTCTGCTCCAGCAAATAGGGTTTGATGGGCTTCTTGGAACGACTCAAAGCTGCGGCAAAAGGTGACAAAAGAAAGTCCGCCTCTGTCGGCTCAGGACCAAGCTTTCTGGCAGTAAAATAAGCCTCCAGCTTGTCCTTTCTCAACAGCTCCATGGTCCCAAACTTGCGGACATCCTCATAAACAAGCGTCCCGCCATCCGTCATCTCGAAAAAGACATGAGCATGCTTGCGCTCAGGCACCGCATCAGGATAAAAAAGATACTTGCCTTCCATTCGCAGATGGGAAACCAGCACTCCGCCTGTCAGGTAAAAGAGCAAATACTTGCCCCGACGGCCAATCCTTTCAATGGTCTGACCTGGCAAGTCATGGACAAAACTATCCACTCCCGTACCAATCATCTTGGCATAGCGGACCCGCACCTGCCCAATCGTCTTGCCAACAACCAGACGCTCCAAACCGCGCCGAACCGTTTCCACTTCAGGTAATTCAGGCATAAATCTCCTTTCTCAGTATTCCTAATATCAAATTCCCATAGCAAAGCTGTCCGAGAAATACTCATCCAGCATCAGGCGGTGTTTATCCGATACATTTTCCAGCTCTGCTATTTCTTCTTTAGAAAAAAAGACTAAACGCAGTGTTTCCTCATTATGAAAATTGGAAATATCAACATTCTCCAATGCCTGCAATTCATACAGGAAGACAACCGTCTGCACTTTGTCACCATTAGGATAAAATTCATCAAAATTAGTATAAACATTCAGCAAGCGCTTGGCTTCAACAGAAATGCCTGTCTCTTCATAAAATTCACGCACGGCTGCTTGAACAGAAGTCTCCCCAAGCTCCATAGCCCCTCCAGGAATCGCCCATGTTTTCTTATCACCTCGCAACTGCAGAAGCACACGACCGCCCTTGTCTGCCAGAATTCCACCAGCAAAATTCAGAATAACCTTATCATGCCCCACCTTGGAGCGAATATAGGAAATATAGTCCATATCATAATCCTTTCATTTTCTCTGGAAAGGCAGCGTTTTGAAAGAAATAGTGCAGCAGCTGAATATGCGTATCCACATCACTAAAAAGCCAAGCATGGCCTTTGCCAGGATAGTAGGCGCATTCAGACCTAACATTTTTCTGTGCCAACCTGCGGTGCCAGTCATGAATGGTTTCGGCTTCTTTTCCACCTGAGACAAAGAAAGCAAGATTATCAAAATTTATATCAATCATAGATAAATATGCTCTCCTTATCCTTCATCATCAAGAGATAGAATCTCTAAATACATATCCAATCTTTCATTGATATATTTGGCAAATAGATCCTCCATTGCCGATAAACTTCCTTTTGAGTGAAAGTCATCAAATGCTTGGTAATAGGCTAATCTATCCGTAAATTTTATATCAATCGGTGGATAGCCCGCCTTCATCAACTCCAAATTCACCAAGAGCCTACCCGTTCGGCCATTGCCGTCAATAAACGGATGGATACTCTCAAAGGAAATATGAAACTGAGCTAGTTTGGTCACCATATTTTCCTGACTTGCAGCATAGTCCACTAGGAGCTTTTCCATCAATGGAACAATCATATACGGCTGAGCCGGTTCATTGGCTGCTCCCATGATGCGCACCGGGACTCTCCGATAATACTAGATAATGAATATCCTTTATCATCTGTTCTGACAAAGGCTGGTTCTCCTCAACAAGCCTTTGAACATACTGAAAAGCCTCCTGATGACCGATTGCCTCCATATGATCTTTTAAAGGCTTTTGGTCAATAGTCAATCCACGCAGGACCAAATCTGTCTCACGTAAGGTCAGAGTATTGCCCTCAATGGCATTTGAGTTATAGGTATATTCGACTGTGAACTCTTCATTTAGCCGCTCCAACTCTCCATCCGTCAAAGGGCGAAGTTTTGACAGCCGCATCATCTTTTCATCAATCAAGGGCAAGAGACTCTCGACTTTTTTATACCGGCCATCTGCTGGCTTTCTGGCATCTAAGGGAATTCTCCACAAACGCCCTTCTTGGACAGCACCTGGGATCTTTCCCTGACTGCACAGAGACCGAACTCGACGATCAGAAATTCCCCAGAGTTCAGCTGCCTGCCTCACTGTCATATACATGAGCACTCCTCACTTTCTCCCTCTATTATACCATAGTTCGGAACAATATGAGGAATAACGGAACGATGTTTGCAGATTAACGGAAGGATAATAAACGGAAATAATAAGTAGGCCCTACACATTAGTCTTATAAAATTCACTAATCCCAATTCTGTCCCCCATTACTTACAAATATCTAATTAGTTTTTCTTTTCACTATCTAAAGAATCTTTCTAAAAGTGAATACTAAACTACATAGCGATAAAATGAAATACAATAAACTTCCGATAAAGATACTCATCCCCACATGTACAATATTTACTGAGTTATTTTGTTCAAAAGATATAAAAATAGGAGGAAAAATTAATAATAGTACTGATAAAATCGACAGATCAAAAAGTTGTTTCATTATTAGCAAGTCTAAATTCAGAGTTTTTAGTTTTTTGATAAATGGATTGTCCGGTAAAAATGAAGTAATACTAAATGAAGCTATAAGTACACCTGATATAAAAATAAGGACATTTTGAATAGATGATAGAAAATCTGCATAATTCTGAAAAACGGACAATTTGATTGGACATATCAAAAAATACAAAGCTACTAACAAAGAAAAGAAAAAAATATTTTTTCTCATGTTTTCTAATTTTAGTAATCATTCAAATACTCTTCCCTTACTTTATAAGCTCTTTCAAGTTTATCATAAAAGACATTATTATCAACCTCATCTAGATAATATTTTTCATAATAGTTTAACTTATGAGTTACTAAATCAATTATCTCTGAGTCACCATAAATAGACATAGTTCGGATCTTCATATTCTGGTTATCTTTATACGAACACAATTCGTCTATAGCGCGTTTAATTCTATTTTAATTTAAACTAGCTCCCTTTATTCTCATTTCCATACTTTGTGCCGACATCTCTTTAGCAAATTCAACACCACTATTAATATCTTTTACTTGCTCTGAGAATAATGATAAATTTTCTGGAATAGCAATCATAACCACCCGTCTAACGGGTGGTTTGTCCCCGGGCTATAAGCCCACATCACCAGCCAGCGCCTAAAGACGCTGGCTTTCACTTTGTTCAAGCCTCATTGCTCTTGACTCGTCACAATCCTCTCAAAGAGGTGTTTGCATTACTTACCACTATCCCTAAAGGGATCCTCATATTCTTTTACACTCAATTTATCCAACGCTATATCATGCTTTTCCTGCTCTTGGATATATTTCTTAATGGTGGCTTCATTAAGGCCTACTGTACTCACGTAATAGCCTTCCGCCCAAAAATGTCGGTTCCCAAACTTATATTTTAGATTGGCGTGCTTATCAAACATCATGAGAGCACTTTTACCTTTTAAATACCCCATGAAACTAGAAACACTTATCCTCGGTGGAATACTTACCAACATATGTACATGATCTGGCATTAAGTGACCCTCGATAATTTCAACACCTTTATAACTACATAATCAGTGAAATATTTCACCCAAACTGTTTCGATATTGATTATAGATAAGATTCACCTATACTTAGGTGTAAACACAATGTGATAGAACACATCCACTTTGTGTGTGATAAACTGTGTGCCTTTTGCGCCATATATTTCTCCTTTCGCTTTACAATTGGCTTGAACACCTTTATTGTATCGCGTTGGGAGTTTTTTTGGTATAACCTTCGATGCGCACCCGCATAGCGGGTGGTTTATTTGTCTCGCACCTTACGGAGCGAGACAGACTGAAAGTCAATAGGAAATACCCGGAGGAGCATATTACCCCTCCGGGCTTGTTCGTGTGCTTTACTTCAAAGGTTCGATAATCTCGCCCGTTTCGGGATCGACCATCGGCTCATCGTCAATGAGGGACGTCGGAGTAAGGTTCGCGGCATACGCCTTGACCGTTTCCGACACGCCCGCCACGGCGTTCCTCTCCTCGGCGGTCAGCATACGCTCGAATGAGAATACCGCCTGGGAGAACGCGATGCCGGATGCGTTGGTGGCCTTCTTCAGCGTGATCTTCGTGACCACCTGGTTCAGCTTGCGCCCGCGGGAAAGCTGGCTTTTCACATAGTTCGTGAAGGACTTGAGCGACCCGGTCGGCAGGGAAAGCGTGATAGGGAACAGTTCCCCTTCGCGCAGGATGTAGAGCATACGCTTGTTCTTGCACAGCTTGCTCTGTCCCTCGCCGCTGCCGAACTTGTTATACGGTCTTTTTCTGTCAAAGTCAAGAGAATCGCAAACTCCAGAGGTGTAAAATTTTTATGAACGAAACGGTCGGGTTTTCCCAAGGTCATTGACATATGTTTCAAAATCCGTTATAATAATATGCGAACGTAAAGCAAAATTTCACAATTAGATTTTTGAATTATGTATCTGCAAAGTGAAAGGAGCATGGAATGTCTACTGTTAGTTATAAAAAACTATGGAAACTCCTAATTGATAAAGATATGAAGAAAAAAGACCTTCGAGAAGCTACAGGCATTAGTACGGCATCAATGGCGAAGTTATCAAAAAACGAGAACCTAACAACTGATGTCCTTCTCCGAATATGCGATGCTCTAAAATGTGATATTTCAGACATAATGGAAATTTCGTTTGCTGACGAAAATCAATCTGATAACGAAGAAGATGAAAAGGTGTAATCAATAATGGCAAAGAAAAGAACTCTAAACACGTTTCGAGGAAAATTTATATGTGGTGACTGTGAGGCTATTCTAAAGACCGTGCCGGACTCAAGCATAGACCTTGTTCTCACCTCACCTCCATATGCAGATAAGCGAGATTATGGCGATGTTGACGGGACGATTCCCTCGGACGAATATGTCGACTGGTTCATTCCTAAAGCAAAAGAAATCTACCGTGTCCTCAAGGAGGACGGCAGCTTCATTTTGAATATCAGCGATAAAGTTGTGGACAACTATCAGCATTTGTATGTTTTTGAGCTTTTGCTGAAACTGTGTAAGGATGTTGGATTTCATCTTGTCCGAGACTATATTTGGTACAATCCGGCAACTCCACCCAATGTTTACTCAAGAGGTGGTTATGGGAGAACGAAAAAATCACACGAGTATTGCTTTTGGTTGGCAAAAGGCGATTCTTGGGAATTCAATATGGACCCTATAAGGAAACCATACAGCAAGGATATGCAGAAGTATCTCCAAGGCAAAGGCAAAGGGGATAGAAACCAAAACACCCGTCCAAGCACACATAATTTTGATTGTGAGAAAACCTGGACGGATAATGGTGGCTCCGACCCAGGAACTGTTATTGAAATAGCAAACACAAGCAGCAATGACTATTTCATGAAACTTTGTAAGGAACACGGAATCGGTCATCCCGCAAGGTTCCCGGAAAAGCTCGCTGAATTCTTTATTCTATCTGGAAGTGCCGAAGGAGATGTTGTTCTTGACCCGTTTTCCGGTTCCGGCACTACTGCTGCTGTAGCGCAGAGGCTCAACCGTGTATGGATTGGAATTGATGCCAACTCAGACTATTGTAGGCTTGCGGCTCTGCGATTGGAGTATGAAAAAAACTTATGTGAAGAGGACGAGAATGATGCTACAGGAGATTAATAAAAACAAATACAGCGTCCGGCAAATCGATGGCGCTGAAGGAATGCTTCTGTTGCCAGACAAGTCAATAAAACTCGTATATGGCTCTCCTCCATATCCAAATGCTGAACGCGAATATGGAGTATGGCGTTCGTCTGAGTATATTGAAAAAATGACACCGTTTCTTGACGCTGCTTGCCGTAAACTCTGTGACGATGGCTTCATAGTGATCAATGTCAAAGCAAACAGGGAAAAATCCACAGCTAAAGTGGCATCAAAGCGATCCTTGGTAATAGAAAAACTCGCAATAGAAATGGAAGAGACATGGGGACTTCATTGTGTTGACATAGAAATTTGGATAAAGGAAAATCCTGCGCCAACGGGACTGCGTGTAGCTTGTCAGGATGCTTATGAACAGAACCTGTGGTTCTCAAAATCTCCAAAATGGAGCATAAACCTTGATGCAATTCGCAGGCCATATGAATCGCATAGTGTTCAGACATACGAGTCATATGAATATAAGCCGCGATCAAATGGAAATACCTATGTTCGTAAAAACAAAAGAATTGCTCCAAATCCTCTGGGAGCATTACCAAAGAACATTATTAGCGGCGGAGTCTCGGCTCGTATAGATGACCACCCTGCGACACAGCCATTATATCTGCCGGAGAAATACATCAAAGCCACAACAGAGGAAAACGACCTGGTCGTTGATCCTTGGATGGGAAGCGGTACCACAGGATATGCAGCACTTTCTCTTGGACGCCGTTTTGCAGGATTTGATGTCGTGAAAGAATATGTAGCGCAGGCGAACTCTCGACTTCGCTCTATTGCTGGAGGAAATGATGATGGCAAAGGGCAAGAGACTTAGTAAACAAGCATTGAATACCATTTTTGTTGAGGGACTTGGGAATCATGTCGTTTGGCACAGCGATACATCCTCTTCTCCTCTTCTTGTGGATTTACAGCCCAGAAATTTACGTTTGCGTGTATATCTCTGGAACTGCACAAATCCGTCTGGTGGTCGTGCGTTAGATGAATATAAAATACAAGTAATCCTCCCCGGTCAGCAACGCGGGGAACGTGGGCAACTTGATTACTCCGATGGACGGCTGCCCATCATAGGTGCATTGGTAAGAGACGGGGATGATGTTTCGTTTGCTTTTTGGGACGCAGATAAGCACAGTGATTTTGCATATAGCGGAAATATGCAAGTTAAAGCAGATGTGATTATTGAATCCCTTTGTACGAAAGTATCTGAAACGGTCAGAAATAACAATGAAAGAATCGTCTGTGCCCGACCTCAATACCTATATGATGCAATAATTCGCCGTATGGATATAATGCACGAAGAATTGCTTGGAGGCTGATTATGGGACTTAAGGAACAAGTATATTTAACTTCATATAATAAAGCCGAGCATGATATAGCCGAAATGTTTTATCTTCCTTGCATGAGGAACTCAAGCCATTACGACAGAATCTCCGGGTATTTTGGAAGTACAATCTACATTATTGCTTGGGATGCATTACGAGAGTTTATTGAAAGTAACGGCAAGATGCGGTTGATATGCTCACCGTATGTATCCGATGAAGATGCCTCTGCATTAGCCAATGGCTATTCTGCTAAGAATGATGAACTGCTTGCAGAGTCGCTTGCAAAAGAAGTGCAGGCTTTGTTTGATGACCCATTTTTAACCGCTCCAGCAAAACTTCTGGCATATATGTTTTCTAAAGGTATCATCGATGTAAAAATCGCCGTTCCAACTGGCAGTGAATCACCGAACGCAAGGAGACTGTTTCACGACAAGGTTGGTATTTTCACGGATTCCGATGGAAACAGAGTAGGTTTCCGCGGTTCAATGAACGAAACATACAAAGGACTATCTTCTGATGGAAACATGGAGTCCATCGATGTATTTCCGAATTGGCTCGATAGCCGCGATGCGGAACGAGTTGATGACGCATCAGCTTTTTTTGAAAAACTATGGTCAGAATCCAGTCCCGGCATCATTGTTTATCAATTCCCAAATGCCTCTAAAGAAATACTACGGACGAAATCCGAGGGAGTCAAATGGCACGAACTACTGGACGAAATCCATGTTGAAGAAAGCAAGACAAAAAAAGTGGAAACCGAGTGATCATGTCGGTAGCAGGACTCCCCGTCCTCACCAGGTAAATGCACTTGAAACATGGGTAAAGAATAATCGCCGAGGCATTTTTGAACACGCCACGGGCAGCGGAAAAACTTTCACTGCTATGTGTGCAATCCATGATGCTTTTAAGAGAAATGAAGTCGTACTGGTTTTAGTTCCATCAAGAGACCTTCTAAAACAATGGGATCGAGAATTAAGAGAAACCTTGCTCGAAGATAAAATCTACTATCTGCTTTGCGGAGATAACAATAACGAATGGAAAAAACCTGACACCTTATCGTCTTGGACAAGTGATGGTGGTTCAACCCATCGCATTATTCTTGCGACTATGGATACAGCCTGTTCAGAAGATTTTGTAAAAAATGTATCGCAAGGCAAGCATCTTTTTGTCGTGGCTGACGAAGTACATAGATTGGGAAGTCCTCGGAGACGCAATGCTTTGAATATAGATGCAGGTGCAAGATTGGGCTTATCTGCCACGCCGCGCAGATATGGAGACCCCGAAGGAACAGCGGCACTCTTCGATTATTTTGGCGGTCTCGTACCACCACCTTATACATTGGATGACGCAATAAAAAGCGGCGTTTTAACAAAGTATTTTTATAATCCGCTGACCATTACTCTTACTCAAAAGGAACAGGAAGAATGGAATGATGTAACAAAACAGATAAGCCAGCTTATGGCTCGTATGAAAACCAACGGAAACGCAGATACAAGCATTACTTCTAACACGCGCTTGAAGCAATTATTGATAAACAGAGCGCGTATTGTTAAAAACGCTTCCGGTAAGGTTCCGCTGGCTATTAATCTCTTGCTTAGAGAATATGTAGGAGGCCAAAGCTGGATTATCTATTGCGATAATATTACGCAATTGAAGAAAGTATTAAACAGAGCAATTGATGCTGGTTTTGATGCATTTGAATACTATGCAGATATGGAAGGCGATCGAGATGAGACACTACGCTATTTTTCAAAGAACGGTGGTGTACTGGTCTCTATTAAATGCCTGGATGAAGGTGTCGATATCCCTTCTACCACACACGCTCTTATTCTTGCATCTTCACAGAATCCAAGAGAATTCATTCAGCGTAGAGGCAGAATTCTGAGAAACTCACGCGGTAAGCTCTTCGCCCATCTTTATGATGCGATTACTATTCCAGTAGTCGAAACTGAAGAAACGCCAAAGTCTATGTCGATTATTATCGGCGAATTATCAAGAGCTATCGAATTTGGTTTAGGCGCAGAAAATCCCGCCTGCGTTACTGATTTGAAAAACATAGCCGTTGATTACCAAATCGACTATAACAGCTTACAAAACACCGGAATAGAGGAGGAGGATGACAATGACTAACATCGAAATCAATGAACTGATTTCCGTATTGGAAAAGATCAGAGCCGAGCAGCATCCTGAGATACCTGCATCACTGATTCAAGAGATCGTAAATGCGGAATTTTCATCTCAGGATGATAGGACAAAGGCAAGGCATGATACGCAGAAAGTCATAGACGATTTTCTGAAAACGGTAACCGTTTGATAAGGAGGGCTGTTCGTTATGTTGAAATTTACAAGTATGACCATCAATAATTTTGGTCCTTACGAAGGTGAGCAGACAATCGACTTCGGTGACGGTGATGGCGTTACCCTTATTTGGGGAGACAATGGGCATGGTAAAACCACACTCTTGAATCTCTTCCGTTATGCCTTGTTCGGAAGATTCCAATACCGCCATGAAACGGTAGATGATATTCTAAAACTTGTAAACCGTGAAGGAATGAAAGCGGGCAAATACGACTTTAAGGTTGTATTGAGAATGCTCCACGATGGAAAGAAATATGAACTCACCCGTCAATATAGCGTTCGTGCCGGTGTAACTGTTCCGTCCAAGAACGATGACTATGTTCAGGATGTTTTTCTGAAGGTTGATGGGCATTTCCCGCCTAACAAAGAGCATGAACTGGCAATGATAATGCCTGAGGAAGTTTCCCGTTTCTTCCTGTTTGACGGCGAATTGCTACAGGAATACGAAGAACTTGTAAAGGACGAGACCTCTGTCGGTGAGAAAATCAAGAAATCCATCGAGTCGATTTTAGGTGTTCCTATTCTAACAAATGCTGCAAACGACACTTCATTTGTACTTGGAGAATACCGGAAAGAACAGACGAAAGCAGCTCAAGCGAATAAGCAGACAGAAAAATATGCTGCACAGATTGAATCGGAAACGGCCAAGAAGGACGAGCAAACCAAAGAACTGACGCGACTTCAAGCAGCATACGAGGAGGCACAAAATCTCAGGGCAAAACTTGAGGACGAAGGAAAACAGAATGAGCATCTAAGAGCATTGATCCAGAACATGGAACATTTGGAGAGCGATATTGCCGCAAAAGAAGTCACGCGAGATGGCCTTTTGCAGTCAATTGTTGTTGCGACAAAAGAAGTCTGGAGATATGTGATTGGAAAACAAACCTCTGAAATTCTGTCTCAGGTGAGATCTGAATTATCCGCACTTCAGCAAAAACACAGTACACATGAGTCGGCTGCGCGACTGATAAGTTACATTCAACATATCGTAGAAACGCATCATTGTGAATGCTGTGACCAGGATGTAGACGAGGCTCATGTATCTGCACTAAAAAAACGACTTGAAGAAGAACCTGGAGAATTTGGCGAACTGTCTCCCGAAGAAACTGAACGCATGAAAGTTCTTCAGATTCGGCAGGCATCTCTGGAAAGTATGCAGAGTGCTACAGATGCCCAAGTTCTGAAAGTTTATGAAGACCAGTTGGCTGATCTCTTAGTACAGATTGACGATGCAAAAGGTCAACTCAAAGATTTGCGAGACGAGATTAGCCGCCACGGAAATGTAAGTGACCTTACTGCTGCTGCAAAAAAGAATGCACAGAACTTGGCTAAGTGCTACTCGAAGATTGAAAATCTAAAAGAGGGCATCCAGGCAACTAAGGATAAAATAAAAGAGGCAGACATCGCCTTGGCAAGCCTCGAAGAAAAAGTTCGGAAAGCTGGCACATCTGATGCAGATTTGAATCTCGCAGTGAAAAAAGTCGAAATCTGTGCTGCACTCCATCAGTTGTTTAACGATGGTATCGCCGCTTACCGTGACAAACTGAAAACAGAGGTTGAACGAGATGCCACGGAGCTTTTCTGCAACATTAGCAGCGATCCTGACTATACCGCTCTGAAGATTAACGATAACTATGGACTCTCCATCCAGCACCGTTACGGCGAAATAATACCGTTCCGTTCCGCTGGCTTTGAGCATATTGTGGCTCTATCGCTGATAGGTGCTTTACACAAAAATGCGCCCTTAAGTGGTCCCATTATAATGGACTCTCCTTTTGGTCGTCTCGATCCAACCCACAAGAAAAACATAACGAAGGCTCTACCATTGATGTCCGATCAGATTATTCTCCTGGCGTATACTGATGAGATTGATGGGCAGACCGCCAGACAAGTTTTAGGAAGCACCCTCAAAAAAGAGCATCGTCTGAGAAAGTATGGCTCTTTCCATACAGCTATAGAACTGCAATAACCGGAGGTGATAGATATGAACGATATAACAAATTTACGCTTATCAAAAGCTGCTAACGATGTAGCTGACAAACTGGTTGCAACAGGAAAATTCGACCACGGAACATCTGCCGCTAAGTTCGCTTTTGCATATGCCGTGAAGAATTTCTATAGAAAATTTGACCCCTCCACATACGTTGTCTCTGACAGCAATGGCAGCAATTATAGTGTCGGTTCGTTTGATGACCTTGCTCCGTATGTAAAGGTCTTATATCCTGATACAGAGACCCCCTACATTTATGTTAGAGCGTTAATCGTTTTTGGGCTGATTGAAATAGGCAAGGTGATAGATTCTGGCGGTATGCCGAAAATCTATTCTCTTTGCGAATAAAAGAACTTCACACAAAAATCAAGTATAGTTGATTCAAAGGGACTTCCGACACAATCGCCGGAAGTCCTTTTTCAGTTCCACCTATGGAACAAGAAATAATTTCAAAGTGCCAAGGCTTGAGCTTCTGACACTCTGAATTATTGTCTCAAGCCTTTATCCAAAGCGATGCGCGATGTAGCATTCGTGGCAGCAATACTTCCGCTTACTGTTTCCATAGGTTCTGAACTCTTTACCACAGTTCGGGCAGGTAAAATCGTAGTAGGCTTTTCGGTCAATCATATACGGATGTTCCTTCCACCAGTGATTACGGCAGGCATCGCAGCAGAACAGCTTCTTCTTGCGTTTCGGCTCCTGCTTGATTTCCGTACCGCAGTTCTTGCAATACACATACTTGAATTTTGCGTCAGGGAGTCCCGCCAGCGTTTTGCCTTCGCCGCGAAGACCGTGACGGCGGCAGAACGACTTAACCGTCTCTAAGTTTAGCCCCATCCGCTCGGCTACCTTGCCGTAGCCCAATCCCTGCATCCGCAGTTCCCGTATCATCTCCTTTTCGTTATTAATCATCAATCCCTTTCGTTGGATAGTATTTCGGCAGGAGGTAGGTGGTCTGTTTCCCGTCCAGCCACCGCATCTTGAGTTTCCTGTCAGGCATTACCGTAATACGCTGGAGAACCAACGCCAGATCGTCCTCATCGGACAGCATCCTCCAGGCGTTTTTCTTTTAGAATCCGCGTACCCATTGCCGCACATTTTCCGCTCTTTCTTCGCCGACAATCCGCAATCACGATATCCGCAACAGTCTGTGGAACTCCTCTCTTGAAAGCGGCGTCTCGCGCAGCATCGTGGATGACAAAATGGAGCAGCCTGTCATAAACATTGAGCATAGGACATTTCGGTCCCTTCTTTGTCCGATTGCGGCAATGCCACACCAGGTTGTTATAACTGGTCGAATGCCAAGGTCGCGGCGTGTACATAGAGCCGCATACACCGCATTCGAGCTTACTGCTTAAGACGGTCACTCCGCTATAGCGGCCGGGGACATTACCGCGCTCCTTCAGCCGTTTCTGCACATAATCAAAAAGCCACGGGCTGATTATCGACTCGTGGTCTTCTTCGACATAGTATTGAGGAAGTTCTCCCTCGTTTTTCTTCAGCTTCCGTGTCAGGAAGTCTACGGTAAACTCCTTCTGTAGCAGCGCATCCCCTTTATACTTTTCGTTTTGCAGTATGCTTTGAATCGTCCTCGCATACCACACGGTACATCCGCACGGCGTGGGAACGCCCTCACTGGTCAATACCTTTGATATCGAGTGCGCCGTATACCCCTGCAAGAACATAAAGAATATCCTGCGGACGGTCACAGCCTGTTCCTCGTTCACGACCATTTCGTATTTTCCCTTACCCTTGTCGTATCCAAGGAAACGGCTGTAGGCGAGGCTTGTTTTACTGTCTGCCAGCCGCTTGCGCTGTCCCCATATGACATTCTCGGAAATCGATCTTGATTCCTCCTGTGCGAGACTGCTCATAATGGTAAGTAGGAATTCGCCCTTTGAGTCCATCGTGTAGATATTCTCTTTTTCAAAATAGACCGCGATACCTTTCTCTTTCAGCTTTCTGATTGTCGAGACGGAATCGACCGTGTTGCGGGCAAACCTCGATATGGATTTTGTCAGTACTAAATCAACATCTCCGGCAAGGCAGTCCTCAACCATCCGATTGAATCCCTCCCTGCGTTCCGTCCGCAAGCCGGAGATACCATCGTCCACATACACCCAGACAAACTGCCAGCCGGGATGCTCCGATATCTTTTTTTCGTAGTATTCAGTCTGCGCCGCAAGGCTCGACTGCTGATCCTCATGGTCTGTGGTGACTCTGGCGTAAGCCGCCACTCGCAGGATTGCCTTGATGCTTTCCTTAAAGGTCGCAGGCTTTGGCAACAGAGCGATTTCCGTGATGATTTTATCTACCATCCACAGTCACCCCATCCCCGATAGTTCCACCGACAACATCGACCTCCAGAAACGGCGGTTCATAGTGTTCGGCTATTTTCTTCCAGGCTGTCTGCATCTCGTTGTCGCTGATGATACCGTACTGCTTCATCCCGACAAGAATCCACTTCGCCAGCCTGTACTCGACTTCAGTTTCAAACAATTGCTATTCCTCGTTCCGAGTTGTAGTGTCCATACATCACTTTGAAAGGCAGAAAAGTCAAGGGGATTCAGCAATAATTGATACAATCGACAATCTGCACACCCTTCGGAGCCGTAACCGCAGGCAGCACGGCAGTCTGCGGACAAAAAATACCCCCCTCTGCACACCCCTCGGTGTCAGAAGGCAAGTAAAGACTTTATATTTGATACACCTTAACGAAGTGCCGCAAAGCACACCATATCATTACACAACAGCCTCCTCTAGAATTTTTACTATTCTCTTATCTACAAACAGTTCCTCATCTGCTTCACACAAGCAGTAAGTTGACCATCAAAGCAATGACCTCCCGAGGTGTATAGTGAGATCCTGCTTTCTCATTTTCGGAGAAGCGGCGAATGATGTCTTCAAACATATAGCCCATTCGCATAGAATCCACTGTACTCGGGGATAGATCAATTTTGGAGAATTTCTTAATGACAGTGAATAGGCGTCCTGTCTGTGTCAAGGTATGGACCTGCTCTTTAAATTTAAGATTTTCAATAATGTCCTTTACTCGTCTAGAATAACCATCTAAATAAGTGAGAAAGTTTTCTTCGATTGCATCAGTATCATTTTGCAAATTTTCAAGAGTAAGAGGGCTTATATTATAGTATTTATATCCTGATATATCTTCAAGAATCTGTTCCGGTGTTTTTTTGTCTTTCTTGTAGGCTGCAATCACTTGATCCTTGGTTGGCAATAGAGCTGCTTCCAATCTAGCTAATACAAACATGGGAATAATCACATCACGATATTTATCTGCACGGATAGGCTCCTCGAAGTGTATTCGCAATAGACCAAACTGTGTTGACATCGCTAGAAATATTAACATCATTTTTCTGAAAAAGAGGAAGTTTCGATTTTAATTTTGACATATATACTCTATTTCCAATTCTTATTTTAGTATCTTTCTGGTGGAAAAATGTAGATCATCTCTCATTTGTAGTAAAAAGAGATAACAAAATGTTATGCTCTCTTTCACCGCTATTTCAAACATAATTTTTCCAAGCTTGCTTAGAAAACCTCAATACTCCTTCTTATTATACCCAAAGTCCGCCAAGTCCAGCTTCTTGTCCCGCCAGTTTTTCTTGACTTTGACCCAGGTTTCTAGGAAGACCTTGTCCCCCAGCATGAGCTCAATATCGCGCCGAGCCATGGATCCAATTTTCTTCAGCATGGATCCGCCTTTGCCGATGATAATGCCTTTTTGACTATCACGTTCCACCATGATGGTCGCTCGAATATGGACCTTGTCCGTCTCCTCATCTCGCTTCATGCTGTCAACAACCACTGCGACTGAGTGGGGAATTTCTTCCCGCGTCAGCATCAAAACCTTCTCCCGAATCATCTCTGACACCAGAAAGCGCTCTGGATGATCGGTAATCTGGTCTTCTGGGAAATATTGGAAGCCTTCCTCCAAATTCTCACTGAGGATGTCAACCAGACGGGAAACATTATTACCCTGCAGGGCTGAAATCGGTACGATTTCTTTGAAATCCATCTGCTGACGAAAATCATCAATTTGCGCTAAAAGCTGATCGGGATGGACTTTATCAATCTTATTAACCACCAAAATAACTGGCACCTTAGCCGCTTTCAGGCGTTCGATAATCATGTCATCGCCCTTGCCACGCGGCTCATCAGCCGGCACCATGAAGAGGACAGTATCCACCTCACGCAGGGTACTGTAGGCTGCTTCTACCATGAAATCACCTAGAGCCGTCTTAGGCTTATGGATTCCCGGCGTATCGATAAAGACAATCTGCTCCTTATCCGTCGTGTAAATCCCCATAATCTTATTGCGAGTGGTCTGAGCCTTATCGCTCATGATGGCAATTTTTTGCCCCATAACATGATTCAAAAAGGTTGATTTCCCAACATTAGGACGTCCTAAAATAGCTACAAAGCCTGATTTAAAAGTCATTATTTCACCTCTATTATTTCCATAAAAACAGCAGAAAATCGGCAGTCTCCCCCGATTTTCAAATCTTTAAAAAATCCAATCCCAAATCTTGGGAACAAAAATAATCAGCCCCGTCACCACAGCAAAGCCAGACACGACCAGAACAGCTCCCGCCGCCATATCCTTGGCATTCTTTGCCCGCATAGAAAAGTGGTAATCGCTGGCCAAATCCACGACATTTTCAATAGCAGAATTGACAATCTCAAAGGCAATGACCAGAAAAATGCTCAAAAAGAGAAAGAGCCATTCTATCGCGGACAAGTCAAAAATCAGTCCCGCAACTATCACTGCCAAAGCCGAAAGGACATGCTTGCGCAGATTGCGCTCCTCTTTAAAGGCTGTAAAAATACCGGTTAAAGCAAATTCCAGACTCGAGACCACATCTCGGTTTTTCCATTTGCGTTTGTTATTTCCTTGTGAGTCCATAAGCAGTTAAAATTTCTTCCTGTAATCCAAACATTTCTGCTTCTTCTTCCGGCGTATAGTGATCATAGCCGTTGATATGCAGAAAACCATGCACTGCCAAAAAGCCCATCTCCCGCTCAAAGCTGTGGCCGTATTCCTCTGCCTGCTCACGCGCCTTGTCCACTGAAATGAACAACTCGCCGATATAGGCGTCAAAATCCTCCAGCATTTCAGCTAGCTCAGGATGGTCCAGCAAATCCTCCTCGTCAACAGCAATGTCCAGCTCAGGCTTATACTCCAAGCTGATCACATCCGTCGGCCGATCTGTATCTCTATATTCCAAGTTGAGTTCATGACTGCGCTCATTGCTGACAAAAGTCACAGCCATTTCCTTATTTTCCTTGCCCGTTTTCTGGGCTGCAAACTCCAAAATTTCCTGAGTCTGTTTAAGAATCTCTTCCGAAACCTGACCCGTTTCATCTACCATTTCGATATACATATCTTACCCGCTTTGCTAGTATTACCTTATTATATCATATTTTGACTTACTTTAGGTAGCCGAGGGCAGGGTTTTGGAAAATAGCAGAGCAGATTTGTCAACCTCTCACCGCAAAGACAAAAGCAGCTATTTTTATTTTGTCCCTCCTCAAAACTTGCCTTTCACTACCAGCTATCATTGACAAAAAGAAAAGGCTGGGAAAACCCAACCTTGTCCTACAAGATGCTAATTGCCGGGATCGAACCGGCGACCTCATCCTTACCATGGATGCGCTCTGCCAACTGAGCTAAATCAGCGTACCTATCTAATATATCATGTAGATAGGTGCTTGTCAATATCCTTTCTAATTTTTTTGCAAAATAATCTTCCCTAGTCAGATAGTAATGCACTCGCGTTACAATGCGGCCTTTCTCATGCTTGTCTAGTGAAGCGTAAGGCTCTTCGTGGGAATATTTCATACCAGACTTGAACATAACCCTGCCAGATGCTGGATTATCCACATCGTGCAGCGCCGCAAGTTTGTTCATTCCGATTTCCTCAAAAGCCAGCTTGATGACTGCACGATTAGCCCCCGTCGTGTAGCCCTGATTCCAGTATTTTTTATTGATTACAAAGCCGATAGCCGCCGTTTTCAAATCCAGCCTGATCTTATGCAGGTCAATCGTCCCGATGAATTTGCCATTTTCTTTCACTTCTATCCCCCAGCGCCCCAGAGGATTAGCCAGATAAAAGAGAGCGATATTATTGCGTGTTCCTTCCAGGCTTTTATTTGTCTCAAAAGTATAGCGAGTATTTTCCTCATCCGAAGCATACTCAAACATCGCCGAGGCATCGTCCAAGGTCACCGGACGCAGAATCAGCCGTTCAGTTTCCAGTCTGGCATGATGAGCCAGTTTGACATAGATATTTTCCATCAGGACCTCCTAGATTTTCTTAACAGAATAGCACAATTCACTGATGAAAGCAAACCACTCTGATTTTTTCTTGATTTTTGAAACGTTTTCCTATACAATAAAAACATCTTAAAAAAGGAGCATATTTTTTATGTTAATCGGTATTCCAAAAGAAATCAAAAACAATGAAAATCGTGTAGCTCTGACACCAGCTGGTGTTCATAGTCTCGTTGGCAAAGGGCATGAAGTTCTGATTGAGACAAACGCAGGTCTGGGATCTGGCTTTGCCGATGCAGACTACGAAAAGCAAGGTGCAAAAATCGTCCCTACTGCTGCAGAAGCATGGGCAGCCGAGCTAGTAGTCAAGGTCAAAGAACCTCTGGCAGCTGAATATGGCTTCCTCCGTGATGACCTCTTGCTCTTTACCTACCTGCACATGGCTGCCGCTCCTGAGCTAGCAGATGCTATGACTAGTGCTAAGACAACTGGTCTGGCCTACGAAACTGTCCGCGATCAAGATGGACAACTGCCACTCTTGGTACCTATGAGTGAGGTAGCTGGCCGGATGGCGGTCCAAATCGGAGCCCACTTCTTGACTAAGAGAGAAGGCGGATCTGGCGTACTTCTCGGCGGTGTACCGGGCGTCCCTAAAGGAAAAGTCACCATCATCGGTGGCGGTGTCGTAGGAACGCATGCCGCTCGTATCGCCCTAGGATTGGGTGCTCAAGTGACTATTCTGGATATCAGCGCTAAGCGTCTGTCTGTCCTAGAAGATGTCTTCGGTCATCAAATCCAGACCCTCATGTCTAATCCTTTCAATATCGAAGCTAGCATTCGAGAGGCAGATGTCGTGATTGGAGCCGTCCTCATTCCAGGTGCGAAGGCTCCGAAACTGGTAACAGACGATATGGTTAAGCAAATGCGTCCAGGCTCTGTCATTGTAGACGTAGCCGTTGACCAGGGCGGTGTCATTGAAACAGCTGACCGTGTGACGACTCACACCGAGCCTGTTTATGAAAAACATGGTGTCCTCCACTATGCCGTTGCGAATATCCCTGGTGCCGTAGCCCGCACTTCTACCATCGCCCTGACCAATGTCACTCTTCCTTATGTGGAGGCTTTGGCAGGGAAAGGCTTCAAGCAAGCCATTGCAGATGACCAAGGCCTGCGCCAAGGTGTCACAACCTACCAAGGTCACATCACCAGCCAACCAGTTGCAGAAGGCCTCAACAAGGACTACACATCTATTGATGAACTCGTTTAGTTGATTATTTCAACTTTAGAATCAATCCTACAAAAAAGAGCAGAAATAAATCTGCTCTTTTTGTATGGCTATAAGATAAAAATCCAATTCTTCTTTAATAATACCTTTTTAGTTTTTCTTGATTTTCTTTGAAAAATTCCTCAAGCCAATCCATACCATAGGCATAGCTAAAGCCTTCTAGAAGAACAGAAAAATCAATCGTATCAAAGCCCAATTTCCTCAGGTCCTCAAAGGTATTGAATGGGGAATGAAAATCTTTGTATTTGATAATAGCTCCGATGTCTTTCAAATCCTGTTCTCTAATGCTGATCATTTTCATCCCTAAAACATATTCAATTGGAACCATTAAAACCGTTAAAGACTAAAAGTATATAAGGTCTCACATAAGTCAATCGGAGGTTGGCTGTTCATGCTCGCTACATTATTATTGAGCCAAAGTTCTTCATGAGTATTGAGATTAAATTGTCGTCCAACTCTCGCAATAATCTCATTGATTTTTTGGTTTTCTTGGTAAAAAGCATCTACATCTTGCGTTGCTCGCAAGCCATGATGTTCCAAGACATAGCCCCCAACACAGATAATAGTCAAAGTAAGGTTGGCTTGGGCCAATTCTTGATTTAAGGCTTCAAAAACTGGTTTCATTTTATCCATGCTTATATCTCTCCATCAGCTCTTGAATATTTGTTAACTTAGCAGGTTTGTTTAAAGAAACTACATACTCATGCGTTGGAGTGTGTTCTTGTAGAGCATATTTCAGACTAACTTTTTGAAAATCTGTCAACTCTTTTGAAGCTAACAAACGTTCCACATCTTTGTCAGTCAAATAAGAACTATCTTCAAAAATAACCTTTCTAAGGTAACGAAACCAATGACTGGCGTTAAACCTTGATTGCCTCGAAGCATTAATCATATAATCATACCAATCCATCTTCTACCCCTTTTTAAAATTTTATCTTTCTAGATAATAACTTTTAATCATTTTATAAATCTTAAAAATTCTATATCATGGCTGATGTAAACTGATATTTAGTTCTCTGATTTCATTTCTTCTGGCTCAGTTGTAGCTCCTTTAATAGGAGCTGGTTCATAAGCCCGGATAATTTCCGCTACCACTGGATGACGAACGACATCCTTAGCTGAGAAATGCACAAAGTCAATCTGAGAGATATTTTTCAATTTCTCTTGAGCGTCAATGAGGCCGGACTTAACATTGCGAGGCAGGTCAATCTGACTGATGTCTCCATTGACAATCATCTTGGACTGAAAACCGAGACGTGTCAGAAACATCTTCATCTGCATGATGGTAGTATTTTGCGCTTCGTCCAGAATCACAAAAGCATCATCCAGCGTCCGCCCCCGCATATAGGCTAGGGGTGCAATCTCAATGATTTCTCGCTCCATAAGGCGCGTCGTCTGATCCTTGCCCAAAATCTGATACAAGGCATCATAGACCGGACGCAGATATGGATCCACCTTTTCCTTAAGGTCACCAGGCAGAAAGCCCAGACTCTCACCAGCTTCCACAGCCGGCCTTGTGAGGATAATTCGCTTGACCTGCCCACGCTTGAGAGCTGTCACGGCCAAGGTCACCGCCAGAAAGGTCTTCCCTGTTCCAGCTGGCCCGATACCAAAGACAATATCATGATTTTTAACACTGTCCACATAGATTTTTTGACCAAGTGTCTTGACGCGAATCGGCTTGCCATAGCTGTCTTTGATGATTTCTTCTTCGTAAAGAGCTACAAACTTATCAATTTCATCATTTTTGACCATGGTAATGGCTGTCACTACATCGGGCGTGCCAATGGTCATGCCACGATTGACCAAGACCAAGAGAGCTTGAATCACCTGGCGAGCCTCCTCACAGGAAGCCTCCGTACCTAAAATCTGCACAATCTCGGTCCGAGCATGGATGGTGACTTTCAATTCCTGCTCCATCAGACGCAGATGTCGTTCATTAGAGCCAAAGAGATGAAAGGCATCATCTGGATGGCTCAGTTTAATTTCTACTGAATGTTCCTGCAAACAAAGAACCTCTCTATTTTAATTTATTGAATGAATTAGCTTTATTATATCAAAGCAAGCAGAAAATGACTATCCCTAGCCACTATCTACTTAATGTGCCTGATACTCTTCCCAAATAGCATCAAACTCGCCCAAGTTAAAGGAAAAATTTGCGTGCTCCTCCAGAAAACGGCTGACCTCATCAAAATCATCCGTATGCTTGGGAAAGGCTGTATCCTGAAAAGCTAAGTCCGCCAAAATAGCCTTGGGCTCCTTACTCTTAGGATTGCGCTCTGTCATCAGCCAGCTGTAAAAAGATTTTCTCATAGGTTCCCTTCATTTCTTTAAGATCGTATCCTTCCAGGCATATACTCTAGATACGAGACTCTCTATCCTCACACCAACTCCGTTCCAGTCGGATCCTGCTTGATTTTACCAGCTTTCATCAGCCCACCCAGAGCTTTTTTAAACTGGCCTTTGGAAATGCCAAAGGTAGACTTGATGTCGTCTGGTGAAGATTTATCATTCAAGGTCATGAAGCCGCCATTGCTCTCCAGATAGGTCAGAATCATCTGGGCATCGTTTTCCAGCATTTCAAAGGAGCGAGGCTTAAGCGAGAGATTAAGGGTGCGGTCTATTTCACGGAAGCCAATCACCCGTGCATCTAAGACCTGCCCCAAACGTGGCTCAGCATAGCGCTCGCTTGGATGGATGAAGCCCAGCATATTATTCTCCGGCAGGTAGACAAAGGTGCCAGAAAGCTTGAGCCGATAAACGATGGCTGGCCAGTTTTGGTTCTGCATGTTATTATAAGCAGGACGAGCCAAGCGTTGGAAATCCTCCTGATAGGCCAACTGGCCCCAGATACGATCTTTCTTGTCCACATCCAGTCGGATATAGAGGCGGTCGCCCTTTTTTGGCCAGAGTTCCTTGATTTCTGGCAAGATGTCCAGCGATACCACGATTTGCTTATCCGGCAGACCAGTATCGACAAAGACGCCTAGATCCTTGCGGACCTCCGTTACAGTTCCCCAGCCAAACTGGTCTTGAGTAGCTGTAACTTCAAGAGTTGTCAGACGAAGCTTCTGCTTCATATCGCTGTAGGCAAAGCCTTTGACAGACTGACCTAGCTCATGCGCTCCCTCTTCCTTAGAAAGAGCGTAAACCTGACCGTCCTTTTGAACAAAGTAAAAGCGATTATTTTCATCCGTGATGATACCCACGATGAAGCTGGCAAGATTTGTATTCATATAGACCTATTTTCTACCTTGCTTCTTCAAACCGGGCAAGGATTTTTGATGTTAAAACAACTCAGTCAGCCAAAGCCAACTGAGTTTTGATTCTGATAAAAATGTTAAACTTCTAAAAGTTCTTTTTCTTTGTTTGCTGTCATCTCATCGATATGTTTGACAGCATCGTCCGTTACTTTTTGAATATCCTTTTCCAAGGTCTTCAAGTCATCTTCGGTGATTTCTTTGGCCTTTTCCTGCTTCTTAGCTTCATCCATAGCATCACGGCGGATATTACGGATAGCAACCTTAGCATTTTCACCGACCTTTTTCACTTCCTTGGCCAAATCCCGACGAGTTTCCTCTGTCAGGGCTGGAATGATCAGACGAATCACAGAGCCATCGCTGGCTGGCGTAATCCCGAGGTCAGAAGCATTAAGCGCACGCTCAATGTCCTTGATAGAAGACTTGTCAAAAGGTGTCACCAAAAGAACACGCGCTTCTGGAATCGTAATAGAGGCGATTTGGTTGAGCGGAGTTTCTACTCCATAGTACTCCACATGGATGCGGTCCAAAAGGCTGGCATTGGCCCGGCCTGCACGAATGCTGCCAAATTCACGAGCCAAACTTTGGTGCGAGTGGGTCATTCTTTCTTTTGCTTTTTCTACAATTGCATTTGCCATGAGTTTCTAATCTCCGTTCTTATAAATTATTTGATACTGTTGTTCCGATTTGCTCACCGATAACAACGCGTTTGATATTGCCTGGCTCATTCATGTTAAAGACAACCAAGTCAATGTCATTGTCCATAGACAGGGTCGAAGCCGTTGAGTCCATAATCCGCAGTCCCTTGCTGATGACATCTCGGTGGGTCAGCTCATCAAACTTAACAGCGGTCTTGTCCTTCTTAGGATCTGCATTATAGACACCGTCCACGCCATTTTTAGCCATGAGAATCGCATCTGCTTCAATCTCTGCTGATCGCAAGGCAGCGGTTGTATCGGTTGAAAAATAAGGAGAACCAATACCTGCACCGAAAATTACGATACGGCCTTTTTCCAGATGACGAAGGGCTCGACCACGGATGTAAGGCTCAGCCACCTGCTGCATAGCAATCGCTGTCTGCACGCGCGTATCTACACCGACTTGCTGCAGCGAATCCGCCATTACCAGCGCATTCATGACAGTGCCCAACATACCAGTATAGTCGGCCTGCACGCGGTCCATGCCCGCTTCTGCTGCCGGCTCACCCCGCCAAAGGTTTCCGCCTCCGATGACCAGAGCAATCTGAACTCCCAAATCGTGAACTTCTTTGATTTCTTCCGCCATCTTCTGAACGGTTTGGATATCAATACCAACGCCTTTTTCACCGGCAAGAGCTTCACCTGACAACTTAATCAAAATACGCTTATACTTAGGTTCTACCATTTTTTTACTCCTTATTTTATCTGTACTATTTTACCACATTTTGAGATTTTTATATAGTTAAATCACTGAAATTTTTCTTTTTTCCTTTTCGTAAAATAGCAGAGCAGACAAGCTCATTTCACAAAAAAACCAGCCCCATCATCAGATAGGACTGGGAATGAATACTTCAATTATCTTTTACAAAATTTGCTCACTGCTTGAGCGACTGTTTCTTTTCCCGCTTAGCCAAGATTGGCAGGATAACACCCAGACTGATTAAGACGATTGGGGTCAAAATATTGGTCAAGAGAGAGAATTGCCAGCCAGCTGGGTCTGTTGCATAGTCTACTTTGGGAACCATACCTAAGATGCAGGCAAAGGCTGTAAAGAGGAAGCACCAAGCTCCGATAGCAAAACCAACTTTTGGATTTTTGGTAAACTTGTACTCGGCATCCTTGTACTTCTTCCAGGCCTTGTTCAACATCATGTAGGCCAGGAATACCCAGAGGTACCGCATGGGCATAACGATGGAGTTGAGATTGGTCATCCATTTGACAAGGCCGTCAATTTCTTTGATTCCAAAGATAGGCAGAATAATCAATAAGCTAACCAAAACCCCTGTCAGGATGTAACCGTTAATGAGGACTCCTTTTGATGTCCGCTTGCGCAGCCAGCTTGGGACAAACTCTTCATCAGCATTATTGAGCAAGATTTGTAGAGGAGCATCAATAGAGAAGGCTAAGGCCGCAATCTGTCCGACCATATTGGTCAGGGCATAGATGACTACTAGTACATTACCCACACCCCAGTAGTTGCCCAGCTTTTGGAAGGCTTGATAGGCACCATTGCGCATCAAATCTTCAGGAATATTACTGCCATCGAAAAGCATACCCATGGCCAGAGAACCTAAAATCGCAGAGGCCCCAACCATGATGGCCATGATGATCATCCCTTTTGGAAATTCCTTGGCTGGATTGCGAGTTTGATTAACGTAAGGCGAGATTTTCTCAGCCCCGCCGACCGCAAAGACTAAGAGGGAGATAGTCGTGAAATAAGAAAAATCAAAGTTGGGAATATAGGTGCTGAGCTTATCCATATTAGCCGTCGCAAACTGCATATCCGGCTTGATAAAAGGCGCCCCAACCGCTAAGAGGACGAAGAGGAAAGACATAATCAGCATGGCACTTCCTGCCAAGCCCCCAATCACCTTGAGCGTGGACAGCCCCTTGGTAGACAAGTAGAGAAAGGCACCGAAAATCAGCAAGCTAAGAATAACGATCCAGTGAATATCAAGACTGCTCAAAAAGTCTCCATTTCCCTGAATAGCCCAGCCCAGCGGAATCAAAACTCCCTGTGGCTTTTGAGCCAGATAAGGAATATGCACCACCCAGTAAGTCCAGGCCGCAAAATAAGCCAGCCGCTTGGTAGAAGTTTTCTCCACCCAGTCACTGACACCGCCTCCACTCTCCTTGAAAGTCGATCCAAGCTGCCCCACAATGAGGGCATAGGGAATAAAGTAAATAGCTAGGATAAGAATCCAAGAAACAATTACCGAGATTCCTTGTTGGGAGTAGTTATTAACCACATTACCCAGACCCCAGACCATATTAAAAGCAATCAGAGATACCATCAGCCAGGTTAGCTGGTTCTGATCTTTTTTCATGATACCGTCTCCTTTTGTTATAAATTAAATTGATTCCATAATATTATAACATGTTTCTATAAATTTGTAACCGCTATCATGAATTTTATTTCAAAAAAAGAACCACCCGCAGGCAGTTCAATTAATTCTTAAAGTGAGTTTACATCAACCTTGATACCAACACCCTGTGTAGTAGTGATAGTCAAGTTCGTTACGTAAGTACCTTTAGCAGTAGCTGGTTTCGCTTTTTGGATTGTGTCGTTGAAAGCTTTGAAGTTTTCAACCAATTTGTCAGCTTCAAATGAAACTTTACCAATGATAGCTTGTACGTTACCTGCACGGTCTGCACGGTAAGTAATCTTACCACCTTTAGACTCTTCAACTGCTTTAGCAACGTCCATTGTTACAGTACCAGTCTTAGGGTTTGGCATCAAGTTACGAGGTCCAAGGACACGTCCAAGGCGACCTACAAGTGCCATCATGTCAGGTGTAGCGATTACTACGTCAAAGTCCAACCAAC
This sequence comes from Streptococcus sp. IsoGale022, assembly GCF_031142805.1. Taxonomy (NCBI): domain Bacteria; kingdom Bacillati; phylum Bacillota; class Bacilli; order Lactobacillales; family Streptococcaceae; genus Streptococcus; species Streptococcus sp. IsoGale022. The sequence continues at coordinate 40,635 of NZ_JAKZJI010000004.1, read as the reverse complement.
CGTCGTTGATTTTTGCAACGAGGTCATCTTCACCAACGAAGTCTGCGCCAGCAGCTTTCGCTTCTTCTGCTTTAGCACCACGTGCGAAAACAAGAACGCGTGAAGTTTTACCAGTTCCGTTTGGCAATACCATTGCGCCACGGATTTGTTGGTCAGCTTTTTTAACGTCGATGTTCAAGTTGTAAGCAACTTCTACAGTTGCATCGAATTTTGCAAAGTTAGTTTCTTTTGCAAGTGCTACAGCTTCTTCTACGCTGTATGCTTTTGTGCTGTCGATTTTTTCAAGAGCAGCACGAAGTTGTTTGCTTTTTTTAGCCATTTTATCTTTCTCCTTGTAAGTGGTTCAATCGATTTTCATCTCCCACGTCACTCGTCAATCTGATCAAGTGTAGTGCGGGCAAATGGGATGTAAGTTATTGATTAGTCAACAACAGTGAATCCCATAGAACGAGCAGTACCTTCAATCATACGCATTGCAGACTCGATGTTTGCAGCGTTCAAATCTGGCATCTTAGTTTCAGCAATTTCTTGTACTTGCGCACGAGTAACTGTTGCAACTTTCGTTTTGTTTGGCTCACCTGAACCTTTTTCAACACCTGCAGCTTTCTTCAAAAGAACAGCAGCTGGCGGAGTCTTAGTCACGAAAGTGAATGATTTGTCTTCGTAAACTGAGATAACAACTGGAATAATCATACCAGCTTGATCAGCTGTACGAGCGTTGAACTCCTTAGTGAATCCCATGATGTTGATACCGGCTTGACCAAGCGCAGGACCAACTGGTGGAGCTGGAGTAGCTTTACCAGCAGGGATTTGCAATTTTACAAGTTTTTCGACTTTTTTAGCCATTTTTAAATCCTCCTTTGTGGTTTTGGCGGTAAATAAAGATTTTTACCTCCCACAAGTATGCTTTTCGCATACCTTTCTATTATACACTAAACTTTGTTAAATGCAAGGAATTTTATCTTCTTTTTTGAATTTTTTGTGGTAAAATAATCTTATGACACTATTAAAGATTGCTTCGATTTTATTTATCTTTTTAACTTTGATTTTAACCACTATTACTGTGCGAGTTTTTCAATTAAGAAAATACGGTTTAAACTTTGCGGACTTGGCTTTTCCGCTTTTTGTTGTGGAATTTTATATCATATCTGACAAGGCCTATTATCATAGCTTACTGCCCCAGCTGACCCTAGCTCTCTCAATTCTCGCTATCGCTATCACCATCTATTTTCTCAAGAAAAAACGAAGCTTCTACTACCCTAAGTTCTTTAAGTTCTTCTGGCGGGCTGGATTTCTTTTGACCTTCTTCATGTACCTAGCCATGGTCATCGGACTCTTTTTGTAACAATGTAAAACAAAATCCATCGGTTAATTAGATAGCCGATGGGTTTTTCATATGCGGGACTTACAAGTCATTCTTTTACCGAGAAAAAGGGACCTTCCGATGCTCCCAGTCTTATTCGTGAATCTCCAGAGGCAGGCCATCCGGATCAAAGAAGAAAGCCATCTTACGCCCGTCAAAGTCGTCATAGCGCAGCTCGGTATGAGGAATCTCCAAACGGTCAAATTCCTCCAGCGTTTCTTCGACATTTGTCACTCGGAAAGCCAGATGCCTCAGACCAGTATGCTCTGGAGCAGGAAAGGCTGGCCGCTTAGGAGCTTCTTCCTTGATAAAAATTTCCAGAGTCAGATTTCCTTTGCGGACATTAAAAAGAATATCCTGCTTGTCCGGCCGATGGTGCTCATCCAGCTGCTCAAAGCCCAGCTTTTCCACATAAAACTCCTTGGTCTTAGCATAATCATGACCAATGATGGCTATATGGTGAATGGTGTCTAGTTTCATACCTTCTTTTCCTTTCCTTGAAATAAGTAGAGAAAATCTGCTGGCTGACTGCTGGCAGATTTGTTTTTATCAAATAATTATCTTACTGGCAGACTAGTGAAATTAGAATCAATTAGTCTGCAAAACTTTTCTTGGCTTTGTTCCTTCGGCTGGTCCGATAACGCCAGCCGCTTCGAGTTCTTCCATAAGACGAGTGGCCCGATTAAAGCCGACCGAGAGTCGCCGTTGAATCATAGATGCGCTGGCTTTCTGAGTCTCGATAACCAAGGCCTTGGCTTCTTCAAAGAGAGGATCACCTTCATCGTCGCCCCCGCCAGTATCCAAATCACTTTCAGATACTTCACCAGGATCAAAGCTATCGTCATAATCAGCTTCAGCTTGGTTCTTGACAAAGGCAACAATTCGCTCCACATCTTCATCTGAGATAAAGGAGCCCTGCAAACGAACCGGATGGTTTTCATCAATAGGCTTAAAGAGCATGTCTCCTCGACCCAAGAGCTTTTCTGCCCCATTTTCATCCAGAATGGTCCGACTGTCTGTCCCGCTGGACACAGCAAAGGCAATCCGAGAGGGTACATTGGCCTTAATCAGACCGGAGATAACATCTACAGATGGTCGCTGGGTAGCCAGAATCATGTGAATCCCAGCCGCACGCGCTTTTTGTCCCAACCGAATAATGGCGTCTTCCACTTCCTTGCTGGCCACCATCATAAGGTCAGCCAGCTCGTCCACGATGACAACGATTAAAGGCAGGGGAACTTGCTTGTACTCTGATTGGGCATTGTACTCGGCTACTTTAGCATTGTAGCCAGCAATGTTACGGGCACCGACCTTGGAGAAGAGTTCATAGCGGTTTTCCATCTCGTCTACAACCTTCTGGAGGGCACGGCTGGCCTTGCGAGGATTGGTTACGACTGGGATAAGCAAGTGGGGAATGTCATTATAAACAGACAGCTCCACCATTTTAGGATCCACCATCATAAACTTGACTTCATCCGGTCTGGCCTTCATGAGAATGCTGGCGATAATGCCGTTGACAGCCACAGATTTACCAGAGCCAGTAGAGCCTGCTACCAAGAGATGGGGCATCTTAGCCAAGTCAAAGGAGCGGACAGAGCCGTTGACAGCCTTACCAAGCGGGATTTCTAGGAGCTTACTAGCATCCGTCTTAGACTGATCCCAAAGTTCTCGGAAGGTCACGGTCGCAACTTCAGAGTTGGGCACTTCAATTCCGACTAGGGATTTTCCAGGAATCGGCGCCTCAATCCGTACATCCTTAGCAGCTAGGGCAAGAGCCAAGTCATCAGCCAGATTGGAAATCCGATTGACCCGAACACCAACAGCTGGCTTGACCTCGTACTTAGTGACGGAAGGTCCGATTTCAGCCCGCTCAACAGCAGCCTTGATGCCAAAACTAGCAAAGGTCTCTTCCAAAATTTTGATATTATCTCGAACAATGCGCTTTTCTTTGGACTGATTCTTAGGCTTGTCGGGCGCAAAGAGGTTGATGGTCGGCAGCTTATAGTCCAGACTTTCCTTGGCAGTAAAGTCCACTTCAACGTCTACGTCCGCCTCATCCGTCTCTTCTTCGCGACCAAAGTCCAGAGGCTCATGAGGGTCATACTCTCCCACTTCCTCATAGTCTGCCTCATCAAAGTCCACAGCTGTATCTGACAAGTCCTCGTCATCTAAAAACTCTCCTGTTTCAGGATCGACTTCAGCTTCTTCTTGCTCTACTTCAATGGCTTGCATCGCTGCCTGTGCAGCTTTCTCTTCCTGCTCCAGGAAACGAAGCTGTCGCTTTTCTTCCTGCTTCTCTCTCCAATTTTGAAAAGCAGCCATAGCCTTTTCTGAAATGTCATAGATAGACCACGGGCTCATAAGCAGACCGCCCAAAAGAATGAGCAGCAGGCCGAAGAAATAAGAACCAATATTTGAAAAAAGGAAAGAGATTGGTGCGTACAGGAGAGAGCCCAGCAGGCCGCCACCCGCGAAGGAGCTGACCTTAAAGGCTGTCAGATCAGTCAAGACCCTGCCTAGAGTTGTGGATAAGACAGCAGCCCCTTCTAGCTTCAACACACTGACGAAATAAGCTTGGAAGATTAACTCCAGTCCCAAAAAGAGGCTGATAAAACCTGAAACCGTCCCCTCGTGCTTGTGCAGCCACTTGAAAAAAAAGAGATAGCCAAAGCTGGCCAGAATAGCCAGATAGGCCAAGCTTCCCACCAAGAGGCGAATCATATTATAAATAGTAACCCCAAAGGCGCCCAGCTTAATTGCTGCAAACAAAAGAATAAGAGCCAGCACAAAGGTGGCAATCATTCTCTTTATTGCTTTTTGTCTTTCTAATTCTGCTTTTGTCGGCCGGCGAGTTGTCCGGCCTTTTTTCGTGTTTTTCTTAGTTGCCATAACCCTTATTATACCATATTTGAGCCTTAGATGAGAAATCTTTTATCTAAATCAGAAGCAAAAAAAACTTATTTATCCACGCAAAAAGAACTGGACTAGCCAGTTCTCATTTCACTATCACGTAATTTCTTATTATGCCTCTGGCATAACCGCCCAGGCAATCAAGTAAGCCAAGACACCTGTACCTGCCACACAGACCAAAAGAATCCAAATAACACGAACCAAGGTTGGATCTAAATCAAAGTAGTTTGCGATACCAGCACATACACCAGCGATTTTTTTGTTCTTGACATCTCTTGTCAGTCTTTTCTCCATGGAAAACACCCCTTATTATTTTTAATCTATTCATTTTACCATATTCTTTCATCATGCACAAGTCTGCCTACTACTACTAAACTTCTTCTGTATTTAAAACTTCATCTTATCAAGATAAACGTAATCGCCCTACCTTTCTTTTAACAAGTCCAAGCAAAACTCTTGTTCTTGTGTTAGAATAAAAGGAAATTCTAATCAGTTTACAGTAAAAATATAGGAGGAGGAAGATCATGCGAGCTGGAGTCATTCTTTACAATCCCCAATCTAAGCAGACACTGCTCATCCACCGCTGGAAAAATGGAGAAGAGTATTTTGTGATACCGGGCGGCGGAGCCGAGTCAGGTGAGACTGCAGTCCAAACAGCTCAGCGAGAAATTCAGGAAGAGCTGGGTTGGAGCTTGTCTGAAAAGCAGCTGCAGCCAGCCTTTACTTTAAGAAATGGCCAACGCTTAGAAATCTACTTCCATGCCACTATCAGCCATACATCAGCCCCAATAATTCAGGGCGAGGAAGCCCTTCGCAGTCATGCCCAGAACATCTATCAACCTGAATGGTTAGACATAGAAGCAATTTGCGACCTGAACTTACGGCCAGCAGGACTTAAAAATCTGCTTCTGGATTGCCTGACACGGGAGGGTTTGAAAAACTAGCTTAATTGTAGTAAAATATCAGTAGTTTACAATCAAATGTGAGAAAGGTTTTATATGAAAAAAATTCTTCTTATCAGCCTCTTATCAGGACTTGTCTTAGCTGGCTGCTCTGGCAAAGGCAAGGAAAAGGAGGCTACTAGCTCCTCCGACCCGTCCAGCAGTTCCTCACTAGTGAGCTCTAGCTCTGATCCAGAGGAAACCAGCAAACTCCGTGAGCAATACAAGGATGCCATGACCAACGAAAATGCCAACTTCCCACAGCTATCTACAGAAGTTGCTGAAGATGAAGCGGAAGTCAAGTTGGTAACGACTGAAGGCGACATCCTCATCAAGCTCTTTCCAAAACAAGCCCCACTGGCCGTTGAAAACTTCCTGACCCATGCCAAAGAAGGCTATTATGACGGCATTATATTCCACCGCGTTATCAATGAATTTATGATTCAGACCGGAGATCCTAAAGGAAATGGCACAGGAGGCGAGTCTATCTGGAAGGGCAAAGACAAGTCTAAAGACTCTGGAAACGGCTTTAAAAATGAGTATTCTCCATATCTCTATAATCTTCGTGGCGCCCTATCCATGGCCAATGCAGGCCCTGACACCAATGGCAGTCAGTTCTTCATTAACCAAAGCAAGAAAGACCTGTCCAGCCAAATGTCTACGGATTCTTTCCCAGCTAAAATCATCGAAGCCTATAAAAACGGTGGAAATCCTAATTTAGACGGCGGAGCTTATACCGTCTTTGGCCAAGTGCTGGAAGGTATGGATGTGGTGGACAAAATCGCTGCCGCAGAAACAGACGATAATGACAAGCCTAAAAAAGATATCAAGATTGAAAGAATCGAGATTATCAAGGACTATGACTTCAGCAAATAAGCTTGCTGCCCAACCAATAAAGGAGGGAAATCAATATGATTATCTGGGGATATAAAGGTTATCAGAAAAACTTAGGACAGACCCAAAGCAATATCGAGTGTGCCAACTGCCACAACGTCGCACCTTGGGACATTATTGAAACCGGTCGAAAGTTTACACTCTATTGGATTCCAACCTTTCCTTACGGTAGAAAACATTACCTCACCTGCCCTGTCTGCCAGCATGGCAAACAGATTGAAAAGCAGGAAATCGAGCAGTTTTTGAATTATTAGTAATAAAAAGCGACTGAGACAAATCTTGTACCAGTCGTTTTTTGTAAGAGTAAAATATCAAGACTAAGTGTTTTATCGTGTGAGCATTTTTAAGAAAAAGGTTCTGTTTTTTCGATAAAAAAGGAACAACCTTCTTCATTAGTTCTCACATAACTACTCTTATTTCCATAAGTCATTTTGCATGGCGTCCCTTTTTGTTCCGTTTGCGATAAACAGCTGAGCGTAAACCTGTTTTATGGCGTAGCTCAGCTCTTTTTTTCTTTCTCTTGCTGTAAAGGAGAATCAAAATAAAGATCAGCAAAAGAAGGATGATAGCTATATAAAGCCAAGGAATCACGTTCGTCCTCTTCTTGCTTGATTTGGAAATCTTCTCCTCATTCGGAACTCGGTGACCTCTAACCAACAAGCGGTGACTATTTATCCCGTAAGGGGTACAGGTAACCAGTGTACAATAATCCTGCTCTGGGTCAATGGCCAAAGAAGAAACATCATCAGGCTCAACTGTCAAGGTCTGGTCCACTTGATAGGTGATAGTCTTTCCCAAGACATGGATCATAAATCGATCGCCGTTTTTTAATTTGTCAATGTCAGTAAACAGCTTAGCTGAAGGCAAACCTCGGTGACCTGATATGACTGAGTGAGTCCCTTGACCGCCAACCAGCAGTGAACTTCCTGGAATATGTCCAATTGCTACTTGCAAAATAGCATCATCCGTCCCATGGTAAATGGGAAGGTTGGTTCCTAGCGTGGGAATTTCCACATAAGCCATAATGCCAGTGCCTGTAACATCTAATAGGCTATTGTAGGTCTTTTTTTCTTCCTCTGAAAGACGATAGTTAGGGACAACTCCTTTTTCGAGGGTTTGGTTATAGAACTCTGCAGCCGCTCTCATCTCATCTGCTTTACTCGTGTCTAGCTTTTCTACTTTATTCTCATAGTTTGAAATAGCTTGCGACTGATGATAAGAGTTCCAAAGTTCACTTACAGTAGGGTAGAGCAACAATCCTATCCCACTGACTAAAAATAAAATTAGTAAAAAATTAATAAGGTGTTTTTTCATAACATTTATTCAGTCGCACAAGAAAGGAAAAGAGATAGTATACTTCATCTACCTCTTCCTTTCTCCCTAAGATTACTTGGAGTCTGCGCGTTTCTTGATAATAAATAGAACTCCAGCACCAAGTACAAGGCTAGTTCCGACTAGGTAAAGAATGGTCGTTCCAATTCCCCCTGTATTTGGCAGAAGAGCACCTTGCTTATTGACCACTTTCAGGGTGATAATACCAGTATTGACATCAGTCTCAAAGCTTGCGGTTGCTGAAGTTGCTGTCAGATTTGTCAAATCTCCTGTGGAGTCAATCGTTCCTGAAATGTTAAACTCAATATCCTTCATAGCATTGTAGCCTGATGGAATTGTACTTTCTACAAGCTTGTAGTCACCCGAATCAAGCCCCTTAAAATCAAAGGTGCTGTCTGAACCAGCTTTAAACTTTTTAATCTCAGTATATTGGTTATTAACCTTCTTATAAAGAGTAAATCCTGCACCAGCTAGAGCTTCTTGATTTTCTTTGACCTTATTTAATTTAAGCTGGTATGTATAGACATTTGCCTTGGTATCAGGAGTTTCAGCAGTTGAAGAATTATTTCCATTTGGATTATTTGAATAGGTCAGGTTAGCTATATTAGGATTTCCTAGAGCACCCATAACAGCATCATCGTTTAATCTTGCCGTATAGCGAATGACAATCTTACTAGATACTTTTACTCCTTGAACATATTTAAGATCACCTGGAGTTATCGTAATGACATTGCCTGTATAGGAAATTGGGAAAAATGTTGAAATGTCTTTTTCCGTTCCCCCTTCTTGTAGATAAACTCGAACATCATTATTATAGGTCATTCCAACAGGAATCGTATCCTTGATTGTAAATTTATATAGCGGAAAATCTGCATAGTTGCTTGGAAGAGTTGCGGTAATTTGGAAAGGAATGCTTTGTCCGATTCTATATTCAGTCGCTGCAGTATAATTTTGAGAGCCATTAGCTTGAACTTGTTTTGTAAGAGTTGGAACATCAGCTTTCACAGCTACAGTTGTATCCTTAGCTACTTGCAACATAAAGCTAGTATAGGCATGACCTTTTTTATTTTCTAAAGTATCACTCCTATCCTTTATAAGATAGTAACCAGGTTTTAGTCCTGAAATGGTTGTCGTACCTTGCTGGGATTGAAAGGTTTCTCCACCTGATAAATATTGATCCAAGTCTTGGGCAAAGGCTTTGGCCTCCGCAGAGTCATTTTGCTTACCACTTAAAGAAGCGGCTTTTTCAGAAGCATTTCCAAAATGAGTTCTGCCTGATTCTGAAACTCCTTCTCCCCACTCGATATTGGTCAAGGTGTTGCTAGCATCTAAAGTCCCTGAAAAGATATGGTAGACTTCGTATAGATGTCCCTCTGAAGTTCCACTTAGCTGGATGGTGTAAGTTGTATCAGCCGATACGACCGGTAGCCCTGCAAAAGTCAGGATAAAGACCAAGATGGTCGTAAGTATTTGTTTTATTTTTTTCATTTTAATCTCCTATTCGAGGAAGGAGATGAATGAAACATTCATCACTTCCTCTAGTTTTCCTTTTATTTTGTTGAAACACGTTTTTTAATTACAAAGAGCAGGCCTGCTCCGAGAACCAGACTTGTGCCGACTAGGTAAAGAATAGTCGTTCCGATTCCACCTGTGTTTGGCAGAAGAGCGCCTTTCTTGTTGACCACTTTCAGATTGATGTACCCTCTATTTACATCCGTTTCAAAGGTGGCTGTTGCTGAGGTAGCTGTCATATCTGTTAAAGTCCCAGTTAAATCAATAGTTGATGTAACGGTAAATTCAATATCCTTCATAGTATTATAGCCAGCTGGTGTCGTGCTTTCGACCAGCTTATAGTCACCTGCGTTAATACCATAAAAGTCAATGGTACTACTTGAGCTCGCTTCAATCTTTCGCACCTCGCTATATTGATTATTAATCTTTTTGTAAAGAGTAAAACCTGCACCAGCTACACGCTCTTGTCTTTCGTTAATCTTGGTCAATCTTAAGCGATAAGTGTAGACTGTTGCCCTACTGTCGAGAGTTTGAGCAGTTGTAGTGGCATTATTATTTGGATTGTTTGAATAAGTCAGACTAGCCGTATTTAAGTTTCCGGCCGTTCCTAAGATAGCACTATCTTTCAACCTGGCGGTGTAACGAATCACGATTTTACTATTTTCATTTACGTTTGGCAGAGTTTTTAGATCTCCAATGCTGACCGTCAATCCTCTGTTCGTTGTGATAGAAAAGGAGTCCGTAATAGCTACTTCTGAACCACCTTGTTGTAGATAAACTTGAATATCACCATTATTAATCATTCCTGAAGTCATACTATCTTTGACAGAAAAGTAATACTTGGAAAAGTCTCCGTAGTTACTTGGAAGAGTCGCAGTAATTTGGAAAGGAATAGTATCCCAAATTGCATTGTCAGTTGCTGATATGTAGTTTTCAGAGTTGCTAGCTTTTACTTGTTTTGTAAGAGTAGGAACATCTGATTTTATAGCTATCGTTGTATCCTTAGCAACTTGCAGCATAAAGCTAGCATAAGCTTGACTTTTTACATTATCTAATGATCCATTCGTATCTTTAATCAAGTAGTAACCTGGCTTTAGTCCAGAAATGGTTGTCGTCCCTTGCTCAGATTGAACTCTTGTTCTCCCAGCAGCTGATAAACTATCAGCCAATCCTTGAGCAAACGCTTTAACTTCAGGGGAGTCATTCTGCTTACCACTTAAGGAAGCTGCTTTTGCAGATGCATCTCCAAATTTTGCTCTACCTGCTCCTGTAACCCCGAGCCCCCACTCGATATTAGTCAGAACATTATTAGCATCTAAATCACCAGAAAAAATATGGTATAGTTCATAGACATGTCCAGAAGAAGTTCCAGTCAGTTGGATAGTGTAGGTCGTTGTATCAGCCGATACGACCGGTAGGCCGGAAAAAGTCAAGACAAAGGCTAAGACCGCCATGACTAGTTGTTTTATTTTTTTCATCATAATCTCCTAATTGAGGAAGAGACTGATCTCCCGTTCAGTACTTCCTGCTTTAATCCTATTTTTTATTTACTCTTTTCTTTACTATCCACAAAACTCCCGCACCTAGCACAAGCCCTGTACCGCTTAGGTAAAGAATAGTCGTTCCAATTCCACCTGTATTTGGTAAGAGGGCTCCTTTTTTATTGACAATATTCGTTGTAAAAATTCCATTTGTCAATTCATAAGTAAAAGTTGCTCTGTCTGAGGTTGCTTGAATAGCGGTCCGAGTACTTGGCAATGTCGGATCATAGGTTGCTCGTAGGCTAAACTCAATATCCTTCATAGTGTTGTGGCCTTTTGGAGTGATCGTTTCTACTAGTTTATAATCTCCAGATCCTAGTCCTTTAAAGCCTGAGAAATTACTTCTTTTGTATTCTTGTGTAGTTCCAACTTTTATATACTGGTTGTTTACTTTTTTATAAAGAGTAAATTCTGCTCCTACAAGAGCTCCCCTGCTTTCATCCACCTTATAGACATTAAGCTGGTAGGTATGGATCTGAACTTTACTTTGGGGCGTTGTTCCGATTGATTTTGCCAAAGCCGTATTGGGGTTGTTCGAAAAGCTTAGACTAGCCACGTTCATGTTAGTATTGGCACTGGCATGTGTTGTTGCGTATTGATTCAGTTGAGCAGTGTATCGAACCACAATTTTACTAGAAGCATCTACATTTGGCACCTGCCTCAAATTACTAGTTGCTATGGTTAGATTACGGGACGATTCTATGGAAATATTAAAATGGTCGGTTATTAAGCTTTCTTCATCACCTCGTTTTAGATAAACTTGCGCATCGTTATTATAAGTCAAACCGGGCATTAAACTATCATTAAAAGATAGCTCATACTCAGAATAATCATCCAAGTTTCTTGGTAGTATCGCCGTCAGTTGGAATGGAACTGTATCACCGATAGAGTAATCCGTTATAGTCGTTTCCTCTCCCGTCGTACTTGACTTGGTAACCTTAGTAAGACTAGGAACATCAGACTTAATTGCTACTGTCGTATCTCTTGCCACCTGTAGCATAAAGCGAGTGTATGTCTCATTTTTTTGTATAAGGTATTATTTACTTCCTTAATCAAATAGTAGCCTGGAGCCAAGCCAGAAATGGTCGTTGTTCCATTTTGTCCCGATACTGTTTTTCGTCCACCGCCGGATAGATACTTGGAAATTTCCTGAGCAAATTCTCTTGCTTCTTGCGAATCATCTCCTTTAGCACTTAAAGAGGCTGCTTTATCGGCCGCGTCTCCAAATCTTCTTTTACCTGAATCCCAAATCCCCGAAGCCCATCTAATATTGGTAAGAGTATTCGTGGCTGGATCGAGGTCTCCAAGAAAAATCGGATGAGCTTCGTAAGTATGGCCTGTTGATGTCCCAATCAGCTGAATGGTATAGGTTGTGTCTGCTGATACGACCGGTAGGCCGGCAAAGGTCAAGACAAAGACCAAGACTGCCATAACCAGCTGTTTTATCTTTTTCATAATAATCTCCTAATTATTTCTTCACTCAAACTTGATCTTCGAGGTATCCCATTCCTCTTCAAAGCTTTCGTGATTTCCTATCTTTTTCTTTATTGAAATTTCTTATATCGTTTATTTCGGACAAACAGCCAAAGCGCTGACCCCACTGTGACGATAGAGCCCCCCGAGAGGTATAAGAGAGTTCCATTCCCGCCTGTTTCTGGAAGGACATACTTTTTTAATGCCGTTGGATTATTCGTCCTATTTGTTTCTAAAGAGAAGAGGTCAGTTGATACCCTAGCTGAGCTTTGAAGAATGTGCCCATCTACATCCTGATCCACTCGGACTTTAAAGGACACTTCTACTGTCTCCTCTGGTGCCAGCCTTCTTCTCCAAGTTAATCTCCTATTAGCAAAGTCATCATATACAGTTGAACCATTGACATAGTCCATATGTTCAGGTAGTTCATCTGTAATGGTGACATCCAACTCCCTATCGCTGGTATTCTTGTAGATAATTTTATAGGTTAGAACGTCATTGGCCTTGACTTCTTGGTTATCAATATTTTCATTATTTTTATTGAAGACTTCTTTTCTTGGCTTTTCGTATTCTTGAAAATTCCATATTCCAGTGAAAAGTACATCTTGATTTTGAATAGTGTCAGATTCTTTATTATAGTTTTTGAAAACCCAATTTCCTTCTGAAGTACTGACTAGTCTTTTATTCCCTTTTGGAGAATCCGGTGTAACCGTCGAACCATTTTCTAGGTCATGTTGATCTTGCGGTAGCAGATTCAAAACTTCTTGAGGAAGAGATTTATCTCGCGTTCCACTTTCAAATTGGTAACTTTTCTTGTAGAGCACATTAGTTGTAACGATTTCTGATGAAACAGGAATATTATCAATTTCTTGTATGACCTTATTTTCAATAGGCGCCCTATTTTGTAAAATGTTATCGTTTGTTTTTGTCTTGTATATAATAGTAAATTCTTTTCCAGCATTGCTACTGATCAGGTGCTTGGCATTGATTGCCACCGATACCTTTTGTCCATCTCTGGCCATTGTATAGTCAGCACCTTGGGTTAATGTCCGACCGTCCAATTGAAGAGTCAAACTCTGAAAATCCAAACGATCGTCCAAAGTCTCAACCATCTGCATTGAAGATAGAGAGCCAATGATGTCCTTACCAGGAGTCGGCATAGGAAATTTGGCCGTATAATTTAGAGATTCTTCGACAAGGGCAGGAAGCTTATCCTTTGAAGCCTGCTTCACTGGTGCCTTTGGCGTCTCTGTATAAAAGCCAAACAAACCGCCGCTGACTGCCGTTGTTGTAAAATCAAATCGAATGGCATTGGTTTCAGAACGAACCGCAAATCCTGAAACATTGTGTTCGTCACTGCCTCCCTGCGTACTCCTTGTAGGGTGCCATGTCGTTTTATTGTCTACTAGAGTTTCATTAAGGGCATAGGAAGTGTTTTTTACGATTTTATTTAATGCTATATCTTTATCATATATTGAAAAATTTTCTTCTCGACCGAGTGCATTATAGACCACATCAATATCAGACGGCAACATGACCATCTTTAGATCTGTGGGCATTCCGTCCTGATATCTCAATTCTGCAGTGACATCCGTATCCAGAGCAAAGCTTCCATGCATATCATGAGTAAGAGTTGGATGCGGTGGCCAAATATAGTCCATAATCTGGATGGATTTGCTTCCCCAGTTTTCATCCACTGTCAGAAAGGGGACAAGCGTCTTATTTGGATCCTGGTAATCTGCATTTCTCTGAACCAGATAAGTGTCTATACTGTGGAAGGTCACATAAACATCAACAGCCTTGCCATTAACAATACCTGCATTGTTAAACCGCAACTGAATGGGGCTATTAAAGGTTTGCTGAGTTTGGTTTTTATCTACTCTTAGCGAGAAGACCGTACTTTCTTTCCAGTTTCCATTAGCTGGGATATATTCTCTTTCGACCAAGCCATTTTGACTCAAGATCTCCATATTCGCTTGGGTTAAGGTAAACTGATAAATATCAAGCGTTGATAGATTTGTGCTTTCAGTAAGCTCCGTAACAGCATAGACTGCTGAAGAAAAGAGCACAAAAATAAAAGTCAACCCAAAAAGAAATGACTTAACATATTTTTTCATAAGGTATTTCATAATAATTCCATTTAGTCTTCAAAAAAACTGCTTATGGATATACTAGCAGTTCTTTACATATTTGTCAAGGTGTCTAAATAAATTTGAGCATCTTTTATGTTGGTAGTTCACACTCTATTGGATTCCAACTTTTCCTTACGGTAGAAAACATTACCTCACCTGCCCTGTCTGTCAGCATGGCAAACAGATTGAGAAGCAGGAAATCGAGCAGTTTTTGAATTATTAGTAACAGAAAGAGACGACTCGCAATGAACCGTCTCTTTTCTTTTATTAAATTTTATCAAGTCAACTGATTAAAATCCCAGATCTGATCCATCCAGCCTTCATAGAAATCAGGCTCGTGGCAGACCATGAGAATGCTGCCTTTGTATTCTTTCAGAGCTCGCTTCAGCTCTTCCTTGGCATCTACGTCCAGGTGGTTGGTCGGCTCATCCAGCACCAGAACATTATTTTCTCGGTTCATGAGGAGGCAAAGGCGGACCTTGGCCTGCTCTCCACCTGAAAGGACTTGGATCTGGCTCTCAATGTGCTTGGAAGTCAGACCACATCTGGCCAGAGCCGCTCGGACTTCCGCCTGATTAAGAACCGGAAAGGCGTTCCAGACTGCTTCCAGCGGTGTCTGACGATTGCCGCCTTCGACTTCCTGCTCGAAATAACCAAGCTCCAGATAGTCCCCACGCTCGACTTGACCTGCGATAGGCGGGATAATCCCTAGCAAACTCTTGAGCAGGATCGTTTTCCCAATCCCATTTGCCCCGATGATAGCCACCTTCTGGTTGCGCTCAAAGGTCAGGTTAAGGGGCTGGGTCAGCGGTCGGTCGTAACCAATCTGCAAATCCTTGGCTTGGAAGATAAAACGGCCAGGTGTGCGGGCAGGTTTGAAGTCAAAGGTAGGCTTTGGCTTTTCACTTTGCAACTCAATAATGTCCATCTTATCCAGTTTTTTTTGTCGGGACATGGCCATATTACGGGTCGCTACGCGGGCTTTATTACGAGCTACAAAGTCCTTAAGGTCCGCAATTTCTTTCTGCTGGCGTTCGTAGGCCGCTTCCAGCTGAGATTTTTTCATCTCATAGACTTCCTGAAACTGATAGTAGTCGCCAGAATAACGAGTCAAGTGCTGATTTTCCACATGGTAGACGATATTAATCACGTCATTCAAGAAAGGAATATCATGCGAGATTAGAACAAAGGCATTTTCATAATTCTGTAGATAGCGTTTGAGCCAGTCAATGTGCTCAGCATCCAGATAGTTAGTTGGCTCGTCCAAGAGCAGGATATCCGGTTTTTCCAAAAGCAACTTAGCCAAGAGAACCTTGGTCCGCTGCCCACCAGACAGCTCCGTCACATCACTCTCCATACCGTAGTCCATAACGCCCAGTGCCCGTGCGACCTCGTCAATCTTGGCATCTAGAGTATAGAAATCTCGGCTCTCCAAGCGATCCTGCAGCTCGCCCACTTCTTCCATAAGGGCATCAACGTCTGCTCCATCCTCAGCCATGCTCATATAGATTTCATTGATGCGGGCCTCTGTCTTGAAAAGATCGTCAAAGGCTGTACGCAAGACATCACGGACAGACTGACCTTGCTCCAGCACTGCATGCTGGTCCAGATAGCCAGCCGTCACATACTTGGACCACTCAACCTTACCTTCGTCCGGCAGCATTTTACCTGTCACAATGCTCATAAAGGTTGACTTTCCCTCACCATTGGCACCGACTAAGCCGATATGCTCACCCTTAAGGAGGCGGAAGGATACATCCTCAAAAATAGCCCGGTCTCCGAAACCGTGGCTGAGATTTTTTACTTCTAAGATACTCATTTTTTCTCCTCTATCATTGATTGCAGTTCCTTGATTATACCATCAAAAGGGATTTTTTGGCAAGACAGAAGAAAAGGAAAAGCGAGCCACTTAAGTCTCGCTTGCTTATTCTCAATTCGCATGATGTGTATGCTTGGTAATCCACTGGGTCAGTTTGATTTTCAGCCAAAAGCCATAAATACCAAAAGTAACAATGGTCAGGAGCCACCACTTGATCCAATTTCCAAAAAGCTGCATGGCAGTACCATCAAAGTAAAGACGGTGCCCGTCAATAACTGTATGTTTTATCTTCCAATTATACAGAATACACATGCCCCAAGGTGCACAAATTCCCAGTGTAAAAACGGTAATCAAGGTAGCCAAAATCACATGACCGATGTAAGAAAAGAGACCACCATCAAAATAAGACTCTTTGTACATACTATCTTCCCCTTTAAACCAACTCTTTCAGAAATTGAATCAGGGTTTCTGCAGAGCGTTTACCTGCTTCAAGAATGAATTCATCAAAAGTGACATTGGCATCATGACTTGCCGTATCGCTCATGGCGCGAATAACCATAAAAGGCAGGCCGATCGAATGTGTAGCTTGAGCAATAGCTGCGCCTTCCATCTCGACAGCCAGGACATCTGGGAAATGCTCCTTAATGCGATCAATCTTATCTTGACCAGCAACAAAGCTGTCACCTGTCGCAATCAAACCTACTCTGGCCTTTTGATGGGTTTTATCCAAAATTTTCTTCATTTCAGCAACCAGATAGCGGCTCGCTTCAAAATAGAGCGGCTGCCGCGCCATCTGACCGTAATCATAGCCAAAGGCTGTTACGTCCACATCATGGTAGACCAGACGATCTGCGACCACCACGTCTCCGATAGCCAGACCTTCTGCCACTGCTCCAGCTGAGCCTGTGTTAATCACGGCTGTGACCTTGAAGTCATTGACCAAAACAGCCACACTCATAGCGGACATAACCTTGCCAATCCCGCTTTCGACCAACACCACTTCATGGTAGCCAATAGAGCCCGTATGATAGACATGCCCTAAACGCAGGTGCTTCTTTGGATTTTCTAAATGCTCCAGCAAAATCTTCAGCTCTTCAGGCATGGCTGCGATAATTCCAATTTTCATATAATACCTCAAATCATCTGATGAAAAAGAAGCTTAGACAGGCTAGGCTTCCTTTTAAGTGCAATAGAGCTGGTTTTTAAGGCCACCAAATAATAGCAGCAATCAAACCAATCAGCAGGATGACCACCCAAAGGAGAATCTTATTGAGTTTGGCTTGCAAAAGGCTCCGCTTTTGGTTTTCAATCCGACGGCTCTTAGTCACGGTCGGATCTACCTCAATGTGCAGGGTCTCATCTGTAAACTCCTCTTGGTTTTGAGCAGTCTGATAGCCAAAACGATTCTGCTGAGACCGAGCTTCTTCATAACCAAAGCGGTTTTGAGGACTCTGATAGCCAAACTGAGTATCCTGTCGACTAGGCTGCTGCGAGCTAAAGGAGCTTCTGCCAGTTGAAAGAATCTTGGTTTCCTCGTCATCCATGAGAGGCGGCCCCGAAATATCCTCACCGCGGTTGGCCCGCTCAATGATTTCATCTGTTAATAAAGCTTTTCCCATTGATCTACGTTCCTATTTATTCAGATTTTTTTGTTCCCAGTACTGAAGGGCCATGATGGTCTTGGCATCGCAGATGTCACCGTTTTGCAGCAACTGATGTGCCTCCTCCAGACTGACTTCAAAAAGTTCCAATGTTTCATCCTCGTCTTGGGGACGAGGGTTTTCGACCTTTGTTAAATGACTGGCACTGTAGAGCTTGATTTTTTCATTGCAAAAACCGATGGCAGAGTAGAAATCATAGACCAACTCCAGCTGTCCAGTGTAGCCTGTTTCTTCTTCTAATTCTCGGAGGGCAGCTGCATGAGGATCAGCATTCTCTCCCATTTCTAGCTTGCCAGCTGGAATCTCGTAAGAAGTCGCTTCAATCGCCTTGCGGTACTGCTTGACTAAAATCATCTTGTTCTCCGGAGTGATAGCAATCACAGCCACCGCCCCATTATGAAAAATCAAATCCCGTTGGGCTTGACCCTTACCCTCTGGCAGCTCTACCTGGTCCTGAATCACTTTAAAAATCGGTCCCTGATAAATTTCCGTACGTTGGACGGTTTTTCTTCAAATTCCATGACTGAACCTACTTATTTTGAGGATGATGAGGAAGTCGCTTAGCGTAATCTTCCTTGTTAATCTGACGGCCACGTCCCAGAGCGATGGCATCTGCTGGTACGTCCTTCGTAATAGTAGAACCCGCACCGACCAGTGAGTTGTCACCTAGCTCAACTGGGGCAATAATGGTCGAGTTAGAACCAACAAAGACATTGTCGCCAATGATAGTCTTGTACTTCTTCTGGCCATCATAATTAACCGTAATCGTACCCGCACCAAAGTTGACATTAGCACCAACCTCAGAGTTTCCAATGTAGGTCAAATGACCAGCCTTGGTATTTTCGCCAATTGACGATCCTTTAACTTCAACAAAGTTTCCGACATGGACATCCTTAGCCAGACTAGAATCTGGACGAATGTGAGCGTAAGGCCCGACCGTCACTCCATCCGCAACACTTGACTCCTCAATCATGGAGTTGGTGATAACGGTCCGCTCTCCAATGACAGAGTCCACGATGTAGGTACCATTGGTCAGGATAGTCTCTGCCCCAATCTTGGTCTGACCTTTCAGGGTCACATTTGCTTCAACTTGAACTTCAGGCGCAATTTCTACATCCACATCGATATAGGTCGCATGAGGATTGACAAAGCTGACACCATTGACCATATGCTGCTGATTAATCCGGCGGCGCATAACACTCTCAGCTGTAGCTAAAGCTACGCGGTCATTAACCCCCAGACTTTCATCAAAGTCTTTTAGTGTATAAGCGCCGACTTTTTCACCATTCTCGCGGAAAATACCAATCACATCTGTGATATAGTATTCGCCTTGTGCATTGTTGGTATTGATGTTTTTGAGGGCTTCAAAGAGACGGGCATTGTCAAAGACGTAAGTCCCAGTATTGATTTCCTTGATTTGCTGCTCAAAGTCCGAAGCGTCCTTCTGCTCAACAATTTTCAAGACTTCTTCGTGCTGATTGCGTACGATACGGCCGTATCCAAAAGGATTATCTGCTTCTGCTGTCAGGATAGTCGCAACATTCTTGTGGTTGATATGAAAGTCAATCAGATTTTTTAGGCTTTCTCCTGTAATCAGGGGAGTGTCGCCAGCAATGACCAGTGTCTGACCAGTCAGATTTTCCAAAACAGGCTCGGCCATCATAACAGCATGGCCCGTTCCCAGCTGCTCGGTCTGACGGACAAAGTCTGTCTGACCTGCCAAGACTTGCTCGACTAGCTCCGCCTTATGGCCAACAACTGTCACGGTCTTTTCCGGATCGATGGCACTAACACTACGAAAAACATGTTCCAGCATGGAAATTCCTGCAACCTTGTGCAGTACCTTTGGTAAATCTGACTTCATGCGAGTACCCTTACCCGCAGCCAAAATAATCGCGTAATTTGTCATCAATTATCTCTTTTCTGTAGGATATCACCTTTATTATATCACTAAAAGGTAATTTTTAAAAATTAAAATCAAGATACCAGAGAAAATGCTACAATAAAAGCCTTTCGCACAAAAAAATCAGCCTTTAAACAGCTGATTTTGCTTCTTTTTCTTTGATTTTCTTTGGAAGATGGACTTTTGCCTTGCCATAGTCCTTGAAGACAGCCCGCTGCTTGAAGTAAATCAATTCTCCATCTAAAGCTGTATCTTCGTCCAAATCCATAGTCATATCAATAGAGCGGATGGTCCGAGTCTTAGGGTCAACCACAAAAGCAACCTGACACTTCTCAATGTTGATAGTCGTATCATAATGCTCATCATTATAAGCATAGTAGAAAGCATCGATAAGGTCATAAGCCAAATCACCTTCTGCTGTCACCGAAAACTCATAGCCGCCGTCCACTTTTTTCTTAGTTAGTTCTGACTCATTATCTACCATGACCTGCAGCAAAGCCTTAAAGGAAGACATGCCCGAATAACCATTGATATGTTTCCGGGAGTCGGTGTCATCAATGGTCTCAAAGCCGTCTTTTTCTTCCAAGTACATCCGATCTTCACTGAAATAATGGGTCAGTTCTTGATCATCATAGGTTTCGTAAAGCTTGGCTAAATAAGGTGATTCTGAAACGGTCAGCTGTTTAACGGTCTCAGCTTTTCTTTTTTTGTAGCCTTCTAGATAGGTTGACTCAGACAGCCGATCCATGTAGAAACTATCCTGATCGAATTTTTTCAAGGATGCATCCACTACAGCAGACAGCTTAAAGCGGGACTCGATTGCTTCTGCTATGCCTCCAGGCTTAAAGTAAGTATAGAAAAAGGTTCCGCCAATCAGTACAAAGCAGACACAGCCGTAAATGATAAAAAAATGAACCTTCTTCAAAATCAATCCTCCTAGAAGCCTTCTGTCGTTTTATAGCTTTTATTATAAGCTTTTTTAGACCTATTTTCAATCTTTTTTCAGAAACGGTCTCTAAAAGACTGTAGCGGAAGAAATGTTAATTGGTTTTTCAAACTCTCAAAGTCATTGCCAAATGTATCTACAAGGCAAGTATCCACTGCTTTTCGAATACTTAGTATCTCAGCCCTCTTTCTCATTTTCAGCCAACTGCTGGCGAAGCTTGGTAAACCAGTCCAACTGAAAGCGGGCTGAATCCAGCCCAAATTCGAGCGTCTTCATTTCAAAATAGCCAATCTGGGAAATACTTTCAGCTAAATCAGCCGCCTGACTGGTCTCTATCAGCTCTGTAGCCAAATGGCTGTTCTGCTCTAGATAAGCTTTTACTTTTTCCTGCTCCTCTGTATAACGAATCGCGTTTTTGACAGCTTCAAACTCTTGGACTTCAACTTCCAGTCCCTCAATGGTTAAATCCAGCATCTGAAGCTGCTCTTTCTTTGGCAGATAACCCATAAAAAGGAATTTCCCCAAGTCCATATTCTTGTTCTTGCTCATGTCGATAGGCGTTTTAAGCCACTCCAAAAACAAGATTCGTCCCGAAGCAGTAATGGCATATTCCTTCTTCATTTTTCCTTTTTCTACATACTCCGAATAAGTCACCGCCCCTTGCTGGGACAGTTTTTTTAAGGCTGCTTGGATACTTCCTAAACTGTCGCTGCACATAGAGCTGAAATTTTGCCGCATCACCTGACGAATTTCATAAACTGTAAAATGCTTTATCATGAGTAAGCCTAAAATTAATTTGTCCATTTCTCCTCCATATCACGATTTTTGTATACCTAACAGTAACACTTTTGCTTCGATTTATCAAGGACAAACAAAAAGCCTATTCAAAAATAGACTTAAGCTTGTTCCAGCGGATAGACCTTGCGAAATTCTTCTAGGACGACACCCGTTTCTTGGGAAAATTCCAAACCGGCTTCCGCCAGACACTCTGTGAAAAATGCCTCATGGACTTGCTGCCAGTAGGCCAAGGATTTGTCTCCTTCTCCTTCCTTAAAAGCGTGTTCGGCTGAAACCTCCTTAAAAGGCAGCACAGAGACTTTGGTGATTTCAACGATACAGACTGCCTTATCCTGACTGTCTAAAATGACATCAAAGCTTCCTACCTGCGGCAAGGGCTCATTTTCAAGCTGATACAGTTGGTAGGCTGAAGCCGTCGCTGTCTTCTCACCACGTAGCACCAAATCAGCCAGTTGGTCTGCTTGGACACCGAAGGCCCAGGCATCAATCTCGTCGCCAATTTCTGGATTGATTTTCTTATATGCCTGCCACATTTCTTTTGGGGTCATCATCTCTCCTGTCTTTCTAAAATGATAATTATTGTTTATAAACATTTTACTACAAAACTGTATCTTTATCAAAGTCAATAAAGCTTCTCAGTCAAAATCCATAAAGTCATCATGCTCATAATAGTAAAGCAGAGCCTGTAAACACTCTTGATCAGTCGCTTCTGCTTTCTGCTCCATGACTGACAAGAGAACATCCGCAAAATCTTCACCGTAATAAATCAGCTCCAGCTCCTGCTCCCTTACTTGTCTTTGGACTCATTGAAGATACCATTTCTTATGTAAATCTTATTTTTCAAACTGTTTTTAAGACCTTCTTGAAAAACAAGGATAAGATCCTGAACGCACTGGAACTGCCCTACTCAAACACAAAACTAGAAGCTACTAACAACCTCATCAAAGTCATCAAGCGAAACGCTTTCGGATTTCGGAACTTTGACAATTTTAAAACTAGAATCCTCATCGCTTTGAACATCAAAAAGGAGAGGACTGATTTAGTCCTCTCCAGATTATAACTTCTCATCAACCCACTACAGTTGACAAAGAGCCCAAAAATCAAACATTTCCCACACTTTCTGAAATCATTTCATCCCCTTACACAGAAAGCAGACACCATTTTATAGCCTCTAGGCATTTCGAGACTTGCTTCCGTAACAAACCTTTGGTAAAATGTTAGCAACACAAGTCTAAAGGAGGCGCTTATGACTCAAAAAACGATCCGTCGCTGGGCTCCCTGGTCTATTTTAGGAAGCTGGCTGATTTATGTTGCAGATATATTGATTGCTATCTCTGACGGTTTTGGAAAGGGATTTTGGCAGCACATGCCTGATTTAGCAGCTTGGAAAGTTGATTTTGCAGGCTATGCCTTACTTCTTTTCCCGCTTTTAGGAATGGGCGTCTATATCCTCTCTATCGGGCTGAGACAAAAATGGCTAGGAATAGTAGGAGCTTGGATTCTCATGACTGTCTGTGTTTTCCTCCACACCAGCTATTTCTATTTTGCCGCCACTTCGCGGCTGTATGCCCATAATCCCTCTGCCGATATTGCAAAATTACTAGAAAGCTTTTCAATAGTGAAAAATAACTTTCTGCTTATTTATTTCGTACTTATGGCTGTACTTCTCCTATTTATTGTTATCCTCGTTTTGAGTAAGAAAACGGCTTACCCGCGCTGGTTTGCCCTAACAACTCCCTTAACAGGAATTCTCCTTAGTCGGCTACTCAGCGCTATTGCACCAGCCCTTCGCGAAATGCTTTCTCCTATTCTCATTCCCGCCTTTTGGTTTGCTTTAATGATAACAATAGCCATGATTTTTGCCCTAAAGGACAAAAACTTTACCAACAAGGAAGCAAGTAGCTGTCCTGAAAATTCAGTTCTCCATTTTCCTTAGCATACAAACAGAAATCATCATCTAGCTCTTCCGATTTTACAGCCTCCATGATGTCTTTTAAGAAATAGGTTTGGTTTTTCTTCATTGGTCAAAAGTCCCTTTCCATTCATAAGCTGGATAAGCTCCTAGGCACTGATAGCCCAAGCTTTCTGCGACTTTTTTGGAGGCTTCATTGTGCGCATCCCATAGAGGAAAGAGTAAGCGTTTTCGAGCTTCTAAAATCATCTGGGCACCTAAAATTTTGGCCAAGCCCTGTCTTTGGTAGGCTGGCTTGGTGGCAATTTCAATCTCAAGAGCTCCATGATAGACCAATCCTGTCGATACGCCAGCTATGATTTCCTCTCCTGAATAGAGTAAAAAGCCAAAGCCACCCGCCGCTTGAAAATGGTCAAAATCGGAAAAATCACCCTGCAAATCCTGAGACCAGGCTTCCTCAGCCAAACGCTCATAACTCTCCTTATCAATCAGACAAAGGTAGTAGTTTGCAGGTAGCCTGCGCTGCCATTTCTCCAAAGCCTCTGTGTCAAAGGCAACCCTGTCCGCAAAAGCATAGCGAGTAAACTTGCCCAACTCACTCTGACTATCCAAAAACTCTTGCCAGCTGGGCTCCTCGGAGATAATGATCTTGTCAGCCAAGCTGTATTTTGTGCTATAATCCTGCCAAAAATCTGGATCCACCTGACCAGCCGGAAAGATGAAATTTCCTAGTTGGTAAAGGCAGGATGTCTCAGGCGCGTTCATGAAGAACTGCCCTAGACCAGCAGATAAGCTATAGTGAATCATGTTTTTGGTCCAGGTTTGGAAAAGGTTCTTAGCTTTCTCATTGTTCGCATTCTTCATTCACTTACTTCAAACTCCAGCCGCCGTCGATTTTGATAATCTCGCCCTGCATAGCAGCTGCCTTACCACTGGCTAGAAAGAGGCTGATGTCTGCCACTTCTTGAGGGTCTAACCAGCGTTTGATAGGCGTTTCCTCAGCAACCCAGTCTGCCAGTCCGCCTGGCTCAAAGTCGGTGGCAGTCATAGCTGTATTGACAGCGCCCGGTGCCAAACCAAAGACTTGGATATTTTTATCCGCATAGTCCAAGGCTATCTGCTTGGTCAGGCCAGCCAGAGCATGCTTAGAGGCTGTATAGGCAGCACCGCCGCCGCCAGCCAGAAAGCTAGCAATCGAGCACATATTAATGATGATACCAGACTTTTTCTCCAGCATTTTCTGCAGGTAAAAGCGAGTGATTTTCATAGTCGCGGTCAGATTGAGCGCAAAAATCTGCTCCCAGTCCTCGTCACTTGTCTCGTGCAGGGGACGATAATTGTCCAAAATACCTGCTGTATTGCAGAGAATATCCACCTCGGGCAAGCTAGTAAAGAGCGGTGTCAAATCCCCGGTTAAATCCATCTTGACAAAACGCAGCTCATTGAGAAAACCAGGATTTTCATCCTTGTCCACCCCGTAGACGCGGTAGCCATTTTCCAAAAAGGTCAGAGCCTGAGCTCGGCCAATGCCAGAGCTAGCTCCCGTAACTAGTACCGTCTTAGTCATCTACTTCCACCCAATCTGTAGCGAGCACATCACAAGGAGTCGGACTCCACATGGAGAAGCCCTCTCCTTCGCCTGAAACATTGATGAGGAAATAAGGAGTCACTTCGAGAGCCACCCCATTCTGCTCAATCGTGTCAAAGAGCTGGACGTAGTTTTCTGCCCCGCCCCAGCCTGTACGCACATATTTTTTCTTGGCCTTAAGACCTGGTAAAATTTCTTCAAATGTCATGGTTTTCTCCTTTATCATCTATAAACCCTGATTTGATAAGGTTTTCCAACCTCTGAAATGAGGTGGTTTTTAAATTTGTTCACCTTTTTGTGGACTCATAGACCATTTATAGCTTTTTCGTAGTATGAAACGGCCTCTTTTTCTTTATCCTTTTACATCTACGATTGTACGGATGTTGTCGCTATCTTAAATGATTTTCTCACGCTCATACTAGCCAAACTTTGCCAACATTGTTTTTTGTTTTAAACTCCACCAGCGAATTTATCATCAATTCATCGGTGGTTGTTTTAATTTATTTTTGTACAAAAGCAGTCCAGCACTAAAACTGGCTCATTCTCTCCCTTTCGTCATCTAGTGACTGCTGCAATAAGTTAGACAGTCCTTGGATGTTTTGAGTAGCTAAAAGCTCCATATACTCCGCCCTGTCATCCTTGCTGATAATGACCGGAGCACCTAGGTACTTCATAGCCAAGTACATCAGAATTAAGCGGCCAGTGCGTCCATTCCCATCACTAAACGGGTGAATGCGCTCGAACTGGATATGCGTATCAGCCAGTATCTCTAATATCTCACGCTCACTCTTTGCCATATCCAGCCTATAAGCTGTATTGTCCGCCCATTGAGCCATTAGAAAAGGCGTTTCGTCTGGTGAAGCTGTCTTAAATTCAGCCCCTATGATAGCATTCTGAACAGTTTTAAACTGCCCTCTATCGTGCTGCAGGCGGTCTGTCAATAGCGCATGGAAATCTTGCACCAGCCCCACAGTCAAGGGGTCGTTATTAGCTAAGCTATCCAGCAACAAAGAAAAGGCCTGCTTGTGGTTCTCTATCTCATAGAACTCTCTGATACTCTTGTGCTTTCCTGGCAAGGTGCTTTCCAAGATGATACTGACCGTTTCAGGAAGAGATATAGTGTTCCCCTCAATCCCGCTAGAATGGTAGGCTATACGAACCAAAATATCATCCAGATAATCTTGTTTATAGGTCATTTAGTTTCCTTTCATTCTTTAGTGTATTTGATATTTAGAGATGTGTATGGCTTGCTTATGATTGAGAAATCACGCACTTCAGGGGAAACCATTTCTTCATAATCTTCCAGATCATTTTTCATATCATAAAAGTCATAAGGCGCCTCATAATGCCAGTCCTTAGCAATTTCTAAAGCATGCTGCTGGGTTAGTGGTTCAATCATCATCTTCTCCTCCTTTCTCTAAATTTCCCAATAAAACCGTTTCTGGTCTGCTTTTTCGCTACAGCCAAGGCTACGGTAAAATTCATGGGCTGATGAGCGGGAAATGCCTGAATTAATCCGAATCCCTGTGTAGCCTGCGGCTTTTGCCTCTTCGCGCAAAGCTTGCATCAGCGCTCTGCCATGTCCCCGCCCTTGAAATTCCTGAGCGACGGCTAAAGCCAAGAGATTGAGCAAGGACGGGAAATAGAGACAGTCGTAGCTAGCCGCATGAGCGTAACCTATGACCTGACCGCCTTCTTCAGCTACCAAAATCAAATGCTGGTTACTCTCTAGTAACCTTTTTAGTTGAGTCTCCGTCGCTTCCCTATTGAAGTCATAGCCCAGGCACTCAGCATTAAGCCGCTGAATGGCTGCGGCATCTCTTAGTTTTACTTTACGAATCATCTGTCACCTCGTTCTTCTCTTTATTATAGCAGAAAAGCAGTCTTTTTGACTGCTTTCAATGAACTATTCTCCCATCTGTCCCTTCAACCAAGACTCCGCCTCTTCTAAAGGCTGGTCTGTTAGGACATCGGGCTGAATGGCCTCATTCTCATAAAGCTTGCCCGTGCGATCTAGGATACTCGAGGTAGTCAAGAGCAAAACCGCTCCATCATATAGTTGATAATAATTATTTCCCGTAGTATAGCTTGCCGTTGGCTGACCAAATATTTTAACATTTTCCAGTCCCTTAAAAGCTAAAACAGTCATCTCTCCTGAGCTACCTGTCTTCCCATTGGTAAGGACAGCTATTGGCACTTTCTTTGCTTTCTCATCAGTCTGCTCCAGACCAAGCTGCTTAAGAATATCTGACCGAGAAATCGCGCTCTTGCTTCCATTTTTATAAACAAATTGGAAGAGGTCTTCATCAGGCAAAAGAGAGGACAGGCCCGCAATCATCGGATACATATTCCCGCCGGTATTGTCTCTCAAATCCACAAGAACCGCCTGATAGTCATCCTTTTTAAGAGCTGCTGAAAGTTTCTTGGCATAAGCTTTCGCTGCCTGTGCATCACCTGTGAAAGCAGGAACTTTTAAATAGAGAACTCCCTCTCGATTCTGCACTTCAGGGTGGTTTTTGCTTTCCGACCAATTTTCGGGATTATCCTGTGGACTTAAAAAATAAGAATGCTTCCCGCCAGCCTTTTTGGTTAATTCTTCCAAAACAGGATAGGTATCTTGATAAGTCTTAGCTGATTCAAGCTTCTCCAAGGCTTTCTTCTTCTCATTCTCCCAGTCTTTGTCAGTATAAAGACCGAAATCAAGTTTTTTCACAACCGAGCGAGCGTAGTCCTGCGGACTAGGTGGGAAAAGAAAAATGCCATAGTCTGGACCAAAGTAGGCCAGAAGACCTATTAAAAGAGCAAGCAAAACCAGTACTGTCCCTAAGCAACCTAAAAGGACTTTTTTCATAATTGCACAACCTTTCTTGTGAGGAT
Source organism: Streptococcus sp. IsoGale022 (assembly GCF_031142805.1). Lineage (NCBI taxonomy): Bacteria > Bacillati > Bacillota > Bacilli > Lactobacillales > Streptococcaceae > Streptococcus > Streptococcus sp. IsoGale022. The sequence continues at coordinate 13,033 of NZ_JAKZJI010000004.1, read as the reverse complement.
TCCTGAGCCGATTATAGCAAAATAGAGACACGTTTTCCATGTCTCTACCTTACATTTATCATCGTCAATCTTACATTTTTGTAAGATTATTTTAATCTACAGAAGCTTATTTCCATCTCTCACTCTTGGAGAATGCAATCATCAAACCAGACCCTGCCAGAACTGCCAGAATAACAAGACAGATATTTTTCAGTGGATAGAGCCAATCTTTATTTTCCTCATGCCAAGTTGTCTTCCAAAGCCGAACATACTCAGCATGCATATCTTCAGGCTGGTTCAGCTGGATATTGATCACAATCGCCAGTAAGATTAGAGCGATAAAAGCAAGGGCAAAGAGCCAGATTTTCTTCTTTTGAGTTAGGTTAAGTTTTTTCATTCTTTTCTACTTCTTCTTTCTGCTTAATAGCAATACTTCACCCTACTTCTCTTTTACAGCGATTTCAGAGTTTCGATAGCCATAGAAGGCATAGATGAGACTTCCCAGTAGCAATGCAATTCCAAAAGCTTGCCATGTTTCCTTGGTATACTGGGTCATGAAGGACAGACAGATGACAATGGACAAGATTGGTGTCAGAGGGACTAAAGGTGTCTTGAATTCTCCAGCTTTGGGCATTCCTTTATCTTTCCGTAATTTCAAGACAGCGAGTGCCAATAAAATCAGATAGGCCAAGGTACAGATATTGAGGAAAGAGGCGATGCTAGCTAAGGGGAAGATACCGGCACAGACAGCTGAGGCAATCCCTACTAAAATCGTTGCATTCTTTGGCACCCGACTGGTCTCAGTCAATTTTTTGAAAGAGCGAGGCAAGAGACCATCACGTGCAATACTGTAAATCATCCGCGACAGGGCATAGGTCATAGAGATACATACCGTAATCAGAGTCAAAATAGCGACGACAGAGATATAGTTAGCTGCCCAACCAAGTCCGACGCTTCGCAAAGCAAAGGCTACCGCATCTGAAACATCCAGCTTGCTATAGTGAACAATCCCAGTCAAGACCAAGGTCACCAAAATATAGAGAATAGTCACGATGCTCAAGGATAAGACAATCCCGCGAGGAACATTCTTTTGGGGCTCTTTGATTTCATCTACCGCCATGGAAATGGACTCAAAGCCCAGAAAGGCAAAGAACATGAGCGAAGCCCCGGCCATGATACCGACCTTGCCGCCATAGATTTCTCCAAAACCAAATGGTGCAAAGTTAGACCAATTTTCTGGCTTGATGAAGAAAAATCCTGCAATGATAAAGAGTGCTAAGGCTGAGAATTTTAAGACCACCAAGGCTGAGTTGAAGCGCAGGGCTGCCTTTGAGTTCAAAAGGACAACCCCTGTAACAAAGACCAAGACCAGAATAGGCAGCAAGTCCACATAAGTACCTGCTGTTGGATTGAAGGTGCCATTCAGAGCTGCCGGCAGCTGGATACCAAAGCCGCTCAGTAATCCCTTCAGATAAGACCCCCATCCAGAGGCAACACCTGAGATAGCCGTCATGAACTCCATGATGGTCAGCCAACCAGCCAGCCAAGCAGGAAATTCTCCCAGAACCGCATAAATATAACTGTAGGCTCCGCCATTGGCCGGAATCCGTGAGGCAAACTCAGCGTAAAAAAGTGCCGAAATACTCACACAAAGCGCTGAAATGACAATCGAAACGGTCAGAGCTGGCCCAGCATATTTGGCTGCTCCAGTCCCTGTGATAGTGAAAATTCCAGTTCCTACCATGGCTCCAATACCAAGCAAAATTAAATCAGGAATTTTCAAGTGACGGCGCATGCCCGTTCTATCCTTACTGGCATCTTTTTTTCTAAATATATTCATCTATTTTTACTCTCCTAATTGCATTAACGTCCTATTTTATCATATTTCCACGCTTTTAGGAATCTTTCTTAGAAATTTTCCGAGAAAAGAAAGGCTGAGAAAAATCTCAGCCTAAGTCTTTAAAATAGATGAAAGGTATATGATGCCTGTCTCTGCTATCACATAGCCACAATTTTGCGATAGCTGCGAGAAGTAATGAGAAAGACACCGACATATACTGCAATAAACAGAGCACAAACACCCAGAGTCACTACTAACATAAGTGTGGCATTCAGCACCCCTAAAGCAGATAAAATCAAGCTCAACATGTGATAGGCAAAAGCCAAATGAAGAAAGGCAAAGATTAGGGGTAGGAAGAAGACTATCAGAATCTGCCTACGAATCGTTTTCTTGATTTGTTTTTCGTCCAATCCAACCTTTTGTAAAATAACAAAGCCTTCTCGATCTTCATAGCCTTCAGAAATCTGCTTGTAGTAGATGATAAGAACAGTTCCAAGCATAAAAACGATTGATAGGAAAATTCCAATAAAGAACATACCACCTAGCATTCCTTTTATTTCTTGCTTATCAAAGGCAGTCACCGAACCATAAATAGCTTGATTTTCAGGTAAGGTGGTATTAAAACTGCTTAGCTTTTCTTGGTATACTTCTTTGAGTTTTCTCTGTTCTTCTTTTGGAAGCTTAAGATTTAATCCTCCATAATAGTTAACATTGACAGCGTAATCGTTCATCAATGAAGAAAAGATTTGACTCGGATTTTTAGCTACCATATAGATTTTTTCAGGCACTATCATATTCATCGGATCGGGTATATTACCGAAAACGAAATCTTCTTTTAATTTTTTCTTGATTTTTAAATTTTTATCAGCTAGCTGTAAATCTTTTTTGCTGTCTAATTCCAGTCCTTGCTCAAATATGGCTATTTCATCATCTTTAAGCTGAAGACTTTGACCCGTCATTCCTTGATAATCACTCTCAGAAATGGCCAAAATATAAAGATTTGGAGTGAATGATTTCTGTCCCTTAGAATAAATATCTAGCTGATTACCAGTTCGACCGCTAACTCCTATTGTATAATACTGGTAAATAACTTTTTTACTAATCTGAAGCTGCTGCTCTTGAACAAACTCTGTCAAAGCTTGGTCCAGCACCTCACCTGTTACTTCTTTTCCTTGGATACTGAAATCATGCGGGAACATGGCATTCTGCATATAATCACCACCAGCATAAATGTTGGCTCCACCAGATAAGGTAACCAGAACCATTGTCGACAAAATAGAAATCGTCGCTAAACCAATTGCATTTTTCTTCATTCGAAAAATTAGATTAGATACCGAAATCATGTTATCTGGCTGATAATAAAACGTCTTTCTCTTTTTCAAAAATTGTAAGAAAACAGTCGTTCCTGCATTGAAAAGTAGATAAGTCCCTAGAATAACAAAAAGTACGGCCACGAAGAAAATGATAATGGCTGCCATCGGATTAGATACACCTAAAGCAAGATAATAGCCAAAAGCGAGAGAAGACATACCAATAATAGTTTGCAAGAGTAAAAAGCGACTCTTTTTCTCCCCGCTATTTTTTTCTTTGACTAATTGCAGAGCATCAAACTTTCTTAAGTAAAAGCCGTTTTTAATCAGCAAGCAGAAAAATACAAAAGCATAGAAAATGATAATCAATACCATTACAAAAGGTTGAAATGTTGAAACCAAAACCACCTTGGTACCCATGAGCTTGAGCAGAAAGGCATAAATCAGCTGGTCAAAGAGAACACCAATAGTCAGCCCCAAGCTTACAGCCACTAGCCCGAAGATTAGTAGCTCAATAAAGGTCATAACAAAGAGATGACGCTTATTGAGCCCCAACATACCGTAAAGTCCTAGCTCCTTGGAGCGATTCTTCATGACAAATTGATTGGCATAAAAGACAATAATTCCAGCTGTGATGTTCACAATAACGACTCCTAGAACCAAAACGAGGATAACAGAGCTGGCCCCTGTCATTTTGGATAGGTTGGGATTAAAAGCCAAGGAGTTGAAAACATAAGAAATGGCTACAGCCACACAGGTAGCCAGTGCAAAAGGATAATAGAGACGGCGGTTCTTAATCAGATTGGATACCGCCAATTTTGCTGCTAATCGAAACACTAGTCCTTCACCTCACTTGCCATAACTGTCAGAGTGTCGGAAATCTCTTGGAACATCTGCCGCTCGGTCTTATCACCGCGGAAGATTTGATTGTAGAGAATCCCATCCTTGATAAAGAGCACCCGCTTGGCCCGGCTAGCCGCTGCCGTCGAGTGGGTCACCATGAGAATAGTTTGACCACATGCATTGATGTCGTCAAAGACATCCAACAGAGCTGCCGAAGACTTGGAATCCAAGGCTCCCGTCGGCTCATCCGCCAGCAGAATCTCAGGATCTGTGATGATGGCCCGAGCCACTGCTACCCGCTGCTTCTGGCCACCGGAAATCTCATAAGGAAACTTCTCTTGCAGCTTGTTAATCCCCAGCTCATTGCAGGTTGTGACCAGCTTTTGCATCATCTCGGTAATGGGACGACGAGAGAGGACCAGCGGCAGGAGAATATTATCCTTGACCGACAAGGTATCCAGCAGATTGAAGTCCTGAAAGACAAAGCCTAACTTCTCCCGGCGGAAGCTGGAAGCCTGGCTGTTTTTGATGGTTGCTGTGTCAGTTCCGTTGAGAAAGACGCGCCCCTCAGTTGGCTTGTCCAACATGGCTAGGATGTTGAGCAGGGTGGATTTACCAGAGCCTGACTCCCCCATGATGGCGACATATTCGCCCTTTTCTACCGTAAAGTGAATGTCCTTCAGTGCCTCTACTTGACTACCCTGAAAGCGGGTTTTATAAATCTTTTTCACATGCTGTACGTCTAATAATGTCATCTTGTTTCCTTTCTGTTTAGCAGGCGCCTATCAAAGCCCTGCTTTTAGCAGCTTTTATAAACTGCCTCTTAATTGATAAGTCTATTTTATCTCAATACCAAGCGCCCTGCCATAACCTAAGCTTACATTTTAAAGTGCAATCTTACACTTTTGTAAGATGAGATGAGCTTTATTTTACCCAAAAGGCAATCAAGGCAATTAGCCAAAGGTGGGCTGGATAGAATATATAGAAGAAATATTTGCTCCACTTGCTGCTGGATCCTCGCTCACCATTGTAGAAGTGCAAGAGAGGAAGAACACTGATAAAGAGCCAGTCTGAATTATAGAGCAGCATTGATAGCGTGTCCTGCAAGGTTGGATAAATTTGAATACTCATGGCAAAGAGAATTCCCGCCCAAACTACATAGGACAAGTTTCTGAAAAAGACTTGATTTCTAAAAAGGTAGGTCAAGAGCATGAAAGGAAGCAGAGTCATGCCTCCTTCGCTAAAGAGAAGCCCAGCCAGCAAGACTAATACTCCTGCCGTCAGCCGCAAACCACGCTTCCTATCCTTAGCAGCTCCGCCATTGTCAGAAAAGCCAAAGAAAAGACTCAGCATGAGAACCCCGCAGGCCAAGGTCAGGAAGATATTGTGAGTGAGGTAGATGCCCTTTTCCTGAAAGAGGAGCGTCAGGATACAGTTTCCTGTCTGCATCAGAGCCGCCCAAAAGAAGAGCCGCATATTGTAAGCCAGGCGGTTGCGAGTGTGGAGAAAACCTTCCACTGCCATGAAGGCAAATGCTACTCCGACACAGCGGGTTAGGGCATGCAAGACACCATCCCAGCCGTCCGGCACCAGCCCCGGTATCTGACTAATATGGTCAAAAACCATAAGAAATGTCATGAAGAGCTTCAACTGAAAAGCATTTATACCTTTTGATTTCATTTTTCTGTCTCCTTCTTATTTCTTGACTCTATGATAATAAAAAAGAAAGGCCGGTACCATAACCTAACCTTTCATTTGCTAGTTTTATTCTTACAATTTTGTCACTTTTAAAAATCTTGCAAAGCATCTACCTAAATAGCACAAAACCTAGTGGCTTTTATGAAAACTTTCTTCCGTCCGCAACTGTTCTAAAAAGGCTTTGACTGCTTGTCTGTCTGCTTCCGTTCCAGAACCCTCAATATTACGAATGTGGCGGAGGCCATACTGCTCCACTATCTTATCCGTTGCCCCGCAAAAGGTCCGCGGATAACGCTTCTGATTGCCATTGATGACAAAGCCTTTGATTAGCTGTCTGTACTTTCTGATGAAGCGCTTGGTCGTCCACGGAATCTGGCCTGCTCCGCTATTTCTGCTGACTAAAATACAGGGTTCCTCCAGCTTTTTCCAGACTGACTGGCTAGGCATTTCCAGACTTTTAGCAAACTTCTTGCCCAAACCAGTCAGACTATCATAAACCACTACTAGCAACTTTCTTCCTCCTACTCAAAGATCAATTTCTTCTCAGGAAAGGCGATGGAAACCGTCGTTCCCTGACCAACTTGAGAGTCTATAGCAATCTTGTGTCCCAGCTGATCAGCAATTTTCTTGGATAGATAGAGACCTAAGCCTGACGACTGCTGGGTCAGACGACCGTTGTAGCCTGAGAAACCGCGCTCAAAAACCCGCAGCAAATCAGCATTTTGAATCCCCAGACCCGTGTCCTTGATGTAAAGGCTGCCCTCTTGAAAATAAATCTCTATGCTGCCTTCTTTGGTGTATTTAAGACTATTGGACAGGACCTGCTCCAAAATCACTAGAAACCACTTTTTATCAGTGACAATCGTGTGATCTAGGTCATGAAGATTGAGACTGAGTCCTTGCTGAATAAAGAAAAGGGCGTATTTCTTGACCACTTCCCTGACCAAATCAGCCAAATTTTCCTGCTTCAGAACTAAATCGTCATGGAAGCTTTCCAGACGGAGATACTGGAGCACCAGATGAACGTAGGACTCGATCTTGAAGAGCTCCTGCTCCAACTGAGACTTGGCTTCCTTATCCTTCAAATCTCCAATCAAAAGTGAACTGGCAGCAATAGGAGTCTTGACTTGATGAACCCAAAGAGTGTAGTAGTCCAGCAAATCATTGTATTTTTCCTGCTCAACCAAGATCTGATTCTTCTGTTCGTACTCCAGCTCCTCCACTCTTTCCTGCAAGAGCTTTTCTAGAGGAGTCTGAGCCTGAGCAGCAACCTGCAGCTTCTGGCTGCGATAGCCCTTAAAGGCCGTCCAAGCATCTGCTCCGATAAACAAGAAAGACAGAAAAGCCAGCAAGAGCGCGACATACTCCAGCAGACTGCGGTAAGTATCAAAGACAAAGGCAAAGAGCAGAATAAAGCCTAGCAGCAGAATCAGCAGAGCTAGAAAAAATCGCCGCGAATAAAGGTAAGACTTAAAAAAGAAAAATTTATCCTGTGTGTCCATTGATGAGACCGTATCCTATTCCTTTTTTGGTTTCGATGAAATTCTTCAGTCCGTGCTCCTCAAGCTTTTTACGCAGGCGAGCGACATTGACCGATAGGGTATTGTCATCTATGAAAAAGTCGCTGTTCCAGAGTTCCTTCATCAAATCATCACGCGCCACAATACCATCCGAATGCTCGAAGAGGACCCGCAAAATCTGAAATTCGTTCTTGGTCAAGGTCACCACTTTCCCATCAAAAACCAGATCTGTCGACTTGAGATTGAGAATGACACCTTGGTGCTCCAAGAGACTCTGGTCGTTTCCAAACTCATAGGAACGGCGCAGCAAGCCCTGAACCTTAGCCAGAAAGACATTATTGTCAAAAGGCTTGGTCACATAGTCATCTGCCCCCATATTGATAGCCATGACAATGTCCATGGACTGATCGCGGGAAGACAAAAACATGATGGGCACCGTTGAAATCTTGCGGATTTCCTGGCACCAGTGATAACCATTAAATAAGGGCAGGCCGATATCCATCAGCACCAGATGCGGCTCTTCTCGGACAAAGACAGTCAGCACATCCATAAAGTCCTCGACTGCCTCTACCTGAAAGCCCCATTGTTCCAGCATTTTTTTTATCATTTGGCGGATGACTGGATCATCTTCTACTAGTAAAATCTTGTGCATCTTTCCCTCCCGATTTCTTGCTAGTAACATTATACCAAAAAATACGATTGCTTGTTTATCATCCTCAGTCTAAGGTAGGATTTTTCTGGAAAAGAGAAATTCTATCAGAAAAATATGCTATACTAACTAGTAGAAATTGGAGATAAAACATGAGCAATATTTTTACTTACCTTGAAGAAGTTCAGCATGATAGCATTTATGATAGACCATTTAATGAGTTGGACCTGCTAATTCTGACTGAGCTAACCTACTTACCTTTTGACAATCTGGTACATGAGGATATATCCTCCTACTGCGACTGCCGTCTGCTAGACTTGGCCGACCAAGTGCCACGTGACCTCTCCATGATGGTCACCAAAAACCGACTAAAACTGCTAGATTTAGCCGCAGCCTCTACCCGCTTTAAAAATCTAAAACTGATGGGCTATGTCAATGACGTTGACCAAGATATCCAGAAGCAATTCGCTGCCTTGATTTTCAAAATCAAGCCTAATACCTATGTACTGGTCTTTCGCGGTACGGACGACTCCATTGTCGGCTGGAAGGAAGACTTCCACATGACCTATATGGACCAGATCCCTGCTCAAAAAATAGCTGCCCGCTATCTGCAGAAGGCCTTAGAAAATCTATCAGGTAACTTTATTCTAACCGGCCATTCTAAAGGTGGAAACCTGGCTTCTTATGCAGCCAGTCAGATGGATGCGTCGCTCCAAGACCGTATTGAAGCCATCTACAGCTATGACTCTCCTGGTCTCAATCACTTTGTTATCAAAAGCGATGGCTATCAGGCTATGGTAGAAAAGATGAAGCGATACCTGCCTCAAAACTCCATCGTTGGCATGATGCTGGAAACGACCAAGGAAGCTAGAATTGTCAAAAGCAGTGCCATCGGTGGCTTTGCCCAGCACGATACCTTTTCGTGGAAAATCAAGGGAGACTCTTTCCTATTGCTGGATACACTAGATGCAGAGAGCCTGCAGATAGACAAAACGTTTAAAAATTGGGTAAGCACTGTTTCAGATGAAGAACTTAAAGACTTTTTCGACCTCTTTTTCGGACTGATTTTGGATGCTGGTATCCAGTCTGTCGACGAACTTTCCAATGTTGAAAACTTTAACAAAGTCCTTGATATCCTGAAAAATGCTCAATCTCTAACAGACCAAGAACGTGACATGCTGCTGCGTTTGTCCAAACTCCTGCTGGATATGCGTGTCCAAAGCTGGAAGGACGATATAAACTTGCCTAAGCCTTCTGCTATTGGCAAGGATATCCGAGAAAACCTATCACGCTGGAGCAAGCAGTTGCCTTTCGGCCAGTCTGAGACTGACAAAAAGGAAGACACTGCCGCAGAGGTTCAAGAGTAAAATCACAAATCTCTTCTATAGCTTGGCTAAGGGAAGACTTGACCTATCCATACCAAAAACAAAACAAGCGCTTATCTTGACAGCTTGTTTTTTCTTTGGTAGAATGTAACAAATTCATTTACAACTAAGTAGTGATAAAAATCAGAAAGGAAACCATCATGAAATCTATCAAAGGAATCGCCCTTATTGCTGTTAGCATAATCCTGACCATCTATGCTTGGGCTTCAGCTGGAATGACCAACTTTATTGTACCCGGTCTGGCCTTAACAACCCTTTCACTGACCTTTTTACTTGCGACTCGGAACGCACTTTTGGAAAAATGGTTCCATGGCATCGAAAAGATGTATGCTTATCATAAGTTTACAGCTATCTTTTCCGTCGTCCTGCTTGCTCTCCACAATGTTGCTATGGGTGGCAGTCTCTGGGGCTCTCATCTTGCAGCCCAGCTTGGGAACGTCGGCATCTATCTATTTGTCAGCATTGTTCTGGTGGCCTATCTTGGCAAGCACATCAAATATGAGGCTTGGCGCTGGATTCACCGCTTTGTTTATTTGGCCTATATCTTTGGTCTCTTCCACGCCTATATGCTGATGGGCGGTCGACTCCTAACACCGACCTTGCTAGGTTTCGTAGTCGGATTCTACGCTATCATCGGTTTAGCTTCTGGCTTTTACATCATCTCCCTCTATCAAAGTTTGGCCTTTCGCCATCTGGGAAAAATCATGCAGGTCAAACGCCTCAACCACGATACCGTAGAGTTGAAGATCCAGCTCAGTCAAAAGTTAGACTACCAGTATGGGCAGTTTGCCTTTGTCAAGATTTTCCAAGAAGGATTTGAAAAAGCGCCGCATCCCTTCTCTATCTCTGGCGGTCATGACAATATCGTCTACTTTACTATCAAGAACTCTGGAGATCACACTAAGAAACTTTATGAAAATATCCAAGAGGGAACCAAGGTCACCATCGACCGAGCTTATGGTCACATGATTCTTGACCAGGGGCAGGAAAAGCAGATTTGGATTGCTGGTGGGATTGGCATTACGCCCTTCATTTCCTATATCCGTGAAAATCCTAAGCTGAATCGTCCAGTCAGCTTCTACTACGCTTATACTGGAGCAGAAAATGCTGTTTACCTTGACCTACTCAAAGACTACGCGGCCAAGAATCCGCAGTTCAACCTTCATTTGGTTGATAGTAAGGTCTCTGGCTATTTGGACTTCAAGAATTATCCTCTGGACAACCAAACCACCGTCTTCATGTGCGGACCTGTCAAAATGATGGATAAACTAGCCAACGAATTTAAAAAGACCAATCCTAAAGCAGATCTGGTCTATGAAGGTTTTAAGTTTAAATAAAGAGTATAAAATATCAGGATCAGCAATAAGGCTGATCCTGATATTTTATTATCTAGTAATGGATGGAGCTGAATCAAGATATGGCTTCGGAAGTCCGCCTGATTCGTAAAAATCTTCTCCAAGAAATAAGGATCAATTTCAATAGCTGATCTTACTGTTTTTTAGGCATATTTGAAACAAACAGATAAGACATTTTCAAAACATTTACCAGTTTATCGCGTTTTTCTTTTACGCTTTGCAGGAACGGGTCCCGTACTTCTGTCGGAACTTCTAAATCATCTGGACCAAACTGAGATAATTGATCACTAAGAGTCTGTTTTGATTCTTCAAAAGCTTTCAAAGCTGTTTCCGCTTCTTTGTCAAAATCAGCTCTTTCAGACTCGGGGAGTTTTTCTTTAATTTCTCCACTATATTTGATGTAATTATCCGCAAGCTTATTGTACACGGTTTTTAAATCACCAATTGTTGTTGCGTTAGCGATTTCTTCGTCTGTAACCAAGACAAAGTCAGGTGTTTCTAGATTGGCACTTGACGAAGTACTTGAGCTGCTTGAGTTACTTTCTTTACTGCTTGATTTTGAAGACTTTTTAACTGAGCTAGAAGCAGCCTTGCTTTCTGAAGATTTAGAAGTAACGGATGAATGATTATTTGAACATGCTGCTAAGGTAACTGCTGCTAAAAGAACCACGCTGGCTGAAAAAATCTTTTTCATTTTTATCTCCTTAAATAATAAGTAATTTCATTATAGAATAAAACTAATGAGCTGTCAAAAAGTTGCTGAAAACCCGTCATCAAACAAGCGACTGCCGACCATAGTCTGTTAGGTCACTCCCCAAGCGAGCGTAGAGGCCTTGGGCAGTCTCTTCTTCATTGAGGATTTGCTGTAATTCTGCATCTGTCACACCAACCAGCTCAATAAAATCTACCTGGCCATGGACTGTCTCCAAAGGCTGAGCTTCTACATCCGGAACTGTGATAAAACCTGTCAAAGCAGATTCCTGTTCACGGTCAAAGCCAAGAAGCTGTCCAGTATAAATGTATTCAAAAGGCTGATAAACCTCTCCGGTCTCAAAGGTCCGGCGCGCCAACTCCTGAAAAATCGTGACTATATTGATAAATTCATCATTAGCTTGGTAATTTCCTTTTTTCAGTCGCATGGTAAATTCAAAACCATAGCCACTGTAGTTTGGATCTTCACTGAGTTTTTCATAGAGCTCAGACAAGCCATAACTAACCAAATGCCAAGAGTTACCTGCATCATAAACATCTACACCATCCAGCGGATCCGGCCCGCCAAAACGCCATTTTACAATAGCCTCAATGTGATCTACCGGCTCTTGATTATTATATATCCGAGCAAATTCTGTTGAGATGGCTTCCCATCCAGGAGCCTCCACATAATCTTCTACCGGCTCGACATCTTCTACTACTTCTTCGTACTCTTCATCGAAAACTTCCTCAGCTTCCTGATTTTCCGACTGTTTTTTAAAGAAATCAAAAATTCCCATTTTTTCCTCCTTGAATTAATTTGAAAACAGTATAGCATAAAAAATAAGGAATTGCTTTTATGATAGAAGGAAATTTATTTTTGTTTTTATCGTTTTTCGATATATTTTTCTTGAAATACAATAAAAAATAGATTATAATAAGAATAAAAGGAAAAGAAAATCTACTGCCGGCTGATTTTCGATAGAGGTAAGCATCATGAAAAAGATTGAATTAAAAAATAACTCTTTGCTCAAAGATATTGTTACTCTATTAAACCTTATCATAGTAGGCTATGCTGCTATTCTGGTGTTTCTTACTATCCTAAGTGTGATTTCTTATACCGGTCTTTCCGACAGGTTGGGAATAAAGCTCAATGTTCAATTTCTGCCCTCAGTTGATTTTTCAAATTGGTGGAGTATTCTAGCCTTTGTTATAAATCTTCTCACAGCTTCTTTGACTATTTATCTCATCTATCTTGCTCGTAATTTCATCAAAAATTTGATTGGTGGAAAGATTTTTGATTCATCAAACACGCAACTAGCTGATAAGGCATGGAAAGTCTTTTTGGCTCTGACCTTTCTTTCCGTTAAGGTTGCTGCATCAGGCAATCCCATCGCTCTCCCCTTCTCTTTTAACGCCAGTATGAGCTTTACACCTCTCTTGGGTGCTCTGATTATTTGGCTGATGATGAAAATTCTGGAAAAGGGGATTGATATAGCTGAAGAAAATGAATTTACCATCTAGGAGGCTGCTATCATGATTATCGTTAATCTTGATGTCCAGCTGGCCAAGAAAAAGATGAAACTGGGTGAACTGGCCGATATCATCGGTATCACAAACGCCAACCTTTCCATTCTCAAAACGGGCAAGGCCAAGGCTATCCGATTTAGCACCCTCAATGCTATCTGTCAGGCCCTTGATTGCCAGCCTGGAGACATCCTAGAATTTACAGATGATGAAGAATAAAAAAACTCCCGTCTTGGC
>NZ_JAKZJI010000039.1:0-565 GCF_031142805.1 Streptococcus sp. IsoGale022 | reverse complement strand
CTACTGCCTCTTACAAGTCTATGCCGAGGACCGGAATCGAACCGGTACGATCGTTACCAATCGCAGGATTTTAAGTCCTGTGCGTCTGCCAGTTCCGCCACCCCGGCCGCCTCAAGCGAACGACGGGATTCGAACCCGCGACCCCCACCTTGGCAAGGTGATGTTCTACCACTGAACTACGTTCGCATCCTATTCAAAAATGCCGGCTACATGACTTGAACACGCGACCCTCTGATTACAAATCAGATGCTCTACCAACTGAGCTAAGCCGGCTCATTATTATCTTATATGCGGGTTAAGGGACTTGAACCCCCACGCCCTAAAGCGCCAGATCCTAAATCTGGTGCGTCTGCCAATTCCGCCAAACCCGCTCTTATGACCCGTACTGGGCTCGAACCAGTGACCCTTTGATTAAAAGTCAAATGCTCTACCAACTGAGCTAACGAGTCTCTTACTTTTCTTGAAATCTTCTTGACTTCAACGGTCCCGACGGGAATCGAACCCGCGATCTTCGCCGTGACAGGGCGACGTGATAACCGCTACACTACGGGACCTATTCTTTTCA
>NZ_JAKZJI010000038.1:0-905 GCF_031142805.1 Streptococcus sp. IsoGale022 | reverse complement strand
ATTCTAGTTTTAAAATTGTCAAAGTTCCGAAATCCGAAAGCGTTGCGCTTAATGACCTTGATAAGGTTGTTAGTTGCTTCTAGTTTAGCATTTGAGTAGGGCAGTTCAAGTGCGTTGATAATTTTATCTTTCTCCTTAAAAAATGTTTTAAAAACAGTCTGAAAGATAGGATTTATACAAGTAATTCTTTCTTCAATGAGTCCAAAGAAATGGTCAGCCCGTTTCTCTTGAAAATGCAAAAGTAAGAGTTGATAAAGCTCATAATGTTCTCGGAGTTCTTGAGAGTACGAGAGAATCTTTTCAAGAATGTCTTTATTAGTCAAGTGCATGCGAAAAATTGGGCGATAAAATCGTTTATGACTTAGTTTCCAGTAGCGTTTGAGTGCCTTATATTCGTGCGATTTTTTATCCAACTGATTCATGATTTGGATGCGAAGGCGGTTCATAGCCCGGCTGAGATGTTGTACAATGTGAAAGCGGTCGAGGACGATTTTAGCAGAAGGAAATAGTTTTCTGGCAATATCGTAGTAGGGGCTAAACATGTCCATAGTAATGACTTTGACTTGGTTTCGGACTTGTCTGGAATAGCGCAGAAAGTGATTGCGAATGGTTGCTTGCGTTCGTCCGTCGAGGATTGTGACGATCTTGAGCGAGTCAAAATCCTGCGCAATGAAGCTCATCTTTCCTTTCTTAAAGCTGTATTCATCCCAGCTCATGTATTCTGGAAGGTAGTTGAGGTTCACGTTGAACTTGAATTCTTTCAATTTACGAATGACGGTGGAAGTGGAGATAGCTAGGCTTTCAGCGATAGCTGTCATAGGGACTTTCTCAATTAGTTTTTGAGCGATTTTCTGCTTGACGATGGTTGCGATTTGGTGGTTTTTCTTGACTAAGGAAGTCTCTGC
>NZ_JAKZJI010000037.1:0-1023 GCF_031142805.1 Streptococcus sp. IsoGale022 | reverse complement strand
CTTGAACATACAATATAAGTGCACAATAAAAACTCATAAGATTTTCTAGTAAAATAGAATTGAACGAACTAGTTACGAAAGGAAATCTTATGAGCTACCATCATTTTACCATAGACGAGCGTGAAAGTATTCTCATTTACCGTACTCAAGGCCTAAATTTTTCTCAAATTGGTAAGTTACTTCATCGTCATCCGTCTAGTATTAGTCGCGAGTGGAAACGACATCTAAGAGAAGGAAACTATTCTCCAAGTCATGCGCAGGAATCTTACTATATTGCTAAATCACACTGTGGGCGGAAACGGATACTTGAAATAGATCACAATTTAAGCAATACTGTCAAACATCTATTTCTCGAGTATCAATGGTCTCCTGAAGAAATAGAAGGTCGGTTGAGATTAGAGTTTGGAAAAGCTGTTATTAGTTATCAAACAATTTATAGGGCCATTTATAGAGGACATTTTGATGATAACTCACTATCTCATGGTGCTCGTGGTGTCATTCGCAAGCTCCGCCATCGTGGAAAAACGCGTCATACAAAAGGTTATGTCGAAAATAGAGGGAAAATCTCTATTTCTCATACGATTCACGAAAGACCAGAAGACGCTAATAACCGAACTAGGATAGGAGATTGGGAAGCCGATACTGTTGCAGGGAAAACTGGAAAAGCTTGTTTAGTGACTCTAACTGACCGATATTCTCGTTTTCTAAAAATACAGAAGGTAGCTGTTAAGAAAAGCAAGTTGGTGATAGAAGCTATGGTAAAAATGTTAGAACCCTTGACCAAGCATACTGTGACTCCTGATAGAGGGAAAGAGTTTACCTATCACCAGGAATTGAGTGATCAATTAAAAATTGAAGTCTATTTTCCTGACCCTCATGCTCCATGGCAACGAGGGACTAATGAGAATACGAATGGACTACTAAGAGAATATTTTCCAAAAGGTAGTGATCTAACATTGGTTGATGATAAGACTATTCAATTGTGGGAGAACAAACTTAATAATAGACCTCGAAAATGTCTTA
>NZ_JAKZJI010000036.1:0-1064 GCF_031142805.1 Streptococcus sp. IsoGale022 | reverse complement strand
GTTTCCGGTACAAAGGTCACAGTGCCATCTGGCGCAATCGTGTAAGTACCTTGGCCTGGAACAACCTTTTCGGTGCTGCCATCCTCGAAAGTTGGCGGAACGGTTGGATCCACGTCTCCTTCAAAGATAGGCTTGCCGGTCTGAGGCTGGCCTTTAAGACCCGTGCTGCTGGTATCTTCTGTATCAGTGCTTCCCAAAACAGTTGGGGTATAGGTAGCCGTCACGGCATTGCCATAAATATCTGAACGCTTCACGACAACTCCGCGAGCAGTTCCGACAAAGTCTGCTTCCGGTACGAAGGTCACTGCCCCTAGCATATTGAAACGATAAGTTCCTTCTCCTGGGACAACCTTTTCGGTGCTGCCATCCGCAAAGGTCGGTGCTACAGCTTGGTCAATCGCCCCTTCAAAGGCTGGCGTGCCGGTTTGAGCTTGGCCTTTGCGACCGCTGGACACACTGTCCTGACTGGTTGATGGTGCAACCACGGTCGGAACATAGCGAGCCGTCACTGAGGTGCCATTCTTATCACGACGGACAAGAGTCACACCGCTTCCCTGACCAAGGAAATCAGCTTTTGGAGTGAAAGTGACTGTACCGTCTGGTGAGATAGTGTAGGTTCCTTGACCTGGAATGGTCTTTTCTTTACTTCCATCTGCGAAGCTTGGTTCAACGGTTTCATCAATTGGAACCAATGGATCACCTGCTTCGAAGACAGGTTTGCCAGTTTGAACATGACCCTTGATATTCGTAGAGGTCGCATCTTTACCAGTTGGAGTTATCTTGACAAACTCTGGACTATATGTCGCAGTTACTGGCGTACCATTCTTATCAACACGTTTCACAGTAATTGGATCTGGTTTACCCACAAATTGCTTGTCTGGACTGAAGGTCACTGCACCATCTGGTGCAATAGTGTATGTTCCCTGACCTGGAATGGTCTTTTCTTTACTTCCATCTGCGAAGGTAGGCTCTACTGAGTCATCAATTGGAACCAGTGGATCACCACCTTGGAAAGTTGGAGTACCTGTTTGTGGAACACCCTGAGGACCAGTGCTGGTCGCATT
>NZ_JAKZJI010000035.1:0-1291 GCF_031142805.1 Streptococcus sp. IsoGale022 | reverse complement strand
CGGCACCATTGTGGGTAAGGTAAAATAAACCAGATCTTCTCCGGCACTGACCCCCAATAATGGGACAAGAGAAAACCCCTATGATGCGATCAGTTTTCTGTAATCTACAGGAGACTGGTCATTTAATTTCTGTTGAATTCTAGTTTTATTATAAAATATGATGTAATTTTTGACAATATCTGTTATACTATCTTTAGTTAAGTTTCTCCACTTATGGAGATAGAAGGTTTCAGACTTTAAGACGGAATGGAACCATTCGATGCAGGCATTATCAGCTGGTGTTCCTTTACGGGACATGGAGCGAGTGATGCCTTTTTCTATACAAGCCTGATAGTATACTTTTGAGGTGTATACAGAACCCTGGTCACTGTGTAAAAGTGCTCCTTGAGACCATTCGAGTTGATGGAGCGTGTCTAACACAAAGTCAGTATCCTGACATTCTGAGATGGTATAAGCTACAATCTCACGATTATAGAGATCCATGATAGAGGAGAGGTAGAGTTTACAGTTTCCAAAGTAGAGGTAGGTAATGTCTGTGACCAGCTTCTTGAGTGGCTTATCAGCTTGAAAATCACGATTTAGCTTATTGTCTGTCACATAGTAAGGCTTCCCTAATCTAGGTCCCTTCTTGGTACGGACACGGCAAAGGCAACTTCTTTCTTTCATGATACGATAGACTTTCTTGCGATTAACGACGAGGTTATAAACTTTTTTAAGCAAGCGAGTGATGGTTCGATAGCCGTAAATAAAGTGATTTTCCATGCAGAGTTCTTCGATTTTCTCTGCGATTTCGTCCCTTTTCTGAGAGTTCCTACACTCCTGTTTCCAGCGGTAAAAGGTTGAACGTTTGACACCGAAACACTCTAAAATGACAGATACAGGGTAAGTTTTCTTATATTCTTCCACCAGCTTGATAAGACTTACTTTGTCGATTGTCTGACCAAGCTCCGATACTTTTTTAGTAATTCTACCTGCAAATGTAACTGTTCCACTTCAGATAACTGCTTCATCCCTTTGCCATAAGTATATTGCTTTCCTACAGGTTGGTAGAAACGATGTAACTCATCATTCTGATACCATCGCCACCAGGTCTTCACCTGACTAACATTTTTGATGCCGAGGGTCTCCATGATGACCTTATTTGATTTACCTGCCTTCTTCATTTCGATGCAGGCTAGCTTAGTTTCTACTGAATAGGCTTTTTTGACCATAATAAAACACTCCTGTTTCTAGTTTACCAGATTTCAACAGGAGTGGTTTTCTTGTGTCTCATTTTATGGAGGCAGTGCCT
>NZ_JAKZJI010000034.1:0-1269 GCF_031142805.1 Streptococcus sp. IsoGale022 | reverse complement strand
TAAGCTATGAAGACAAGGTTAAAATCTATCACTTGCGAAAAAATGGTGCAACTATCAAATCATTATCAAAACAATTTGAGATCCATCAGTCAGGGATTGAATATCTGATTCGACTGATTGATAGGCATGGGGTAGGCATTGTCAAGAGAGGTAAGAAGACTTACTATTCTCCAGAATTAAAACTAGAAATAATCCATAAAGTGCTCATTGACGGCCAGTCCAGACTCCAAGTTTCGCTTGATCATGCCCTTCCTAACAGGGGAACACTTTCCAATTGGCTGGCACAATATAAGAAAAATGGGTATACTATTGTTGAGAAACAAAGAGGGAGACCGCCAAAGATGGGACGTAAGAAAAAGAAAACTTGGGAAGAAATGACGGAACTAGAGCGACTCCAAGAAGAGAACGAACGTCTTAGAACGGAGAATGTCTATCTAAAAAAGTTGAGGGAGTTACGCTTAAGGGACGAAGCCTTACAGCGCGAAAAGCAGAGACAATTAGAGAGATGGTCAAGGGAGGATTCCGATTAAGTTTCCTGCTAGCTGCCGCTAAACTCTCTCGTGCAACTTACTATTACCAGCTAAAACAGCTGGACAAACCAGACAAGAATCAAGAGTTAAAAGCTGAAATTCAATTGATTTATGATGAGCACAAGGGAAACTATGGTTATCGTCGGATCTACTTTGAACTTCTCAATCGTGGTTTTCATATCAATCACAAGAAAGTTCAGCGATTGATGCAGGTGATGGGGCTGCAAGCTCGAATTCGTCGGAAACGGAAGTATTCTTCTTACAAGGGGGAGATTGGTAAGAAGGCAGATAACTTCATTCAGCGTCAGTTTGAAGGGTCTAGGCCTTACGAAAAGTGCTACACAGATGTGACTGAATTTGCTTTGCCAAACGTCAATGGAAAGCTGTATTTAGCCCCAGTTTTGGATGGATACAATAGCGAGATTATTTCTTTTACCTTATCACGTTCACCTGACTTGAACCAGGTCAGAACAATGTTAGCCAAGGCTTTTCCTGCAGAAACCTACAAGGGAACCATTCTCCACAGTGACCAAGGCTGGCAGTATCAGCACCAAGCTTACCATCAATTCTTAGAAGCGAAAGGAATTATCCCATCTATGTCTCGCAAGGGCAACAGCCCAGACAATGGGATGATAGAATCCTTCTTTGGTATCCTCAAATCTGAGATGTTCTACGGTTATGAAAAGAGCTATCAATCGCTTGATGAGCTGGAGAAAGCTATTACAAATTACATTGTTTA
>NZ_JAKZJI010000033.1:0-1305 GCF_031142805.1 Streptococcus sp. IsoGale022 | reverse complement strand
GGCTAAGTCCTTTTAGTTTTGTCTTAATTCGTTTGTTGTTGTAATAAAAAATATAATCCGCAATAGCTTGCTCAAGCTCATCCAGGGACTGATATGATGTCTCAAGACCATAAAACATCTCAGATTTAAGTATCCCAAAGAAAGATTCCATCATTCCGTTATCAGGACTGTTCCCTTTACGTGACATGGATGGACGAATGCCCTTGTTCTCTAAAAAATGATGATAAGATTGGTGCTGATATTGCCAGCCTTGGTCACTGTGAAGGATTGTTCCACTATATGATTTAGCTGGAAAGGCCTTCTCAAGCATGCTCTGAACTTGTTTCAAATCTGGTGAACGTGACACAGTGAAGTCAATAATCTCGCTGTTGTAACCATCCAACACAGGGGACAAGTAGAGTTTTCCTTCTGCTAAAGCAAACTCTGTCACATCAGTATAACACTTCTCATAAGGTTTAGATGCACTGAACTGACGGTTGATGAGGTTATCAGCCTTTTTACCTACTTCCCCTCTGTATGATGAATACTTACGTTTGCGGCGGATACGGGCTTTTAAGCCTAACCTCTTCATCAAACGTTGTATTTTTTTGTGATTGACGATAAAACCACGATTTCTTAGTTCCAGATGGATGCGACGATAGCCATAATTGCCATGATGTTCATCATAGATGTCTTGAATGAGCTCCTTTAAGGCCATGTCCTGATCTTCTTGAGTAGCTAGTCGTTTGACTTGATAGTAATAGGTTGACCGTGATAAATCAAGGATTTCCAGCAGAGTCGCTAGAGAAAATTGACCGATTAATTCTTGGATGATTTCTGTTGCTCTTTGAGCTTTGCTTCGTCCCTCAATCGGTATTCTCTCAGCTTTTTTAGCACCGCATTCTCCGCTCTAAGGTAGTCTAATTCTTTCTGGAGTCGTTCTAACTCTGTCATTTGTTCCCAAGTCTTCTTTGGTTTACGTCCCATCTTTATTGGTCTCCCTCTTCTTTTCTCAAGAATAGTATAGCCATTTTTCTTGTATTGCGCAATCCACCTTGAAATCATACTAGAATTTGGTAAGGCATAATCTAAGGACGTCTGTTTCTGAGATTGCCCATCAATCAGAACTTTATCTATTATCTCCTGTTTCAGTTCTGGAGAATAATAACTATTCTTCCCTTTTTGGACAATGGCTAACCCATACCTGTCAATCAGGCGAATCATGTACTTTAGTCCAGAAACATCCACACCAAATCTTTTTGAAAGCTGGTTAAAGCTTAGACCTTGTTTTATGAGCTCATAGATTTGAACCTTGTCTTCATAACT
>NZ_JAKZJI010000032.1:0-2895 GCF_031142805.1 Streptococcus sp. IsoGale022 | reverse complement strand
TGAAGGTAGGTCTTTTTTTGTTGAGTAGGAATTCCAAATAAATCCCCTTTCTGGAAATTAATTAGCATTTATCCCAAAATCTCAACTTAATTCTTCTTGACAACACCTAAAAGAAATGTTACTATTAGGTATATAAAAGTATTGAAATCTGATGCTGATGAAAAGCTAGGCTTGCTTAGGAGGTATTGGTAAAATGAAACAAAGTTTTGATATTGCCGAAGCAGTCAATGACTCGAATCAACCTAGCTTTTCTCAAATAAGAGATTAGGCTCGCATGCTTTAGGATTTTCAAGGAAAAATTTAGACAATTTGGAGGAAGGCAGCAATGACAACTTTTCTAAAAAGCAGGCAACTTTATGAAGCCAGTATATTAGCCTATCAGGGGGATCAACTCTATTTGGAAGAAAACAAGGGACAGATGTCGAGTGACACGCCTTTTGCCATTGCCAGTATTTCCAAGTTATATACTGATGCGATTGTTTTCCAGCTGATTGACCAAGGAAAGCTAACCTATGATACAAGCTTGACGGATATTTTACCGCCAGAAGTGACCAAGCATTTGCCTCAAGCGGAGCAGATTACTGTAAGACATCTGCTGGATCAAATATCCGGCTTTCCGAATTATGAAATGGACCGTCAAATGAATGGAAAGGTTTTGATAGATGACTTGTACAAAGCCGATCGGCGGGTACCTTTTGAAGAAACCCTGGAAATGATAGCAGAATTACCTGCTAAATCATGTCTGGATGGAGATAAAGCCTACTACGCTGATATCAATGCTATGCTCTTAGGAAAAATGGCTGAAACAGTGACTGGGCAGACCGCTGAGCAACTGTTAGAGCACATCATTTGCCAGCCGCTTCAGCTTAGTCAGACCCATTGGGGGACAGGCCATGAGAAACTTGCTTCCCTATACAATGGCAAGCAGTCTATAGCTTTTCAAGCCTATCTTTCCAGTCAAGTATACCAAGGCGGTATTGTGGCGACTAACAGGGAGTTAATGACCTTTATCCGTGCTTTCTTTACTGGCAGATTGTTTGCAAAGTCCCATATTCAGCAGCCGGCTTTTCGCCCTATTCAATTCCGCCCTCTCAAGTATGGCAGCGGTATGATGCAGCTGACAATCAGCTCCTTCATGTCTCTCTTTTTCGGTGGCGCGCATGAAATTCGTGGCCATAGTGGGATAACAGGAAGTTTCGCCTTTTATTGTCCAGAAAAGGATGTCTTTGTCACAGGTACGTTCAACCAGACAAAAAAACGTCCCTACCCTACCATTTTTCGGGCTATTGCGGCTGGTGTGAAGAGACAGAAGGATTTAAAACAAGGGAGATGAATAATTTTTTGACGAAAGGAGACTGCTATGAAACAGTCCATAACTACAATTAAGCGCAATGTCATTATCTTTGCATTCTTCAGCACCCTATGTGGTTGGATTGGTTATGTTGTTGATAAAGTAACCGGCCAAGCTCATTACGAAAATATCGGAACAGAGATAGGAAGCGGCTCTTTAGGGATGCTGATTTGGCTGGTAACTCCGTTAATCTGTACCATCTTTCTTCGAAGCTTTGGCGGAGACAGCTGGAAAGAGGCAGGGTTTTCCATTAATTTTAAAAATAACAAAAAATTATACCTGATTAGTTTTTTAGTTTACCCTCTTGTTACGATGATAGTGATATTCTTGGGATTGATGACACAAGGCATCAGAGTGACAGATGTGAAGGTTGAGTTCACAGCCTATCTTGGAATCTTGCTCACACAGATAGGAACTCAATTCATAAAAAATATTTTTGAAGAATCTGTTTGGAGGGCATATCTTACCAATCAATTAATCAAATTAAAATTATCCGACTTAAAACTATATCTACTTGTTGGCTTTATCTGGTGGATTTGGCATCTGCCTTACATTATGAAGTTTCTATCTGAGAGAGAAATCCAAAATACCTTGCCGGTTGGAAGGTTTACATTCTTCCTTATCGGGATGATAACTGTTGCATGTTGGACGGCCATGTATACAGAGATTTTTAGAATTACCAAATCTGTTTGGCCTCTAGTTATTATGCACACTATGGAGGATGCGGTTATAAATCCTTTACTATTACTAGGATTTGTCTCGGTAGAAAAAAATCAGGCTTTCCTCTTCTCGCTTTCAGTGGGGATGATTCCGACTATTCTTTATTTAACAGTTGGTCTAGTGATACGAAAATGGAGAAAAAACAGGAGTATGGAAAGTCGAGCTAACAGAGTAATATAAGACGATAATGTTGATTTATTTTTCTATTAAATAGAGGCAAAAGACTCTCAAAAGTCTATAAAATTTGAAAAGTTGACATTTCAATGAATTATGTTCTAATTTTTTTGTAATTTTCAAGTTTTTATATATGTAAATGTCAAAAAAAAGTGTATAATGGATTAGTAAATTAAATTTTAGGAGAGGATTTAATTATGAAAAAGTTGGATATTACAACAATGCCTGACTACAGGAAAGTCGAGGCTGTTGTTCAGTTGTTAGTTAATGGAACCTTAACTAGTTATCGGATTGCGACGGATGCAAACATCAGCAAGATGAGTATCCTGACCTTAACTAAAGGGACCAGTAAGATTAAGAACATTACTTATCAAACTGCGATGGCCTTAATTAATTGGTATGAAGAAAACCATGAAAAATATGGCATCACCATTCATCACAAGGCCGCAGGATAGTCTAAAACTATGATGTAGCTCAACCCTAACCCAGCCAACCATTCGGATAGCTGGGTTTTTCTATGCCTCTTAATGAGACAAGCCAGAGGCGCCGTCGAATTTAGGCTCTTTGTCAACTGTAGTGGGTTGCTAAAAAGTCATATCCTGGAGAGGACCAAAAAGTTCCTCTCCTTTTTGATATTCAAAGCAATGAGG
>NZ_JAKZJI010000031.1:0-4998 GCF_031142805.1 Streptococcus sp. IsoGale022 | reverse complement strand
AAAAAACGAAAATAAATCTGTCAGTGGACAGTAATGAGTGCGAACTCAAACTTTTTAATGAGAGTTTGATCCTGGCTCAGGACGAACGCTGGCGGCGTGCCTAATACATGCAAGTAGAACGCTGAAGAGAGGAGCTTGCTCTTCTTGGATGAGTTGCGAACGGGTGAGTAACGCGTAGGTAACCTGCCTGGTAGCGGGGGATAACTATTGGAAACGATAGCTAATACCGCATGATATTAATTGTCGCATGATAATTAATTGAAAGGTGCAATTGCATCACTACCAGATGGACCTGCGTTGTATTAGCTAGTTGGTGAGGTAACGGCTCACCAAGGCGACGATACATAGCCGACCTGAGAGGGTGATCGGCCACACTGGGACTGAGACACGGCCCAGACTCCTACGGGAGGCAGCAGTAGGGAATCTTCGGCAATGGGGGGAACCCTGACCGAGCAACGCCGCGTGAGTGAAGAAGGTTTTCGGATCGTAAAGCTCTGTTGTAAGAGAAGAACGGGTGTGAGAGTGGAAAGTTCACACTGTGACGGTATCTTACCAGAAAGGGACGGCTAACTACGTGCCAGCAGCCGCGGTAATACGTAGGTCCCGAGCGTTGTCCGGATTTATTGGGCGTAAAGCGAGCGCAGGCGGTTAGATAAGTCTGAAGTTAAAGGCTGTGGCTTAACCATAGTATGCTTTGGAAACTGTTTAACTTGAGTGCAGAAGGGGAGAGTGGAATTCCATGTGTAGCGGTGAAATGCGTAGATATATGGAGGAACACCGGTGGCGAAAGCGGCTCTCTGGTCTGTAACTGACGCTGAGGCTCGAAAGCGTGGGGAGCAAACAGGATTAGATACCCTGGTAGTCCACGCCGTAAACGATGAGTGCTAGGTGTTAGGCCCTTTCCGGGGCTTAGTGCCGCAGCTAACGCATTAAGCACTCCGCCTGGGGAGTACGACCGCAAGGTTGAAACTCAAAGGAATTGACGGGGGCCCGCACAAGCGGTGGAGCATGTGGTTTAATTCGAAGCAACGCGAAGAACCTTACCAGGTCTTGACATCCCTCTGACCGCTCTAGAGATAGAGTTTTCCTTCGGGACAGAGGTGACAGGTGGTGCATGGTTGTCGTCAGCTCGTGTCGTGAGATGTTGGGTTAAGTCCCGCAACGAGCGCAACCCCTATTGTTAGTTGCCATCATTGAGTTGGGCACTCTAGCGAGACTGCCGGTAATAAACCGGAGGAAGGTGGGGATGACGTCAAATCATCATGCCCCTTATGACCTGGGCTACACACGTGCTACAATGGCTGGTACAACGAGTCGCAAGCCGGTGACGGCAAGCTAATCTCTGAAAGCCAGTCTCAGTTCGGATTGTAGGCTGCAACTCGCCTACATGAAGTCGGAATCGCTAGTAATCGCGGATCAGCACGCCGCGGTGAATACGTTCCCGGGCCTTGTACACACCGCCCGTCACACCACGAGAGTTTGTAACACCCGAAGTCGGTGAGGTAACCGTAAGGAGCCAGCCGCCTAAGGTGGGATAGATGATTGGGGTGAAGTCGTAACAAGGTAGCCGTATCGGAAGGTGCGGCTGGATCACCTCCTTTCTAAGGAGTCCGTAAGGACACACGGAATGCACTTGGGTCTTGTTTAGTTTTGAGAGGGCTATGTGGGGCCTTAGCTCAGCTGGGAGAGCGCCTGCTTTGCACGCAGGAGGTCAGCGGTTCGATCCCGCTAGGCTCCATTATCTAGTTTGACTAGATAAAGAACTTGTCCATTGAAAATTGAATACTGATATCAAATAGTAACAAGAAAATAAACCGAAAACGCTGTGAATATTAATGAGTTTAAGACTGAAAGGTCAAAAATAAGGTTAAGTTAGTAAGGGCGCACGGTGGATGCCTTGGCACTAGGAGCCGAAGAAGGACGTGACAAACGACGAAATGCCTCGGGGAGCTGTAAGTAAGCTTCGATCCGGGGATGTCCGAATGGGGGAACCCAACAGGTTGATGCCTGTTACCCATTTCTGTTAAGGGAATGAGGAGGAAGACGCAGTGAACTGAAACATCTAAGTAGCTGCAGGAAGAGAAAGCAAAAGCGATTGCCTTAGTAGCGGCGAGCGAAGAGGCAGGAGGGCAAACCGAAGAGTTTACTCTTCGGGGTTGTAGGACTGCGCTGTGGACTCAGAATTTATAGAAGAATGACTTGGGAAAGTCAGCCAAAGAGAGTAAGAGCCTCGTATTTTAAATAGATTCTGTACCTAGCAGTATCCTGAGTACGGCGGGACACGTGAAATCCCGTCGGAATCTGGGAGGACCATCTCCCAACCCTAAATACTCCCTAGTGACCGATAGTGAACCAGTACCGTGAGGGAAAGGTGAAAAGCACCCCGGGAGGGGAGTGAAATAGAACCTGAAACCGTGTGCCTACAACAAGTTCGAGCCCGTTCATGGGTGAGAGCGTGCCTTTTGTAGAATGAACCGGCGAGTTACGTTATGATGCGAGGTTAAGTTGAAGAGACGGAGCCGTAGGGAAACCGAGTCTGAATAGGGCGCCTTAGTATCATGATGTAGACCCGAAACCATGTGACCTACCCATGAGCAGGTTGAAGGTGCGGTAAAACGCACTGGAGGACCGAACCAGGGCACGTTGAAAAGTGCTTGGATGACTTGTGGGTAGCGGAGAAATTCCAAACGAACTTGGAGATAGCTGGTTCTCTCCGAAATAGCTTTAGGGCTAGCGTCGACATTAAGATTCTTGGAGGTAGAGCACTGTTTGGGTGAGGGGTCCATCCCGGATTACCAATCTCAGATAAACTCCGAATGCCAATGAATTATGGTCGGCAGTCAGACTGCGAGTGCTAAGATCCGTAGTCGAAAGGGAAACAGCCCAGACCACCAGCTAAGGTCCCAAAATAATTGTTAAGTGGAAAAGGATGTGGGGTTGCACAGACAACTAGGATGTTAGCTTAGAAGCAGCTATTCATTCAAAGAGTGCGTAATAGCTCACTAGTCGAGTGACCCTGCGCCGAAAATGTACCGGGGCTAAAACAATTTACCGAAGCTGTGGATACCTTTTATAGGTATGGTAGGAGAGCGTTCTATGTGTGGAGAAGGTGTACCGTGAGGAGCGCTGGAACGCATAGAAGTGAGAATGCCGGTATGAGTAGCGCAAGACAGGTGAGAATCCTGTCCACCGTAAGACTAAGGTTTCCAGGGGAAGGCTCGTCCGCCCTGGGTTAGTCGGGACCTAAGGAGAGACCGAAAGGTGTATCCGATGGCCAACAGGTTGAGATTCCTGTACTAGAGTATGAAGTGATGGAGGGACGCAGTAGGCTAACTCGTGCGTACGATTGGATGTACGTCTAAGCAGTGAGGCGTGGTATGAGTCAAATGCTTATACCTCTAACGTTGAGCTGTGATGGGGAGCGAAGTTTAGTAGCGAGTGAGTGATGTCACACTGCCAAGAAAAGCTTCTAGCGTTGTATCATACTCTACCCGTACCGCAAACCGACACAGGTAGTCGAGGCGAGTAGCCTCAGGTGAGCGAGAGAACTCTCGTTAAGGAACTCGGCAAAATGACCCCGTAACTTCGGGAGAAGGGGTGCTGACTTTGGTCAGCCGCAGTGAATAGGCCCAAGCAACTGTTTATCAAAAACACAGCTCTCTGCTAAATCGTAAGATGATGTATAGGGGGTGACGCCTGCCCGGTGCTGGAAGGTTAAGAGGAGTGCTTAGCGGAAACGCGAAGGTATGAATTGAAGCCCCAGTAAACGGCGGCCGTAACTATAACGGTCCTAAGGTAGCGAAATTCCTTGTCGGGTAAGTTCCGACCCGCACGAAAGGCGTAATGATTTGGGCACTGTCTCAACGAGAGACTCGGTGAAATTTTAGTACCTGTGAAGATGCAGGTTACCCGCGACAGGACGGAAAGACCCCATGGAGCTTTACTGCAGTTTGATATTGAGTGTCTGTGCCACATGTACAGGATAGGTAGGAGCCTACGAGATCGGGACGCCAGTTTCGATGGAGGCGTTGTTGGGATACTACCCTTGTGTTATGGCCACTCTAACCCGGTAGGTTTATCATCTACGGAGACAGTGTCTGACGGGCAGTTTGACTGGGGCGGTCGCCTCCTAAAAGGTAACGGAGGCGCCCAAAGGTTCCCTCAGACTGGTTGGAAATCAGTCGCAGAGTGTAAAGGTATAAGGGAGCTTGACTGCGAGAGCTACAACTCGAGCAGGGACGAAAGTCGGGCTTAGTGATCCGGTGGTTCCGTATGGAAGGGCCATCGCTCAACGGATAAAAGCTACCCTGGGGATAACAGGCTTATCTCCCCCAAGAGTTCACATCGACGGGGAGGTTTGGCACCTCGATGTCGGCTCGTCGCATCCTGGGGCTGTAGTCGGTCCCAAGGGTTGGGCTGTTCGCCCATTAAAGCGGCACGCGAGCTGGGTTCAGAACGTCGTGAGACAGTTCGGTCCCTATCCGTCGCGGGCGTAGGAAATTTGAGAGGATCTGCTCCTAGTACGAGAGGACCAGAGTGGACTTACCGCTGGTGTACCAGTTGTTCTGCCAAGAGCATCGCTGGGTAGCTATGTAGGGAAGGGATAAACGCTGAAAGCATCTAAGTGTGAAACCCACCTCAAGATGAGATTTCCCATAACGCAAGTTAGTAAGAGCCCTGAGAGAAGATCAGGTTGATAGGTTGGGAGTGGAAGTTGTGTGAGCAATGGAGCGGACCAATACTAATCGCTCGAGGACTTATCCTAGAATAAGAGCTTCATCAGAGTACAGCGAATGGTTTAGAGAATTGTGAGATTTGATATTGTATTCAATTTTGAGTTGACAAGTCTTGTCTGAGAGGACAGGGAAGTTAATTCAATAGTTAAGTGACGATAGCCTAGGAGATACACCTGTACCCATGCCGAACACAGTAGTTAAGCCCTAGAACGCCGGAAGTAGTTGGGGGTTGCCCCCTGTGAGATATGGAAGTCGCTTAGCG
>NZ_JAKZJI010000030.1:0-6392 GCF_031142805.1 Streptococcus sp. IsoGale022 | reverse complement strand
TGTCGCATTGGTGCTGATTGGAGTTACCTTGGTAACGGTCGGTGTATAAGTAGCAGTAACTTCAGTACCATTCTTATCCACACGTTTCACAGTGACTGGTGTTGGTGTACCAATATACTGTTTCTCTGGAGTAAAGGTGACAGAACCATCTGAGTTGATAGTGTATTCCCCTACTCCCTGAACAGTCTTCTTAGACTGACCGTCTTCGAAGGTCATTGGAGAATCCATATCAATTGGAACGGCTGAGTCGCCAGGAGTGAAAATAGGCGTCCCCTTTTGTGGTTGACCTTGAATGCCAGTTGATTCAGCATTGGTGCCAGTTGGGGTTACTTTGGTAACTTCTGGGGTATAAGTAGCCGTTATTTCTGTGCCGTTAGCATCGACTCGTTTAACCCTAACAGGTGTCGCCTTGCCAGTGAATTGCTTATCTGGAGTGAAGGTAATGGAACCATCTGAATTAATGGTGTAAGTTCCTTGATTAGCCACTACCAAAGTATCAGTCCCATTTTCAAAGGTCATTGGTTTGGTCATATCGATTGGAACTGCTTGGTCGCCTGGACTGAAAGTTGGCTTGCCACTTTGCGGTTGACCTTGAAGGCCGGTTGATTCAGCATTGGTGCTGGTAGGCGTTACCCGTGTTACCGTTGGCGTATAGGTGGCAGTAACTTCCGTGCCGTTCTTATCTACACGTTTAACAGTAACTGAAGCTGGGGTCCCCACATAATGTTTGTCTGGGGTAAAGGTGATAGTACCGTCTGAGTTGATGGTATATTCTCCTACTCCTTGAACCGTCTTCTTAGGTTGACCATCGTCAAAGGTCATTGGAGAGTCCATATCAATCGGAACTAGCGGATCGCCACCTTGGAAGCTCGGGCTACCTATTTGCGGAACACCCTGAGGACCTGTGCTAGTCGCGTCGGTTCCTCTTGGAACCACTTCTTTCACTACTGCTTGGTATTTGACTGTAACAGGGGTGCCATTGGCATCAGTGCGAGTCAATTCAAGTTCTGGTGTTTCCCCCTTAAACTGCTTGAGTGGGGTAAAGGTAACCTTACCATCAGAGTCCACTTCAAACTTACCGACATTCTGTACTTCTTTCACCGTTGAATGGTTATCAAACAATGGAGTCGAACCAACAGGGAATGGAACAGAGTCGTGCCCTGGTGTGAAGGTCACTTTACCTTCTTGAACTTGACCTTGCAGGCCTTCTGTCTTGTTTCCAACACCAATTGGCTTTACAGCTGTCACTGTTGCTTGATATTTTGCCTTAGCAAGAGTACCATTGACATCTGCACGACTGACTTCAATTTCAGGTGTTTTACCTACAAATGTCTTAACCGGTGTAAAGGTAATATTACCATCAATATCCACTTCAAACTTACCAACATTTTCAATTTCTTTCACATTGGTACCAGTGTCAAAAACTGGGGTACTGTCTGCTGAAAAGCCTACTTCTGGTCTTCCAGCTTCAAAAGTAATCTTACCATTCTGAACCAATCCTTGTGGACCTTCAGTCTGATCGCCAGTTGCATTTGGAATAACTTCTTCAACAGTAGGAGTGTAAGTGGCCGTCACCTCTGTGCCATTTGTGTCAACTCGTTTAACCTTGACTGGAGTCGCCTTGCCAGTAAATTTCTTCTCTGGCTTAAAAGTAATGGAACCATCTGAATTAATAGTATAAATTCCTTGATCAGCTACTACCAACGTGTCAGTCCCATTTTCAAAGGTCATTGGTTGGGCCATATCAATCGGCACATCTTGGTCACCTGGGGTGAAAATCGGCTTGCCACTTTGTTGTTGACCTTGGAGACCGGTTGATTCAGCATTGATGCTTCTTGGTGTGACATGCGTCACGGTTGGTGTGTAAGTAGCCGTCACTTCTGTTCCATTTGTGTCTACTCGTTTGATTGTCACTGGAGCTGGGGTTCCGACGTATTGTTTGTCTGGCGTGAAAGTAATCGAGCCATCTGACTCAATGACATAAGTCCCAACCTTGTCTACCTTCTTAGTTGTTTGATTATCTTCAAAGGTCATTGGTTGGGCCATATCAATAGGCACAGCTTTGTCACCCGCAGTGAAAGTAGGTGTACCTGATTGTGGTAGACCTTGAAGACCTGTGCTAGTCGCATTGGTACCTGTAGGAACCACTTCTTTCACCACTGCTTGGTACTTGACTGTAACAGGAGTGCCATTCACATCTGCTCGAATCAATGTCAGCTCAGGAGTGGTTCCCTTAAACTGCTTGTCTGGCGTGAAGGTCACCTTACCATTAGCATCCACTTCAAATTTACCAACGTTTAGGACCTCTTTAACAGTCAAACCATTGTCAAAGAGTGGAGTTGTTTCAGCTGGGAATGGTACAGAGGCATGGCCAGGTGTGAAAGTAACATGGCCTTCTTGAACCTGACCTTGCAATCCTTCTGTCTTATCACCAGTACCAGTCGGAGTTACCTTGGTAACAGTTGGCGTATAGGTTGCTCTTACTTCTGTGCCATTTTCGTCAACTCGTTTGACCGTCACCGCGGCTGGGGTACCGACGTATTGTTTATCTGGGGTAAAGGTAATAGAACCATCTGAATTAATGGTGTATTCTCCCACGCCCGAAACAATCTTCTTAGGTTGATCATTGTCAAAGGTCATTTGCTTGTTATAGTCAATTGGAACCGCTGGGTCGCCTTCCTTGAAGACCGGCGTTCCTGTTTGTGGCACCCCTTGAGGACCTGATGAAGTAGCAGGTGTGCTGGTTGGTGTGACCTTGGTCACGTTAGGTGTATAGGTAGCAGTCACTTCTGTGCCGTTGGCATCTACGCGTTTAACCGTAACTGGTGTCGCCTTGCCAGTGAATTGCTTAAGCGGCTTGAAGGTAATGGTATCATCTGAATTGATAGTATAAGTTCCTTCATTCGCCACTTCCAAGGTGTCCGTCCCATTTTCAAAAGTCATGGCTTTGCTCATGTCAATTGGGATTTGTTGGTCACCTGCAGTGAAAGTTGGCTTACCACTTTGTGCTTGACCTTGAAGACCAGTTGATTCAGCATTGGTACTTCTTGGCGTTACTTGGGTTACCTTAGGTTGATAACGTGCTCGGTGTGCTTTACCGTCGGCATCACTGACTTGAACTACCACTGGGTCTGGCATGCCATAAAAAGTCTTGATAGGCTTGAAGGTCACTTGGCCGGTATTTGGATCCAATTCATAGGTTCCCACTTGCTGGCCATTGGCCATGGCAGGCACCGTATTGTCTGTTACTAGCCGTCCATTCGCATCCACGAAGCTAGCCGGACGAGAAGCATCTGGCGTAACAGGGGGCGTATTCGCATCATCATCATTAAAGACTAGCGTTTTATTTTGTTCCAGTCCCTGAAGACCACTTGATTCGTAGTTTGGAATCTTACGGACTGTTGGCACATAACGGCCGTCCATGTTATTCAACTGATCATTTTTATTAGGGTCAGAAGCATCCGTCGAAGTCCAACCAGTCGAGGTGCCATTGCTGTCAGTCCAACGAATATTAATTCCATCAGCAGTTCCAGAAAAGTCCGCATTTGGCGTGAAGGATACTTGCACATCATTGCCATTGTTGGTCACCACATAGGTCCCTTCTGGACGAATATAACTCGTGCCATCCGCTGACTGCAAAACATTGCCCTGATTGTCTAAGACTTGAGGCGCTTGGCTACTCATAACCGCATTAACACTGTCGTCTGAGCGATCCGTTCCTTTAGGTGTGAAGTGAAGGACAGCAGTTTGAGTCTCGCCTGTAAAGCCATCCGTAGTCTGCTTCTCCCCCTTAGGAGGATAAATACGATGCAAGAGCATATCTTCTACTTCACCACTAAAGGCAATACCTGTTGGCTTCTCAATATCGCCTGCATTTGTGGCAATACGGAAACGCATACCCAATTCATTTACTTGTCCGCCACTAATATTTTGGTTGGCATTGAAGGTCAAGGTATAGTCACCAGCAGTTGTAACCTCTTGTAGATTGCTACCTTCGCTTTCACTGAAGACTCCATCATTATTGAAGTCTATCCAGGCCTTGACATAGGATTTAGCATTACCATTTGGATTAGCTTTGATTTTAATTGTGTAAGTTCCGTTTTTGGCTTTATCTAAATCTAGCAAATCATTAGAAGTACTTAATTGATCGTCTGCTAGTAATTGGTTGGCTCCCTCGTCCTTATGCTCCTTTTTATCGTCCAGAACCCAGTCATTGGATGACTCAACATCTATATCAGCTGGCGTTGTCCCTAAATAAGGTTGATTAATAGGGGCGTTGGTCACCGAGTCACGTCCCGAAATGGTATGGAAGGCTTCGCCATAACTCTCAGGCCCATCACTCCCATCTACCACGAGGAAGCCCATCATCATGGCTTGTTGCCCAGATGATGCAACATAGAATCCTACTTCAGAGGCCCCACGCGTCATCACTACAGGAACCGTCCGTTCGTTAGAACGGTTTGGTCCGAAGACCTGGGTACCCAGACCTCCTGTCACAGTATCTGGACTGAGATATTTATACCAGTCTACGCTCTTATCTTTTAAGATTAAAAGCCCCCTTAACTTAACGTCCTCATCATCCAACATTTTTTTGGTGATAACCGTATAGGCTTCTTTGGCCGGGCTCTTCAGCTTCCATTCACCCATGTATTCCCAACCCGTACCGTTAGTGGTAAAGATTGCGAATTCACCTGGGTTGGCATCTTCACCATCGGCCATAACCACCGTAGGGGCCACCCGCTTACCAAGATAGGTAGCCTCAATATCGAATTTTACCCCCCAGTTGGTAGAGTTTTTTGGATAAACCAATTGGGTCTTTCGATTCTGAGTATTGAAGCCTTGGGCACGTATGGTCGTCCATTGGTTCTGGGCTGCCCCTGTAACTGATGGAGGTGTTTTACCATAATCTGGCGCAGATTTTAAGAAGCCATTCTCAGCGTTGGGGTTATAGGTCCCCTCTGTTGCAGTACCTGCGACCCGTTTTCTATAGATTTCAGTCGAGTTAAAAGGCTTGAGCTCTTTGACCGTTAAGGTCACTTTGTAACCAGGTGAAATTTCCTTGGTGAAAGTAGTCCCTACCTGAAGGCCACCGCTTTGATTCAAGTTTTTCCAACTTGCGCTATCTGAAAAATCAAGCCAACTAATCTGTTTGGCTAATTGGGTACTATCTTTTTTGACAGATTCCTCCAAGCTTGGTTTAGGTACTCGTGGCGTAGAGGTAGCATCATCAGCCCCAGCTGGTCCAGTACCTATCGGAACTCCTGTTGTTACGCTGTTCTGTTGTCCAGTAGTTGCCGCATCTCGTCTCACGCGACGAGAGCGATTAGGCTGAGCTAGATCTGAGGTTGCTTCTGACTTTTCAGCCACGACAGCCGCGTTAGATATTTCTGGGTGAACAGTGATTGGTTGAGTATTCTCAACTGATTTAGTTGCTGTAGATTCAGTAGATCCTTCAACCTTCTCAGGCTCTGAGCTTCTTGGACTAGGATTATCATCTGATTGAGGAATCTCAGTAGCAGAAGCAAGTGCTGAACTTTCTTTTGCTTGTATATGTTCAGAAGCAACAGTTTCAGCAGAATTCACTGATGATTCGGCTATTCCTGTTTGCGAAACTTCGTTTTGGACACCAGAATCACTAGCTTCGTCAGCACTAACTTGTGCCGCTGCTCCCAAAAGAAGCAGGGTTGACAAGAGCACAGAACAAACACCGACGTTTAGTTTTCGAATCGAAAACTTACGCAGGTGAGGATTAAATAAATCTTTTCCCATAATAATCTCCTAAATTATCATCTAGTTACAATAGTTTTATTATACAACATTCCGTTTTAATTAGCTATATATATAATTATAATTATATAAAATTTTTTAAAAATGGACATAAAGCGCTTTGCAGTCTATTTTTTAAAACAAAAGAAAAAATAAACCATAAAAAATCTTTATAAATTAAATAAATCTGGGAATATTTCAAATTCTACTTTAATATTTAATATTTTAGAAATGCTATTATTATGAAGTTTTTAAGAGTTTTTCTCTTTGGATATAAAGAAAAAAGATTCACTAACGAATCTTTTCCCTTTTATTTTAGTATCTAAGAAACCTAAATTCTTAATTTTTAGTCCTCAGACTTTTTCTTTCTCTTCTCTAAACCAATCAGTCCTAAACCTGATACTCCCGCAAGTAAGCTTGCTGCTAAGTATGAGGTTTCTTCTGAGCCGGTCTTAGGAAGGGATTTAGCACTCTCGCTCTTAGAAAGAGACGGTGGTGCAGGTGTAATCGTCCGCTCCGGCTGAACAGGATTTTCTGTCACAGTCGGAACGTAAATCGCTGAAATCGTCTGACCATTGCGGTCTTTGCGAATCACTGTCACACCGTCAGCTTGACCGACAAAGCCA
>NZ_JAKZJI010000003.1:0-136977 GCF_031142805.1 Streptococcus sp. IsoGale022 | reverse complement strand
GCGTCGTCGGTTTTTCTTATATTTTAAAATCGTAGAATCACAAGGTTGGTTTATTTGCTAGTTTGGCGTTTCTTTGCGAACAGGCGATAAGATTGAATGCTAATCAAGCTGGAAGCAATGGCCAAAGCGAAGGACATAAATGTATTCATTTTCAAGCTCAAAAATACAAAGCTAAACAGAACTGTCAAGACACAGAAAACAGCAATATTCAAGAAGAAAAAGAGTTCGCTTAATCTTGGTGATGTTTCTGCTTCAGGTAAGTACTCTTGATAGAGTAGTGTTTGTTCAGATTCAATTTCTTGGTAGTAGTAGTCAGTTGGGTCATCATATTGTTGGTATTTTCTTACGTGCATAATTCTCTCTCCTTACAGTACCCTCTAATTCTACCATTTTTTTGCAGTTTTAAATATTACAAAAGAGTTACAAAACGAATAAATTCGAATGAAAAACCACTCCTTTATATTTTTTTGCTATAATGGTTTTATGAAAAAGATAATTATTACAGCAACAGCTGAAAGTATAGAACAAGTTGAGGAACTTTTGAAGGCGAATGTAGACCGAATTTATGTCGGTGAGAAAAATTACGGCCTTCGTTTGCCTCATAATTTTAGTTTAGACGAATTAAATCGAATTTCTGACTTGGTTCACCAAGCAGGAAAAGAGTTGACCGTTGCGGTGAACGCGCTCATGCATCAGGAAATGATGGATGATATCAAGCCCTACCTTGATTTTTTGCAGGAGATTGGAGCAGATTATATTACCGTTGGGGATGCTGGTGTTTTCTATGTGCTGCAGCGAGATGGTTATAAATTAAAGACCATTTACGATGCCTCGACCATGGTTACCAGCAGCCGTCAGATTAACTTTTGGGCTAAGAACGCAGGAGTTTCAGAAGCTGTCCTAGCGCGTGAGATTCCTTCTGCTGAGCTTTTTAAGATGCCAGAGATTCTGGAAATTCCTGCTGAAGTCTTGGTCTATGGGGCCAGTGTTATCCATCACTCCAAGCGTCCTCTTTTGCAGAATTACTATAATTTCACTCATATCGATGATGAAAAGACACGGGAGCGAGACCTCTTTCTGGCGGAACCAAGCGATCCGCAGAGCCATTACTCGATTTTTGAGGACAATCATGGTACTCATATTTTTGCCAATAATGACTTGGATTTGATGACCAAGCTGATAGAGTTGGTTGACCATGGATTCTGCAACTGGAAGTTGGAAGGTCTCTACACACCTGGTCACAACTTTGTCGAGATTGCTAAGATTTTTGTAGAGGCGAGGGATTTGATTGAAGCAGGCAAGTTTAGCTCAGACCAAGCCTTTGTGCTGGATGATACAATTCATAAACTGCATCCGAAAAATCGTTTTCTCGATACAGGATTTTATGACTATGATCCCGATATGGTAAAATAAATTTAGAAACGAGAACTCTTTTTAGGAGTTCTTTTTTGAGAATAAAAATAATATTTATAAAGCAGGAGTAAAAAATAGATGTCTCAAACTTTTTTTGAATTAATTCGAAAAAACTGAAAATTAGAATTGTGAAAATAATTCAAAGAACCTTGCTTTTAGGGGTAAATTACTATAAAATAATAAGGATTAGACATCAACACTTTTATATTGCAAATAGGAGAAAATGATGGCAAGAAAGTTGAAACGACCAGAGGTGTTATCACCTGCTGGTACTTTGGAAAAGCTAAAAGTAGCTGTTCGATATGGAGCAGATGCTGTTTTTATTGGCGGACAGGCCTATGGTCTGCGCAGTCGAGCTGGGAACTTTACCTTTGAACAGATGGAAGAAGGGGTTCAGTTTGCGGCTCGTTATGGTGCTAAGGTCTATGTCGCGGCTAATATGGTCATGCACGAGGGTAACGAAGAGGGAGCTGGTGAGTGGTTCCGCCGTTTGCGGGATATCGGCATTGCGGCTGTCATTGTTTCAGATCCGGCTTTGATTGCTATCGCAGCATCAGAGGCTCCTGGTCTGGAAATCCACCTATCGACTCAGGCCAGTGCGACTAACTATGAAACGCTGGAATTCTGGAAAAATCTAGGACTGACTCGTGTTGTCCTAGCTCGCGAAGTTTCTATGGCTGAGCTGGCTGAAATTCGCCGACGGACTGACGTTGAAATTGAAGCCTTTGTTCATGGAGCCATGTGTATCTCCTACTCAGGCCGCTGTACACTGTCCAACCACATGAGTATGCGCGATGCCAATCGTGGTGGCTGCTCCCAATCCTGCCGTTGGAAATACGACCTCTATGATATGCCTTTTGGACAAGAACGTAAGAGCTTGAAGGGGGAAGTTCCAGAAGAATTTTCTATGTCCGCAGTTGATATGTCCATGATTGACCGCATACCAGACATGATTGAAAACGGAGTGGATAGCTTGAAGATTGAAGGACGGATGAAGTCTATTCATTATGTTTCCACTGTGACTAACTGCTATAAAGCAGCTGTAAATGCTTATCTAGAAAGTCCTGAAAAGTTTGAAGCTATCAAGCAGGATTTAGTCGATGAGATGTGGAAGGTTGCTCAACGAGAATTGGCCACAGGATTCTACTATCATACTCCAACTGAAAATGAGCAGCTTTTCGGAGCGCGACGCAAGATTCCTGAATACAAATTTGTAGCAGAAGTAGTAGCCTATGACGCAGACAGTCAGACAGCGACTATTCGTCAGCGTAATGTTATTCATGAAGGCGATCAGGTTGAGTTTTATGGACCAGGCTTCCGTCATTTTGAAACCTTTATCACAGACCTTCGAGATGCTGATGGGAACAAAATTGATCGGGCTCCTAATCCGATGGAACTCCTGACCATTCACTTGGAGCAGCCCGTAGAGGCTGGCGATATGGTGCGGGCTCGAAAGGAAGGCTTGATTAATCTTTATAAGGAAGATGGCACTAGCGTGACCGTCCGAGCTTAATCTTTTATTCATAGGTGGCTTTTTAATCTAAAAGCAATTTTTATGAATAGAGGTTTTCAGAGAGGAAATAGCATGATTCAGGTTTACGGAGATATTCTTGATGAGGAGACTCGCTGCCAGCATTATCACAGTGAGAGAGATATCATAGCTCTTAAGTGCTTTGCTTGTCAGAAATACTATCCGTGCTTTCTCTGTCATGACCGCTGCGAAGACCATGCTTTTCTGGGCTATCCCATAAGTCGGTCAGAAGATCAAGTAGTTCTTTGCGGCCATTGCAGGACGGAGCTGACTATTTTTCAGTATCTTGGCTGTGAGGATGCCTGCCCTTTCTGCGCTCATCCTTTTAATCCAGGATGCAAGAAGCATCGATCAATTTATTTTCAGATAAACAAATAACTCTTCCATCCAGCTGGATGGAAGAGTTATCTTTTGAAACGACGGTTGGTGATGCGAATGTCCTTCTTTTGGGCTTCACGGATATTATTGGGTACAAGACTGATTCGCTTGATGTCCTGCACGCGGATAATAGTGGTCATACTTTTCTTGAAATTCTTGATAATCAGCTGCAGGCGCTCGCGATCATATTTGACAATATCGCCGGTGAAGCTTTTATCCAGAAAGATAACGTGGACACCAGATTGTTTTCGCAGAGCTAGTTCAATAGTACGCAGAATGCGACCGCTGTCCTCTGGTCCCTGTTCATTCTTTTTGCCACTGATAAATTCGTTGGCTCTTTGTAAAATCATTTCGAGATATTTTTTCATAGCTAAAATCTCCATAACTTGTTACAATATATTATATAACAAAATTCCCTAAATTGTAAATTCTTTTACGAATTATTAGTTGGAAAATAAAACAAGAGGTGAAATATGGCTGAATTTACATTCGAAATCGAAGAAAAACTTCTGGTCCTGTCTGAAAATGACAAGGGCTGGACCAAAGAACTCAACCGAGTTAGCTTTAACGGAGCACCAGCTAAGTATGATATTCGGACTTGGAGCCCAGACCATAGCAAAATGGGCAAGGGAATTACACTTTCTAATGAAGAATTCCAAGTTCTCGTGGATGCATTTAAAAACTGATAGAGAAAGCTCTATCAGTTTTTTCTATTTCTCTGAAAAGTAGGAATGGAATTTTAGACTCTTAAAAATAGGGATGCTGATAATGGTGATGGCAACCATTTTTAGCAAGTCTGGCAGGATAAAAGGAGTTAGGCCAACCGCGACTGACTTAGAGAAATCAAGTCCTCCCAAGAAATGCAGTCCTAGGATACCACCGACAAAAACGAGAGCGTCACCCAATACATTGGCTATAAAAATCATATAGAAAGGACTGTCCTTATGGGTCAGACTGGATGTCACAAGCGCAAAGAGTAAGTAGAACCAGAGATATCCGGCGCTTGGACCAAAGAGAGCCTGAAAACCACCGCTTCCTCCAGCAAAGACCGGCAGGCCAATGGCTCCCAAGAGCAGATAAATGAAAACAGACAAAACCGCTTCACGGGGCTTGAAAATCGTCGCAATCAAACCGACAGCAAAAGTCTGCAGCGTGATGGGAACGGGACCAATGGAAATAGTTAATTGGGATAGGACAGCTAGGAAGGCAGCTCCGATAGCTGGGAGGGCAAGAAGAAATGCTTTGTTCTTGTTCATAAATAGTAAACCTCTCTTTGTTCTTATGGTAACTATTTTAAAAGCTAAATAAAAAAAAGTCAAGTCCTTCTTAATCGGACGAGACAATTAGACAGATAAATTCTTATTTCCGTTTCTTGCTTCTGATAAGCAAGACGATGAAGGCGATAAGACCAAAAATATTAAAGAAAAGGATACCCAAGGCTACAAGAAGCTTTTTCGTTTTACTCATCAGTTTTCCTCGTTTTTGGATTGCTTTGTACTATCATATCAAAATTTTCAATGTTTGAATAGGTTTCATTAGAAAGATTAGCTATAGCTTAAAACTATATTCTTATCAATAAAAAAGGATTATCTAAAAGAGCTATAAAGAATTGCAGCAGCACACTTTGATTGATATAATAATGCAAAAGTAAATAAGAGTTTTTGCTAGAGGTGTGGGTGCGTAATCAACATCTTTCCAAAGCAAGACAGACTAGATTGGAGAAGCATATGACAGATTTATTAAAAATTTATCAGGAACTACAGGAGAAAAAATGGGTCAACTTGTCCCATCAGATTAAGGAAGACAGTCCGCATTTTCCAGCTCTGCCTGCCTTGGAGAAAAAGGATATTTTCACTTTGAAAGATGGTTTTCATGTTCAGCAGTTTTCTGTAGTTGGCCAATATGGGACTCATATTGATGCTCCGATTCACTTTGTGGAGGGTGGTCGCTGGTTGGAAGAGATTGAGCTAAAAGATCTTTTTCTGCCTTTGGTAGTTATTGATAAGTCTAAGGAAGTAGCAGAGAATCCAGACTTTATTCTGGGCAAGCAGGATATTTTAGATTTTGAAGCGGAGCACGGGCAGATTGAGCCAGGAACCTTTGTTGCCTTTCGCTCAGACTGGTCCAAGCGTTGGCCAAGTCAATCTGCCATGCGCAATCTGGATGATCAGGAGGTTCAGCATACTCCTGGGTGGGGACAGGATGCTCTAGAATTTCTTATCCATGAGCGTGGTGTCAAGGCGGTAGGCCACGAAACTTTTGATACAGATGCGGGTATCCCCACAGCGGAGCATGGGCTGCTCAATGAATACTATCTTTTAGAGCAGGATATTTACCAGTTAGAAGTTATGACCAATCTGGATCAATTGCCGGCTAAGGGTGCTCTCATCTTGATTAGCTTTCCCAACTGGCATCAAGCCAGCGGTTCACCAGTGAGAGTTGTAGCTATTTTACCATAATGAAAAAGGAGTCTGAGGTTTCATTTCAGGCTTCTTATCGTCTATAATAAGCAAAAAAACAACGCTCGTTTTTCATAATCTTTGGAATTTTTTGATGGATATTTGACAATTTACCTTTTTAAATAGAGATGTAGAAGTCTATGCTCTGAAAAAAATCTGAATTTCTTTCATTAGACTGATATTTGGAAGGAAAGTCAAATGAACCTGAAATAGCTAAAATTTACAATCTTACAAAAATGTAAGATTCGTCTGTAAAATGAAAGATTAGGTTATGGAACGGTCATGATCTTTATTATAAAATGGTAGCAGAAATCAAAAAGAGGCTGGAATACCAAACCTCTTCTGATTTTGAATTTTTTATCGCATGGTCACGAACTCTTCGGAGCCAGTCGGGTGAATAGCAACTGTAGCATCAAAGTCAGCCTTGGTAGCGCCCATCTTGATAGCAACAGCAAAGCCTTGAATCATCTCGTCTACTCCGTAGCCAATGCCGTGCAGGCCAACGACCTTTTCATCCTCACCGGCAGTGATGAGCTTGAACTTGGCCTGTTGGCGGTGCTGGGTAACAGCTGAATACATGGATGTGAAGCTAGATGTGTAAACGTGAATATTTTCAGCTCCGTAAGTCTTGATAGCCTCAACCTCAGTCAGGCCGACTGTCCCAATAGCGGGATGGGAGAAGACAACAGTTGGAATAGTTGAGTAGTCCATTTTAGCATTTGTTTTACCATTGAAAAGACGCTCAGACAGAGTTCGTCCAGCCTTGATAGCAACAGGAGTTAATTCTTTTTCACCTGTTACATCGCCTAGAGCATAGATACCTGGAACCACAGTGTTTTGGTACTCATCGACAGCGATGAAGCCACGTTCATTGAGAGTTACGCCAGCTGCTTCCAGATTGAGGTCTTGAACATTTGGCTTACGGCCGATGGCCCAAATAACATGCTGGGCTGTGTGGCTGCTGCCATCTTCAAAATAGAGCTTGAGCTGACCATCAGTAAGTTTTTCAAGCTTTTGCGGAATCTTATGGGTATGAAGCTGGAGCCCAGAGTTTTCCATTTCTTGGAGCAGACCGTCAATCAGATAGCTGTCAAAGTTGCGCAGCGGTCGATCCTTACGAACAAAAAGGTCTGTTTTAACTCCTAGAGCATGGAGCACTCCGGCTAGCTCAACTGCTATATAGCCTGCTCCGACAATGGCAACAGATTCAGGTAACTCTTCCCAAGCGAAGACATCATCGGAAGTTTCTCCGTAACCTGCGCCAGGGATATTTGGAATAGCAGCATGAGCACCTGTTGCAATAACGATATGCTTGGCGCGAATAAGCTCACCGTTGACTTGGACAGTATTTGCATCCACAAAACGGGCACGGCCTTCGATCAGCTCAACACCATTGCGCTTAAAGCTACCATCGTAGGACGAACGTGCTCTGTCAATATAAGCTTCTCGATTTTTCCGAAGAGTAGCAAAATCAAAAGCATGATTATCAGAGGTAAATCCGTAGTCCGGTCCATAATGATGGATAGCTTCAGCTATTTGAGCTCCGTACCACATAATCTTCTTTGGAACACAGCCGACATTGACACAGGTGCCACCTAGTTTCTTTTCTTCAATAACGGCAACCTTGGCACCGTATTCGCCGGCCCGATTCATGGTAGCAATTCCCCCGCTGCCACCGCCAATAGCAATTATATCAAATTCTTTCATCTTGTTAGAATCTCCTTCTATTATATGAGGTAATTGTACCTTTTTTAGCAGGTGAATGCAAAAATCTGCTACGGATTTGAGCGGAGTGACTATCTGAGATAAAATAGCAACCATTTGTGAAAAACTGTAAATTTTTTTAGAAGAATTATGATAGCCTTGTGATGTAATATAACAAAAGAAAATCGTTTTCATCAGGAGGAGGAAAAAAGATGAAAAAGTTAAAGAAATGGCAATTATTTAGCATTATTGGAGCTACGATTGCAGTTGTTGCAGGAGCAATTCTCTTCATGTTTCTAAACGGAGGGAATCCTTCTGAGACACCAGTCGATACGACTCCGCTGGTCCAGAAAGCCAAGGAAGGCTCAGTGGCTTCTTCAGTCTTACTGACAGGAAATGTTACAGCCAGCAACGAGCAGTACATCTACTATGATAGCACCAAGGGTGACTTGGAAAATGTACTGGTCAATGTCGGTGACCAAGTGACTGCCGGTCAAGCGTTGGTAACTTATAAAAGTGCAGAGGCTCAGGCAGCTTACGATGCAGCTGCTCGTGCGGTTAGCAAAGCCGATCGTCAATTGCATGACTTGCAGACCAATGGTGTGACTGTAAATACAACTGGTGACGAAGAAGCAGATGGTGCGTCTGAAGCTCAGGCTCAGCGTTCTGTAGAGTCTCAGGCAGCTGACCTGCGCGATGCTCGGGCTGATGCAGTTGATAATATGAATAAAGCACAAGCTACTCTCAATGCCTTGACAGTGACCAGCACAGCAGATGGTACGGTCGTAGAAGTTAACCGTGATGTTTCAAAATCAACAACTGGTGCCACTCAAACCTTGGTTCACATTGTCAGCAATGGAAATCTGCAGATTAAGGGTGAATTATCTGAATACAATCTGGCTAACTTGTCTGTAGGTCAAGAAGTGACCATTACATCAAAAGTTTACCCAGACAAGAAATGGACTGGTAAAATCAGCTACATTTCCAACTATCCGAAAGACGGCCAGCAGGCAGCAGATCAACCATCTGGAACAGGTGGCAGCGGAACAGCTTCAGGCTCTAAATATCCATTTACAATTGACATTACCAGCGAGATTGGTGAGCTCAAACAAGGCTTCTCTGTCAATATTGAAGTTAAAAACAATACTCAGGGACTCATTGTGCCAGTCAGCAGTGTGGTAATGGACGGAGACAAGAACTATGTTTGGGTTCTGGAAAAAGGAGTTGCCAAGAAGACAGAAGTGACGCTCGGAAATGCTGATGCTGAAAATCAAGAAATCTCATCTGGTTTGACAAAGGATAGTAAAGTTATCATCAATCCGACAGATAGCTTGAAAGATGGTCAAGAGGTGAAATCTTATGAAGAAGCTAATTGAGTTAAAAAATATTAATAAGAGCTATCGCAATGGAGACCAGGAACTGCAGGTATTAAAAGACATCAGTCTGGAGGTTGAAGAGGGCGAGTTTGTTGCCATCATGGGACCGTCTGGATCTGGTAAGTCTACTCTGATGAATATCATTGGGATGCTGGATCGTCCGACCACTGGTGAATACCATCTAGGAAGCGAAGAAGTAGCTAAGCTAGGTGATAAGAAGCTGGCCAAGGTTCGGAATAAGCAAATCGGCTTTGTCTTCCAGCAGTTCTTTCTCTTGTCTAAGCTTAATGCCTTGCAAAATGTGGAACTGCCATTGATTTATGCAGGTGTCGGTCTATCTAAACGTAAGTCCTTGGCCGAGCAGTTTCTGACCAAGGTGGAGTTGGACACGCGGATGCACCATCTGCCTTCAGAGCTTTCCGGAGGACAGAAGCAGCGGGTAGCCATTGCGCGTGCTTTGGTCAATAATCCTTCGCTGATTCTGGCTGACGAACCAACAGGAGCCTTGGATACCAAGACTGGTGAGCAGATTATGGAGCTCTTAACTGAGCTCAATCGAGAAGGGAAAACCATTATCATGGTAACCCACGAGCCTGAGATTGCTGCCTATGCCAAACGGCAGATTGTCATTCGTGACGGTGTCATCTCATCTGATAGCGCTAAGGAAGGAGGACTAGCCTAATGCAAAACTGGAAATTTGCCATTAGCTCCATTCTTGGACACAAGATGCGGTCTTTCCTGACCATGATTGGGATTATTATCGGAGTGGCTTCGGTTGTGGTTATCATGGCCTTAGGAGATTCCATTACCCGACGGGTCAATGAGAGTTTTACCAAAAGTCAGAAAAACATGCGTCTTGTTTTTTCTCCTAAAAAGAGCAAGGACGGCTCCTATACACAAACAGCTGATCTCTATTCTGTAAATGTGGAAGATGAAAGCGA
Organism: Streptococcus sp. IsoGale022; assembly: GCF_031142805.1. Lineage (NCBI taxonomy): Bacteria > Bacillati > Bacillota > Bacilli > Lactobacillales > Streptococcaceae > Streptococcus > Streptococcus sp. IsoGale022. Next base: position 127,175 of record NZ_JAKZJI010000003.1, on the reverse strand, counting down.
AGAAGTGGTGGAGCCACCCAAGGCTCAGGAAGCCTGGGTTAAGGAATTGACCCATATCAAGGGAGTGGACGGTTATTATGTGACCAACTCTGCTATGGAAACCTTTAGCTACGAAAATAAGAAGGCTGAGCGCGTCAACTTTGTCGGAGCAAACATGACCTATATTCAGGTGAAAAAATATAAGATTATCGCCGGAAGGGGTCTGAGGCAGCAAGACTATCAAGGCTTTGCCAGTGTTGTGCTGCTGGACGAAGATCTGGCTGCGAACCTCTTTTCTTCCGCTGAAGAGGCAATCAATAAAATTGTGACAGTGGGGGCCAGTAACTATCGGGTGATTGGGGTTTATAGAGATCCTGAAACTGCTGCTGCATCTGGCTCCATGCAGGTCTATGGTGGTAATGCCATTACGACCAATACTCTCATAGCTGCAAACTTTGGAGTCGATGAAATTTCAGAGATTGTTCTTCGAGTGAATGATACTAGCTTGGTTCCAGAACTTGGTCCTAAGGTTGCCAAGAAATTAACAGAAATTGCTGGTCTCCAACAGGGAGAATATCAAGTGACAGATGATAGTGCCCTCTATCAGGAAGTGCAAAATATTTATGGTGCCATGACAGGAGTTATCGGTGCCATCGCCGGAATTTCACTCTTTGTTGGAGGTATCGGCGTTATGAATATCATGCTGGTATCTGTCACTGAGCGGACCCGAGAAATCGGACTTCGGAAAGCTCTGGGAGCGACACGCGGCAATATTTTGATGCAATTTTTGATTGAGTCTATGATTTTGACACTGATTGGTGGTTTGATTGGCCTGCTTCTAGCTGCAGGACTTGCGTCTGTACTAGGCTCAGCCATGAGTCAAATGCTGGAAGGAACTCCAGTAACGGTATCTCTACCAGTCAGCATCGTCAGCCTTCTCTTCTCTGCAACTATTGGTGTTCTCTTCGGAATCTTGCCAGCCAACAAGGCCTCCAAACTGGATCCAATTGAAGCACTGAGGTATGAATAACATAAACAAAAGTCTGGGGAACCAGACTTTTTGTTGATGTAACAAATCCTGCTGGAATTCCAGCAGGATTTGTTTTCTGAATATCGTATGAAATACAGATTATTTCATCGTTGGGAAGAGCAGGACATCGCGAATAGTGGTCACATCGGTCAGCAACATAACCAGACGGTCAATACCGATTCCCAGACCTCCAGTTGGTGGCATACCGTATTCCAGAGCTTCGACAAAGTCATAGTCAATGCCAGTTGCTTCGTCATCACCCAGTTCTTTGGCTTTTGCCTGTGCTTCAAAACGAGATAGCTGATCGATTGGATCGTTCAACTCGGTGAAGGCATTGGCATATTCTTTGGTCATGATGAAGAGCTCGAAACGGTCCGTGAAACGTGGGTCTTCTGGATTTTTCTTAGCTAGAGGTGATACTGCTACAGGATGACCGTAGATAAAGGTTGGCTGAATCAAGGTTTCTTCCACAAATTCTTCAAAGAAAGCATTGATAACATGACCAACTTCGGTGAAGTGCTTTTCAAGCGGAACTTTCTTTTCTTTAGCCAAAGCAGCAGCTTCTTCAAAGCTCATATCTTGCCAGAAGTCCACATCAGTAATTTCCTTGATGGCATCTACCATGTGAACGCGTTTAAATGGTTCGTTAATCTTGATTTCAGTTCCTTGGTAGTTGACTGGTCCATCTCCATTTACAGAGACGGCTGCATGTTGGATAATGCCTTCAGTCAAGTCCATGATATCTTGGAAATCTGCATAGGCTTGGTAAACCTCGATGGAAGTGAACTCTGGATTGTGAGTCGCATCCATTCCTTCGTTACGGAAGATACGGCCAATCTCATAAACTCGCTCCATACCGCCGACGATGAGACGTTTAAGGTGAAGTTCGGTTGCAATCCGTAGTACCATATCAATGTTTTGGGCATTGTGGTGGGTGATAAATGGACGGGCAGCAGCACCGCCAGCTTCGTTGTGGAGAACAGGAGTTTCAACTTCAAGGAAACCTTGCCCATCTAAGTAACGGCGGATTTCTGAGATGATTTTTGAGCGAGTGACAAAGCGTTCAAAGCTTTCGCGGTTGGAAATCAAATCCAAATAACGTTTACGGTAGATGGTTTCGACATCTGTCAGGCCGTGGAATTTTTCAGGTAGGGGGCGCAGAGCCTTAGACAAATGAGTGAGATGAGTCGCCTTGATAGAAAGCTCCCCCATATCTGTCCGCATAATCTCACCTTCAATACCGAGGAAATCTCCTAAGTCAGCCTTTTTGAAGATTTCATAATTTTCTTCACCAACCGCATCTTTACGCACATAAATCTGTATTTGGCCTTCACGGTCTTGGATGTGGGCAAAGCCAACCTTTCCTTTACCGCGCTTGGTCATGAGACGGCCAGCGATAATAGCTGTTTCGTTGAGTTCGTTTAATTCTTCTTTATCTTTATCGTTGTATTTTTCTTTCAGTTGAGCAGAGTTAGCAGTTCGTTCAAAGCGTTTACCAAAAGGGTCAATTCCCTGCTCAGCCAGCGCAGCCATTTTTTCACGGCGGATAATCTGCTGGTCGTTTAATTCCTCGATATGTTCAGTAGTCATGTTTTTCCTCCAAAAGTTTTCCTACCTATTTTATCACAAAAGATAGGGAAATTCATCTATATTTGGCTATAAAGTAAGAAAAAAAGCTAGAAATCCAGCTTTAATTTTCTGCCTTTTCAACTAAGTAATCCGTATTATTCCAAGTAATCAGTTCAAAATTCTCAAAGTCTTCTGTTTCAAGTATGGTGATGCTGGCATTGGTCAGACCTCCATTCTTGCGTAAGAGAGGAGTGTCATAGCCCAGCATGGTTCGAATACTGGCGGTTAAATTAGCATCGTGCCCGACAATGAGGACTTGTTCATAGTCCTTGTCCTTTAAGGACTTGATAAAGGAAATGGTCCGGTGGGTCGTATGGTAGACTGACTCAGCGTCAAAAAACGTATGATTGAATTGCGAAAGGTTGTGGCGGAAGGCTGTCATCTGGTGCGGATAGATGGCTTCAATGGTAGAAATTTTTGTGCCTTCCAGTTTTCCCAACTGCCATTCTCGCAGTTCAGGTACTGATACGATTTCAGTCGGGAACTGGCTTTCTTCTTGAATAATCTTAGCAGAGCGAACGGCACGAGGGAGATCGCTGCTGTAAATCTTGCCAAATTGTGTTTGAGCCAGATGTTTTCCTAGGGTATGCAGTTCTTTAACGGCGGATGGCAGCAGTGGCGAATCACCGCTGGCTCCCTGAAAGCGGCCTTCCCGATTCCATTCCGTTCTTCCGTGTCGGACAAAGTATAATTTCATAGTGATTGATTGTTTCTTTCTTATTAGAGTTTATTGAGAATATTAGGTTCAGTATTGAAGAATTATGAGCTAGGATTCTCCTTGAGGTCTGCAAAGTCAGCTTGAACAAAATCTGCTAAATCTTGAGCCTTGATTTCGATACTGCGACCGACTTCACCAGCAGACACGATGATGCTATCTCGCTCTAGAGCTGACTGGTCGATATAGATTGGAAAGTTATGCTTTTGCCGAATACCGACTGGATTATTGGCTCCGTGGATATAGCCCGTTGTCTTTTCCAAGTCTTTCTGGGGAATCATACTGACTTTTTTATTACCGGAAATCTTGGCCATTTTCTTTTCAGATAGATGTTCTGTGATTGGCAGGATACCGATTAGTGTGCCGGTCTTGTCTCCTGTCAAGGCCAAGGTTTTATAAATCTGCGAACGGTCCAAGCCTTCAGCTGGCTGTTCTGCTAAGGCATTTAGCTGCAGGCCTCTATGTTCAATCTTAGCCTTGCTTAAAATTTGCTCGACCAGTGTTTTTTTGATTTTTGTTTTTTTAGCCATTAGTATATCTCTCTTCTAATTGTGACATCCAGAGTCCCAGCCAAGTTCCCAGACCGAAGAAAAAGGCTGCAAGGACCAGGGTCAGTACAGACACACCAGCATAGCTGATGCTTTCACCATTTCCTGCTTGAGGCACTACAATAAGAAGTGTACTGGATAGGACGATGCCAATGATAAAGTGATAGACACGAGAGTAGTAGTTTTTCAAAATATGATCCATCAGCTTAGAGAAGAGAATCAGAGCTAAGGCGCCTCCTATTCCGATGGGAAGAAAGGTACCCAAGAGATCTAGTTTGCGGAAGCCGTTCAGCATAGGAGCGTAGAGGCCTAAAATCAGGAGAAGGTTGGACGGACTGAGTCCGGGAATTAAAATGCCCAGTGCAATCAAGGCTCCTGCTAAGATAAAAGAGAGGAAGTTAGCTGGCAAGGTGCCGACCATGCCATTTAAGGAATAAAGAAAGATTCCTGAAAGGATGAGGCTGACCCAGAAAACGAGAATATCAACTCTATCACGCTCACTTTTAGCGACAGACTCTTTAATAAGGCTAGGAACAGTCCCAATAATAGCTCCGGCAAATCCCCAAAGGACAATCACTTTGTAGTTGTCCAGCAGCAGATTGACAGGATAGGAGAAGGCGGCGATTCCTAAAACCATTCCGATTCCAACTGGTATGAAATAGAGAACATTTTCGACGAAGTTTTCTTTTAAATGTGCTAAAAAATGAATCAGGCGTTCGTAAATACCTAAGATAGCTGCTAAAACACCGCCTGAAACTCCCGGTAAAATAAAGCCAAGTGCAATGACCATTCCTTTGAAAATTCTATTCAACCAAGAAATCATTGTATTTTCCTTTTCTAATTTCATTTATCAAATCATTATATCATAAAATATAGGCTTTATTAAGAGGAAACGGCTGGAAATTTCCTATTTTGTTACAATAAAAAACGACAGCAGTCTTTGAGATTTGAGCTGTCGTTCTGAACTATTGACTTTCTTTAGGAACCGTAAACAGCTTTTGATAAGTAGCTGTCTGGTCTTTCAAGGTTGACAACTGGTTCAAATCAAGATAATGAGAGAAACCAGTCAGCTGACCTTGTGATGTGTACTGATGCAAGTCGTAATCTTGCTCTGTATTTGGTGCGGCATTGTAGTAGCCGTCGTCATTACCATAAGTCGGAATCCAAATTGCTGTGAACTTATCGGTAGAGATGCTATGCTCCTCCATAAAATAAGTTCCAATATAGATACCAATATTTTTAACACCAAGCGACTCTAGCTTGGCTCGGAAAGCTTCAACTCCCGCATTCATGTCAGACATAGTCTTTTCTTCGACGTCTAGCCAATAATAGGTTGGATGGTACTTGGCAGAAGCCTTGTAGAAACTTTCGGCTTCTTTTTCCATTTCCTTTTTGCTATTGGCGGCCACATAGGCATAGACAGCAACAGGGATGTTGCGCTTTTGAAATTCTTTGATGTGTCTTTCATAAGATTTGTCCAGACCATTCAGATGAGTTGCTGCGTTTTCTTTTTTTGCCTGCGCTCCACTATGAACACGGACAATTACTCCTGAAACATTCTGTGCGAGTAAGTCGTAATTAATCTCACTTGGCAGCTGCCAGCCAGAAATGTCAATGATTGGTCTGGAAATAAACTCTTCATCCAAGGACGAATCGTCAGATGTTTCCTCTTTTTTTGAGGAACTTGGAGTTTGTTTAGTTTGCGAAATTTTTGCCTGTGCTTGCTTTTCCTGAGAGTCAGTAATTTGCTTGCTTATCAAAATTAAAGTGATAAAAGAAGCAAAGAAAATTAGGATTGCAAGCGGTTTAATCCTCTTCCTCATACTGGTTTATTTTAACTTAAAACAAATAAAAAAGCAAAAAATATCCCCAGAATTGCTAGAAAATGAATAAAATGTAATATAATTGAAATATTATAATGCAAAAACAAGACGTTTTGAAAGCTCAAAATGTCTTGTTTTTTTAAAAGAGCTTAGCTAAGCTGTGGACGGTGAGTTGCCGTTGGATAAATCATTTTGCTTTTTCTTACCTTTTATAATAGCTTTTGAATGAGCTCTTCAATCTTTTTGGGAGAAGTTTGCGGAGAGAAACGTTTGATGACTGTTCCATCTCGGCTGACCAGAAACTTTGTGAAATTCCATTTAATCTTCTCACCCAGAAGACCGCCCTTTTCTTTTTTGAGCCAGTCAAAGAGAGGAGCAGTATGAGGACCGTTGACATCAATCTTAGCAAATCGAGGAAAGCTCGTTCCGTAGTTAAGGCTGCAAAAGTTGTTGATTTCTGCAGCGTCTCCAGGGGTCTGCTGGCCAAACTGATTGCAGGGGAAATCCAGGATCTCAAACCCTTCTTCCTGGTAGCGCTCATAGAGTTCCTGCAGTTCTTGGTACTGAGGAGTGAAGCCGCAGCCAGTCGCTGTATTGACAATCAGCAGAATCTTTCCTTTATAATCACTCATTTTTTGCAGAATTCCGTCTTGTTTTTGGATTTCTATATCATAAATGTTTGTCATGTTATCCTCCTCTATCTGACCTCTATCTTAACACTTTTTCATGCAAAAGATAGAAAGTAAGGCTATATTGTTCCAGTCTCTGCACTAATTCTTTTTTTTCAATCCAAAAGGTGGTATAATGAGAATTGAATTTTTAGAAGTTTAATGGTGAAATATGAAAATTGACAAGAAGCACTTGTTGAATTATTCCATCTTGATTCCCTATTTGATTCTATCTGTTTTGGGATTGATTGTGGTCTATTCAACGACGAGTCCTACCTCGATTCAGGCCGGAGGAAATGGTTTTGGCATGGTCTTGAATCAGGGGATTTTTTGGGTAATAAGTCTCTTTATAATTGCGCTCCTATATAGAATCCGCTTGGGTTTCCTGAAAAAAGGAGGCATCCTGACTATAGTTATCTTTGCTGAGATTATCCTCTTGCTTTTATCTCGTTTTATAACTGGGACTATTAACGGCGCCCATGGTTGGCTCAAGCTTGGAGCTTTCAGTATTCAGCCTGCTGAGTATTTGAAGATTATTCTGGTCTGGTATCTAGCCTTTCGCTTTACAAAGAGGCAGGAGGAGATAAAGGTTTATGATTATCAAGCTCTGACTCACAACCATTGGTTTCCTAAAGCTTTTAACGACTGGCGGACCATGGTGGCTATTCTGATTGGGATTGTAGCGATTATGCCAGACCTTGGAAATGCGACTATTCTATTTTTGACCGTCGTAATAATGATAGCTGTCAGCGGGATTGGCTATCGATGGTTTTCTACGATGCTGGGAGCCATTGTCAGTGTTTCGGGATTGGTTTTAACTAGCATTTGGATAATTGGAGTTGAGCGCGTGGCTAAGATTCCAGTCTTTGGGTATGTGGCCAAGCGTTTCAGCGCTTTCTTCAATCCCTTCAAGGATTTATCTGGCTCTGGCCACCAATTGGCTAATTCCTACTATGCTATGAGTAATGGCGGCTGGTTTGGTCTAGGCTTGGGTAACTCTATTGAGAAGCGCGGTTATCTGCCGGAAGCTCATACGGACTTTGTATTTTCTATCGTGATAGAGGAGTTTGGTTTCTTTGGTGCCAGTCTGATTCTGGCCTTGCTCTTTTTCCTAATTTTGAGAATTATCTTGGTCGGGATTCGGGCTAAGAATCCATTTAACTCCATGATGGCTTTGGGAATCGGCGGTATGATACTCATGCAGACCTTCATCAATATCGGTGGAATTTCAGGTCTTATTCCGTCTACAGGAGTAACCTTCCCTTTCCTATCGCAAGGAGGGAACAGTCTTCTGGTCTTGTCAGTAGCCATCGCCTTGGTACTCAATATTGATGCCAATGAGCGCCGTGATGCCCTCTATGAGCAGATGGAAGCGGAGGCGCAAGACCAGTCTGAGGAAGCTTAATCGCAGTTAGTGTGAACAGTTATTGCAAAATGAAAGGTGCAGATTATGTCATTTAACAAATTAGAAAGCTACAGCAATAAAGAAGTGATTCGAGAAGAAGTCGCAATTTTGACAGACTTGCTTGCCGATATTACTCGGAATCTTCTCAGCCCTGAGACCTTTGAAAAAATCTCCCTCATGGAAGAGCTGGCTGTTAACTCCAAATATCATGAGTTAAAAGCGATTGTAGAAGAACTAACGACAGATGAAATGGTTTATATTTCTCGTTATTTCTCTATTTTGCCGCTTTTGATTAATATCTCAGAAGACGTGGACCTAGCTTATGAAATCAACCATCAAAACAATATCAATCAGGATTATCTTGGAAAGCTGTCAACAACTATTGACCTGATTTCAACGCGGGAAAATGCTCAGGAGATTCTGGAAAATCTGAATGTTGTTCCAGTACTGACTGCTCACCCGACGCAAGTTCAGCGCAAGACTATTCTGGACTTAACCAATCATATCCATAGTTTGCTGCGCCAGCATCGTGATGTTAAAGCGGGTCTGGTCAATGAGAAGAAGTGGCTAGGAAATCTCCGTCGCTATATTGAGCTCATGATGCAGACGGATATGATCCGTGAGAAGAAGCTGAAAGTGACCAATGAGATTACCAACGTCATGGAGTACTACAACAGTTCGTTTCTGCAAGCGATCACCAACTTTATGGTCGAATACAGACGCTTGGCAGAAGAGCGGGGCATTAAGCTGGATAATCCTAAGCCTATTACCATGGGAATGTGGATTGGAGGTGACCGGGATGGCAATCCTTTTGTAACAGCAGAAACCTTGAAACTATCAGCCACTCTCCAGAGTGAAGTCATCCTCAACTATTACATTGACAAGGTTTATACACTCTATCGCACCTTCTCACTATCGACCAACCTATCAGAAACCAGTCAGGCAGTAGCAGAAATGGCAGCTCTGTCTACTGACAAGTCTGTTTATCGTGAAAATGAGCCTTACCGCCGTGCTTTCCACTATATCCAGTCTAAACTGATTCAAACCTTGCTTTACCTAAAAGAAGGCAACTTTTCAAGTGACGATCAGCGATTAACTGACCGAGCTGAGGAAAAATTGTCTGCGAAGGCCAACCTTTCTGTCAGCAATAAAGGAAGAGAAATCATTCCTAACTATATTCAGTCTCGTATCAGCGAGACCCTGACTGAGCTCAAGAAGGAGGAGACACCTTCTTATAACACAGCTCAGGAATTTAAAGAAGACTTGCAGGTCATTTATGATTCTCTTATTGAGCATCATGGGGAAGCTTTAGTAAGTGGGGACTTGACTGAACTTCTCCAAGCGGTTGATGTTTTTGGCTTCTTCTTAGCCAGCATTGATATGCGGCAGGATTCCAGTGTTCATGAAGCCTGTGTGGCTGAGCTTTTGGCATCAGCTAATATTGTTCAGGATTATAGTAGTCTATCAGAAGAAGAAAAATGTCAGGTCCTCCTCAAACAGCTGCTTGAAGATCCTCGTATCCTATCAGCTACCCATGAGACTAAATCCGAACTCCTGCAAAAAGAACTGGAGATTTTCAAAACAGCCCGTCAGCTAAAAGATGCCATTGGTGAGGAAGTGATTAAGCAGAATATTATTTCTCATTCGACCAGTGTATCAGATCTACTTGAGTTGGCTATTATGCTCAAGGAAGTGGGGCTGATTGATGAAAATGGGGCTCGTGTCCAGATTGTTCCGCTTTTTGAGACCATTGAGGATTTGGACAATTCCTGTGATACTATGGAGAAATACCTGTCTCTGCCGATTGCGCAGAAGTGGATTGCTTCTAAGGATAATTATCAGGAAATCATGCTGGGCTATTCAGACAGTAATAAGGACGGTGGCTACCTGTCTTCTTGCTGGACTCTCTACAAGGCTCAGCAGCAGTTGACAGCTATCGGTGATCAATTTGGCGTAAAAATTACCTTCTTCCATGGCCGGGGAGGGACAGTGGGACGCGGTGGCGGCCCAACCTATGAAGCCATTACTTCTCAGCCACTCCGCAGTATTAATGACCGGATCCGTCTGACTGAGCAAGGGGAAGTCATTGGTAATAAATATGGTAACAAGGATGCAGCCTACTATAACTTGGAAATGTTGGTTTCTGCTGCCATTAACCGCATGGTCACTCATAAGAAGAGCGATAGCCATACTTCTGATAAATATGAGCGGATCATGGATCAAGTAGTTAATCGCAGTTATCAGATTTACAGAGATTTGGTCTTTGGCGACGAGCGTTTTTACGATTACTTCTTCGAATCCAGCCCGATCAAGGCTATCTCTAGCTTTAATATTGGTTCACGTCCTGCTGCCCGTAAAACCATCACTGAAATCGGCGGTCTCAGAGCTATTCCATGGGTCTTTTCATGGTCTCAAAGTCGAGTTATGTTCCCAGGCTGGTATGGTGTCGGATCAAGTTTCAAGGAATTCATTGATGAAGACCCAGAAAACAATCTAGCCTTCCTGCAATTTATGTATAAGAGATGGCCGTTCTTCAAGTCGCTCTTATCAAATGTAGACATGGTTCTGTCTAAGTCAAATATGAATATCGCTTTTGAGTACGCGAAGCTTTGTGAAGATCAGAATGTGCGAGATATTTTCAATATTATCTTGGATGAGTGGCAGCTGACTAAGGATGTCATTCTAGAGATTGAAGGGCACGATGAGCTCCTTGCAGAAAATACCTATCTGAGGGATAGCTTGCACTATCGTATGCCTTACTTTAATGTTTTGAACTATATCCAGCTAGAACTAATCAAGCGTCAGCGCAACGGTCAGCTTACACCAGATCAAGAAAAGCTGATTCACATCACCATCAACGGAATTGCTACAGGACTTCGGAATTCTGGCTGATACATGAGAATACAAAATGGCTACTTTACCATTATAAATAACGAAAAATCGGATTTTGTCCGATTTTTCTGTTTTTGTAACCAAAAGACTTTTCCATTCGTTATACTAGTGAAGGAGGGGGGTGAGCTTATCAAACTAGATGAATATGAAACAATTTTGATAGGCTTTGCTCGCGAGATTGTATCCTATCTGCAGAAGTCAGGGGCTTCTAAAGTGGAAGCAGAAGATGTAGTTCAGGACGTTTTTGTCAAGATGTTGGAAACAGAAGTTATTATTCCGGCGGAAAAGATGCGAGCTTGGATGTATCGGGTTTCCATCCGGCGCTATATCGACAGATATAGGAGAGATAAGCATTATTTGGAGATTTTGAGAAAAGAATTTTTTGGAAAAGTTCTTGTCAATCCCTTTGAAAATGAAGATTATGAGCTGCTAAGAAGTATGATAGAAGATCTGCCACTCAAGGAAGCCACGCTTTTAGAACTCTATTATTTTCAAGATTTCACGGTCAAGGAGATTGCCCAAATCATGTCTTACTCAGTGAGCAAGGTCAAGATTCAGCTGATGCGCAGTCGTGCTAAACTCCGAAAGGAGCTGGAAAAGAAAGGATATCGAAATGGAAACATTTGAAAATGTTGCAAAGAAAAGCAGAAGAAAAAGACTTTGGAAGACAGTCGCTATTAGCTCCGTTGTATCTTTAGTTCTCTTAGGTCTTCTAGGAAAGGGGCTGGCAGAATTAGCCTCTGGTAACGGACGAGACTTGCAGAAACAGTACGAAGTTATGTCCGAAATCGCCTATCCTAATGTTGACTATGACAGTCTATACTACAATCCGACCTCTTATCTTTCGGGAACATTACGTTCTGATCGTTTTAAAGACCTTGATGGAGTGATGGTGGATTATCCAGCCTATGAGGGGAACTATTCACTAACAGGTTCTTATAAAAATCCGACGTCAGAGGCGACTTATTCCTCTACCTCAGGGACCTATACGCGAGAGCTTCGGCAGAAATATCCGGTCTTTTACAATGTCAATGCCAAACAGACGAAGTCTTCAGATCCAGCACCTCAGGAACTTGTATCTGTCAAAGAAATGCCGAATCAATTGGTAGAAATAGCTCTGACTTTTGATAAACCTTACACTTATAAGGAAATCCAGCAGATGATACCGAGCAACCTCAAGATTAACTGGTACTGGATTGGCAGTCAGTCAGAAGATGGTGAAAATGGTATGGCATTGCGCACCGATCCTCAGACGACTTATGGAGCTAATAGTACGCTGCTTAATCCCTATCCGTCGGACGGCAAAAAAGAGAGCGAAGAGGCTAAGCAAGAGCAACAGACTTTCTTAGACTATTTGAAAAAGGCCGATAAAAACCTTTTCCCAACTGTCAACAAGTACAACATGTACAACGATGTTGAGTCCTATCTCAAGAAATTTGGTCGGTTAGATATTCGCGAGGAAAAGAATCGAGATCAATTGACTTTTTCAGGTGTCATCCTTACTGGAAAATCCGAAAATTTCGCCCAACTAGAAGGTAAAGAATGGAACCATGCTTCTAGTATTGGAGCCTCTATTCAAAATCAACCTTACTACAAATTAGACAAGGAATAATTCACAAAAAAATGCTAAAAGACTTGCATTTTCATTTAAATTTGATAAAATAGTAAGGAAAGTTAGACTGTATTGCCTACTGTCTATCTATAAAATATATTTTATTGGAGGCTTTTACTCAAATGGCAAAAGAAAAATACGATCGTAGTAAACCACACGTTAACATTGGTACTATCGGACACGTTGACCACGGTAAAACTACTTTGACAGCAGCTATCACAACTGTATTGGCACGTCGCTTGCCTTCAGCAGTTAACCAACCTAAAGACTATGCGTCTATCGATGCTGCTCCAGAAGAACGCGAACGCGGAATCACTATCAACACTGCGCACGTTGAGTATGAAACTGCTAAGCGTCACTACGCTCACATCGACGCTCCAGGACACGCGGACTACGTTAAAAACATGATCACTGGTGCCGCTCAAATGGACGGAGCTATCCTTGTAGTAGCTTCAACTGATGGTCCTATGCCACAAACTCGTGAGCACATCCTTCTTTCACGCCAAGTTGGTGTTAAACACTTGATCGTGTTCATGAACAAAGTTGACTTGGTTGACGATGAAGAATTGCTTGAGTTGGTTGAAATGGAAATCCGTGACCTCTTGTCAGAATACGACTTCCCAGGTGACGATCTTCCAGTTATCCAAGGTTCAGCTCTTAAAGCTCTTGAAGGTGACTCTAAATATGAAGATATCATCATGGAATTGATGAACACTGTTGATGAGTACATCCCAGAACCAGAACGCGACACTGACAAACCATTGCTTCTTCCAGTCGAAGACGTATTCTCAATCACTGGACGTGGTACAGTTGCTTCAGGACGTATCGACCGTGGTATCGTTAAAGTCAATGACGAAATCGAAATCGTTGGTATCAAAGAAGAAATCCAAAAAGCAGTTGTTACTGGTGTTGAAATGTTCCGTAAACAGCTTGACGAAGGTCTTGCAGGGGACAACGTAGGTGTGCTTCTCCGTGGTATCCAACGTGATGAAATCGAACGTGGACAAGTTATTGCTAAACCAGGTTCAATCAACCCACACACTAAATTCAAAGGTGAAGTTTATATCCTTACTAAAGAAGAAGGTGGACGTCACACTCCATTCTTCAACAACTACCGTCCACAGTTCTACTTCCGTACAACTGACGTTACAGGTTCAATCGAACTTCCAGCAGGTACTGAAATGGTAATGCCTGGTGATAACGTAACTATCGACGTTGAGTTGATCCACCCAATCGCCGTTGAACAAGGTACTACTTTCTCTATCCGTGAAGGTGGACGTACTGTTGGTTCAGGTATGGTTACAGAAATCGAAGCTTAATTCGATTCCGTTCCCAGATAACAATTATAGTCAGACACTAAACCCCGTGAAAACGGGGTTTTTTTAGTATGTAGAATAATAAAAGGTAGTTGGTAATCTCCAGAATAGATAGCTTGATTTTGCAGAAGCATCTTGAAGATGATTTAAGAGGCGGGAAGGCAAGAAGTGTAGATATAAGCTTGATAGAATTTTTGCCCTTTTTAATTAGGTTTGGGAAGAAAGTATCATTTAAAACAGAGATTCTTTCAGGAAGGATTTTCACTTTTCACTGAAAGTATAGTATAATAAGAAATAGAATACATTTGGAGAAGAAAAATGCCCTCAAAATCAGGATCATCACCTTATGCTAAAAATAATGACGGTAATAAAGAAATAGAAAAAATAATCTCAAAAGAAGGACTGAAAAATAACTACATATGGAACATGCTGGGGACAGTCTCATCCTCATTGATATCAGTTGTTTTGCTTCTACTAGCTTCTAGATTTCTAGATTCAAGAGATTCTGATATTTTTAGTATTGCTTACGCTCTTGGTCAGCAGTTCTTTGTTTTAGGTTATTTTCAGGTTAGAAATTTGCAATCTACGGATGTAAAAGAAAGATACCAATTTGCTTCTTATCATAACACGAGACTTTTTACTGTCTTTTTGATGATTTTAACATCGTTTATCTATACTCTCTGGCAAGGGTATGATGTTTACAAATCTAGTATTATTTTATTGCTTGTTCTTTATCGGGCTATAGATGCGTATTCAGATGTTTTTCAAGGATTATTTCAGCAAAAAAACAGATCAGACTTAGCTGGAAAGGTGCAATTCTATAGGAGCTGGATTTGCATGTTAATATTTGCAATAGTCCTGTTGCTTACAAAATCATTGATGGTAGCTAGTATTGTTATTTGCTGTGCGAATTTCATTCTGACCTTCCCCTTAGATTTCAGAAACTGTAGATTACATTTTTCTCAGGAAAAGTTTTCGCCTAAACTCCATGATGACAGAAAAAATGTGTATTCTATTTTGAAAAATAGTTTTCCCTTGTTTTTAAATGGATTTTTGATAACGTATATCTATAATGAGCCAAAAATCGATATTGATTACCTTTTGACAAATGGCTATTTTTCATCTGGGGTTCAAAGAGACTTTAATGTTCTATTCATGCCTGTCTTTGTCCTATCCCTTTTGTTCTTCGTTCTGAGACCGTTGACTACACAGCTTTCTATTTATTGGAATGAGAAGAAATTTACACTATTTTTCAAACAGGTCAATACCCTATATATAGTAATGACTGTTTTAGGAGTTGTCATTGTTGTTTTAGGTTATATGATTGGTACAGAAGTGCTTGGTGCTGTTTACGGTATCCGATTACAGGAGTATAAGCTTCCTTTCACTATACTACTTATAGGTGGTATTTTGAATGTTTTTGCTCTAGTAGTCGATATCATTATGACCATCTTTAGAAAACAGCATTATCTGATGATAGCCTATTTATTGACATTTGCTGTTTCAAAATTTATTACGTTGCCATTTATCCGCGACCAAAAATTGCTCGGAGCTGCTAATTCCTTTTTAATCTCCATGTGCGTCTTTTATGCAACAAGTCTGATTATTTATGGCGTTGTTAAAAATAAGGAAAAAAGAAAGAAGTAGGATTCTATGAATATCTTATTTACATTAAATGATTCGTTTGTACCTCAAGTTGCAACCTGTATGTGTTCTATATTTGAGAATAATAAATCCGCTGAGAATATTACAGTATATTTAATTGGCGAGAGGATAAGCCAAGAGAATCAAAATAAATTAAAAGGATTCGCTAAAAGTTACGATAGAAAAGTTTGTATTATTTCTATAAATAATATCGAAGACTATATTGACTTTGATTTTGATACAAACGGTTGGTCTTCAATTATTTTGGCACGTCTTTTTTTAGATAAGCTTCTTCCACAAAAAGTTGATAGGATCTTATATCTCGATGGAGATACACTAGTTCTAGAAGATTTAAGTTCATTGTTTTATAGCGACTTAGGAGATAAGGTAATAGGTATGTGTCCCGAACCAACTGTGGATAAGTCAAGAAAGGAATTTCTAGCTTTGAAAGAGTACCCCTATCATAATTCGGGTGTCCTATTGATCGATCTAAAAAAATGGCGTAGTGAAGAGATTGGTAAACAGGTCATAGAATTTTATCAGTTTCATGAAGGAAAGCTATTCGCACCAGACCAAGATGCCTTAAATGGAGCCTTGAAAGAGCAAATTTTCACCTTGCCGATTTCCTTTAATTATTTTAATATTTATGATGTCTATCCTTACAAAACGTTGAGTGAATTAAGTAAGCCAACTATGTTTACATCACGGGAAGATTTTAATCATTTTCGAAAAGCACCTACAATTATTCACTATCTTGGTGAAGAGAGACCTTGGCGGAAGGGAAATACACATAGATTTAAAAAGGAGTATCTCTATTATCTCCACAAAACTCCATGGAAGGATACACCAATGGAAGAAGGTTGGCAGCTGTATTTTGTTTGTTTTAGAATCTTTAATATTGTTATGAAGCCTTTTCCAATGTTAAGATATAAGATTATCAATTCCCTAATCCCGAGCTTTATGAAATATAGAAAAAAACAGTTGCAGAAAAACAAAAAATAATGTGATGACATGTTATAGAAAGAATAGATTAAATTAATGAAAGTTTTAATGATAATTCCTGCTTATAATGAGGAAGAGAGTATTTTAAATACGGTTATGAGCATTGTAGAATATCGGAAGAAAGTTGATTTTGACTTAGACTACGTAGTGATCAATGATGGGTCAGTTGACAGAACTAAGGAGATTTTGGACAACCATCATCTGAATGCTATCCATTTGGTTATGAATTTGGGGATTGGCGGAGCTGTTCAGACGGGCTATAAGTATGCTCTTGAGAAGAATTATGATGTGGCCGTACAGTTTGATGGAGACGGCCAGCATGATATTGAGTCGCTGGATGCTTTGCTGGAGCCTATTCGTCGCCAGCAGGCTGATTTGGTTGTTGGTTCTCGTTTTATCGGTGACAAGGCTTCGGAGTTTCAGACGACTTTTATGCGGCGTTTTGGTATTACCATTATTTCAGCTTTTATTAAATTAACAACAGGCAAAAGGATTCTGGATACCACATCAGGCTATCGTTTGGCCAATCGAGACATTATTCGACAATTCGCTGCGCGCTATCCTATCAAGTATCCTGAGCCAGAATCAATCGTCCATATCTTGAAGCGGAAATATAAAGTGGTGGAAGCACCAGCCAATATGTTTGAACGTGCAGGAGGAGTCTCTTCGATTACTCCTATTAAGTCCATTCGCTATATGATTGAAGTTTGCTCTTCGATCTTGATTGCTGCTTTTATGAAAGAGAGTGAATAATGTCCATTTTGTCTATTGTTATGCTAGTGGCTTCAGTTCTATTCCTGTATTTTGTCTTTCGGAATATCAATCAAAACAATATTTTATTTGAGCAAGCCTTTATGTGGATTATTATTGGCTTTGTACTGATTGTTATCTCTATTTTTGATTGGATTCCAGTTTCGATTGCCAAATTGTTAGGCTTTGAACTGACCTCAAACTTTGTCATGTCCTTGGCCATCTTTTTCCTGCTGGTTATTGTTTTTTTACATACTATTTCTATTTCCAAGCAAAAGGAGCAAATCAAGCAGTTGGTGCAAGAACTGTCCATCATGAAGCAAAGAATGTCCAAGTTAGAGAGTGAAAAAGATGAAAAATAATCATACCTGGGTGATTTGTGCCTATGGCGAAAGCGAATTTTTAGAAGCTTGTATCCTATCTTTGCAAGCTCAAACCTTGCAATCAAAGATAATCTGCTATAGCTCAACACCGCTGGATTCAATCAAGCAGCTGTGCCAGAAGTACGGTATTCCTTTTTATACGAAAGAAGGCGGAGGTATCGGTAAGGACTGGAACAATGCTCTTTCCTTTGTTGAGACTTCTTATGCTACCATTGCCCACCAGGATGACTATTATGAGCCAACTTATCTAGAAGCAGTGATGCAGAAGATAGAGCAGTCTAAAGACATTCTCATTGCTTATACGGACTACTTTGAAGAGAAAAATGGAGTTAAAATTCCGGCTAATACTAATTTGAAAATCAAGACTCTCATGCTTAAAACCTTGAATCTGATGCCGACCAGCCGTTTTTGGAGAAATCGGATCCTGGCTTTTGGCAATCCTATTTCCTGTCCGGCGGTTACTTACAACTTAGAGGCGTTAAGGGATTTTCGATTTGATGAGGAAATGCGCGTGAGTCTGGATTGGTATGCTTGGTACAAGATTAGCGCCTATAAGGGTCGCTTTGCTTATATTTCTGAGAAGCTTATGTGCCACCGGATTCATGGAGAGTCTGAAACAACCAAGACTATTTCAGATAATACGCGGACCAAAGAAGACTTGTTCATGTATCAGCTTTTCTGGCCCAAGTGGGTTGCTAATCTGATAAATAAAGCATACATGAAGAGTCAAGATGCTAACTCAAACTAATAGAGTTATTTACAAGGAAAGTATATGAAAGATTTAATATCTGTTGTTGTAACTTGTTACAACCATCAAGATTACATTGAACAGTGTTTGCGCAGTATTTTTGCTCAGACCTATCGAAATATTGAGTTACTGGTATTGGATGATGGCTCCTCAGATCATTCTGCTCAAATCATAGAGGCTGTCTTGGCGGATTCCCCTTTTCCGAAGCGGTTTGAAAGCCATGAAAATATGGGGGTTGTCAAGACAAGAAACAAGGCTTTGCAGCAAATTCAAGGCACTTATTTTATTTTTGTGGATAGTGACGATTTTCTGGACTCAGACTATATTGAGAGTTTCTACACAAGCATGGTGCAAGAGGAGGCAGATATTGTCTATGGTGATTTGTATGATCCTGATAAAAAGGAAGTTTACCTTAAATCACGGCCATTTGACAAGCTAGCTTTCTTAACGGAAAATTTTATTTCCAACTGTTCTCTCATTCGTCGTTCGGTTGCTGATGGTATTTATTATGATGAAGCGCTGAATCGTGAAAAACTGGAAGACTATGATTTTCTTTTAAACTTAATTATCAATCAAGGCGCGAAACCAGTTTATGATGCAAAAACAAAGCTGAATTATCGGGTCTTTGATAAGGAATCAATTTCTAAACGGGATTCTACGAGATATCATTACGAAATGTATCTGAGAATCCTTCGTAAGTATGTGAGACAGATACCAGATGATATTTACCAAGCTTTGGGTAAGAACATATTTACACTGGAAGGTCGTTTGGATGAGTTGATTCAGCATATGGATAAAGTGAACGACTACGTTCTTGAACTGCAGGAGGATCAGCGACAGTTACATAAAAATCTAGACTCCTTGAAATCCAGACTGAGAACGATAAAAGAACAGCGAGATGATGCTATTCAGGAGCAGTTTCGTATTCGCCGATCTATTTCCTACCGGCTGGGAAATGGCTTGATTACGCCATTGAAACGTCTGGCTCAGATAATCAAAAATCCTCGCAGTATCAAAGCTGTTTTAAGTCGGATTAAGCAACAGCTGGTTCGTTTGAAACGCCAAGTTAAGTCTCCCAAGGTTTATTACTATCAAAGGCTGCGGAATTCTCAACGAGAAAAAGCTTTAGCTTCAGTTTCAAGTGGCGAAAAAGTCTTAGTCTATGTCATTTTTGAATCCGAGCCACGCTTGCAGCAGTATAAGACTATCTTTTTAGAAAAGTTAGCAGCTTTGGCTGATAAGACTCTCATCGTCGTTAACGGCGGACTGGCTGAAGAGGACATAGAAACTTTAGAGCAGTATGGGCAAGTCTTGGTGCGGGATAATAGTGGCTATGATACGGCAGCTTTTCGTGAAGGCATTCTTTCCTTAGGAAAGGAAACTCTGCAACATTGTTCTCAGCTGATGCTCGTCAATGACACCAATATCGGACCTATGAGTGATTTGACGGCTGTCTTTCAAACTATGGCTGACAGAAATCTTGACTTTTGGGGAATTTCCTATGGTGAGACCCAGGAAGATATCACTGGATTTAACCGCTATGGTTACATTCCCAATCACCTACAGTCTTATTTTTTGGTGATTGAGCCCTTGCTGCTTCAGTCCGAAGAATTCTACGACTATTGGCAAGTGCTGACTGACACGGATTCAAGGGACGAGGCTATCGGAAAACATGAAACGACTTTTACCAAGTACTTTGCCGACTTGGGCTATCGTTACGATGCCTTGGTTCACGAAAATCGGGATTCGGCTATGTATATTCATCCATTAAGGATGTTAAAGGCGGGTAGTCCTCTGATTAAGTATACTTCTTTGAAGAATTATGATGATCAGCAGTTTTTATGGCAAGGTCTGGAAAGAGAGTCAGAGGTTCCTGATGTATTGGACTATGTCCGGGAGAAGACAGACTACCCAGTGGAGATTCTTGAGAACATCGTTCAAAAATTCAAAGATGTGCCTCGTGATCAATATATTCTCATCATTGACGGTGTAGAGAATATCATTCCGCAGTGTACGCGCTACCGTGTGCTCAATAAGGCAGAGCAGCTTAGAAAGAATGGCTTTGCTGTGAAAGTGGTTAATGTGTCTGAGTTTAGTCTGGCTCAGGCCCAGTATGCCAGCCACATCATTATCTACCGCGCTCCTTGGTCCGCCCAGCTCCAGCTTTTGTGTGATTTGACTCGGAAGGAGAATAAGCCAGTCTATTTTGATATTGATGATTTGGTCTTTGATACCCTTTATACGGACCAGCTGAGCTATACCCAAGGCTTGTCTGAGAAGGAAAAGGGCAATTACGATGCAGGGGTGAAGAATTACGGGAAAATGCTAGCAGCTTGTGATGGGGCGATTACCTCCACTAATCAGTTAAAAGAGGAATTGTTCAAATATAAGGACTCCGTCCTGCTGAATCGTAATCTGGCGTCCAGCGAATTGATTGCGGTTAGCTCGCAGTTCTTGAAGGAAGACTTTGGCGCAGACGACAGAATCAAAATCGGCTATTTCTCTGGCTCCATCAGCCACAATGAAAATTTTGAACTCATCAAGCCGGCTATCAAAGAAGTGCTGGACAATTACCCATTCGTGGAGCTTCATATTGTAGGGCACTTAGATATCCCGCAGGATATGAAACAATATACGCAGCGTATTATCATCCATGAGTATGTGGACTGGAAGGCCTTGCCTCAGTTGATTAGTCAGGTTGATATTAATCTGGCTCCGTTGGTTGACTCAGTCTTTAATCGGGCCAAGTCAGAAATCAAGTGGATAGAAGCAGCTCTAGTCAAGGTGCCAACGATTGCCAGTCATATCGGTGCTTTTGCAGACATGATGATTGACGGTCAGACGGGACTTTTAGCTAAAGATAGTGAATGGAAAGAAAAGTTGGAAAGCCTGATTCTTTCTGCGGATTTACGCAGAGAACTGGCGGAGAACGCCTACGCTTTTGTATTAGAAAATTGCAGTTTAGATAAAAAAGATGAAATGGTGACTTATTTTGAAAAGAAATAAAGAAGTAAAAGTTGAGAATATTTTCTTATTATTGGCAAGTATCTTTGTCTTGACTTTTATGATTGCACAGCCGATTAATCGGGTGCCTGATGAGACCAATCACGCTCGTATGACATGGGAAATCTTCCATAAACCGACCAATCGAACATATAAATGGATGGAAAAAATCCCATCCACTCCGAATGTTTCGCCAGCAGAGTATAAGCAGTTGTTCTCAGAGAAGATAGATCTGGCGCAAGAAGAGTTTATCTTTGGCTTTAATCTCAAGGCTATCTCTTTCCTGCCTCAGCTCCTAGGTATGACCTTGGGGAGCATGCTTTATCCGTCAGTAGGCTTCATCGCGATGATGGGGCGGCTCTTTAATGCCTTGGTCTATATCTTTGGGATTTATTTCCTGATTAAATACTTCAAATATGGCAAAAAAGCTCTACTTTTCCTATCTCTTTTGCCTATTATGGTCCAGCAGGCAGCTTCTCTCTCTTACGATGTGATGAGCTATCTGGAGATTATGCTGGCAATTGGCTTTTTGACTAATATTGCCTATCATAAGAAATTCACTAATAGAAATGTACTGGAGCTTTTGGTGATTTCTATAGGCCTCTTTATCACTAAACCGAATAATGTCCTTTTATTAGGCTTGCTGCCTTTTATTGACTTTGAGTTTGAAGGATTCCTTGCGGTTCTCAATAAGCCTTTTGTTGCAACCAAAGCTTTTGTAGCTCGTAATCGCCCTATCTTTTATATACTTGGCTTTGCAGCTTTCTTTCTTGCTCTACATCTTGCCTTTCGCAATCAGGGTGGGCTCTTGCACTATTGCCAAGTTTTGCTGAATACGCTCTTTAAGCAAAGTGTTAATGGTGACTTGAATACCATTTTGACAATCGGTATGTTTGGCTTTTTGGGGAATTTTACTATCCAGCTGCCGCTTTGGCTGATTTTTATCGATGTGGCAGTCTTGGCGCTTATTTTCTTGCAGTCGCAGAAAGATTTCATGACCAAGGGCTACACAGTCATGTCGCGTTATCTGTTTCTGGTTCAAGTGATTGCTGTTGTGTCGATTATGTATCTGCAGTGGACGCCCATTGTCCTCGGTAAAGGTGCCATGATATCGGTTGGTGCTCAGGGACGTTATTTTACCCCCTTCCTGATTTTACTGCTACCAACTGTTGCTAATCTAGGAACCTTGGACATTAAAGACAGGGTGGTGAATCGAATGATGGTTGGGACTCTGGTAGCTAACTTCTTGGTTTCCCTCTACTTGATGGTGCCCTTTTATTGGAATGTATTAGGATAAGCTATGAAAAAAAAGATATTATTCATTTCGCCGACTGGAACGCTGGATAATGGAGCTGAAATCTCTATTGTCAATTTGATGGAATACTTGGTCCAGACGGGCCATCAGGTTATCAATGCGATTCCGGATTATCATGTAGCTGTTCAGCAGGACTATATATCCAGCTTGGCAGCCTTGGGTGTTGAGACTATAGCCTTGCCGTCAGTTAAATGGTGGTGGGAGGACGCACCTGGTGGCCTGCCAGGTAGTCCTGAGTCTAGAGTTCGGTCTTATCAGGAAAATACCTCAGCGCTCAGAAAGATACTAACGGAGCGAAAGATTGATTTGGTTATTACCAACACGGTCAATATGTTTCAAGGTGCAGTGGCAGCTGCCTGCGAGAATGTTCCGCATTTCTGGCTGATTCATGAATTTCCTGACGGAGAGTTTGGTTACTATAAGGAAAAGCTAGATTTTATCAGTGATTACTCGCAGGAAATATTTGCAGTTAGAGGAGCCTTGCAGAGACAGTTACAGGAGCTGCTACCAAACAGAAAAGTCTTGTCTTTTGCTCCTTTTACGAAAATTCAGCCTACTGATACAGAAGAAAAGGATGGGGCCGAAAGGCGTATTGTGTCAGTTGGACGTTTGACAGAGCGTAAGAATCAATTAGAATTGATAAAAGCCTATGACAAGTTATCTCAGCCAAAACCGGCTTTGGTTTTTATCGGTGCCTGGGATGAGGAGTACAAAAAAAGATGCGATACTTATATATCTGAACACCAGGTTAAAAATATTAGTTTCTTGGGACACAAGGACAATCCTTGGGCAGAGGTGACGGAAGCAGATCTTGCGGTATTTCCGTCTGCGATGGAAACCTTTGGCTTAGTCTATATTGAAGCGATTATGAATGGCCTTCCGACCATTTTGTCGGACAATCCTGGTCATCTATCCGCCTATGAAATCTTTGAAGAAGGTCAGCTGTATTTATCTGGCAATATCGAGGAGTTGGCTGATAAGATAAACATTGCCTTGGCAAACTTTGAGAGATTGAAAGACCAGTCGGTGGCCAATCTTGACAAGATTCAAGAGCGCTACAGAGTTCAGAGTGTTTACCAAAACTTATTGGATAAGATTGAAAACACTGAAATATACAAGTCTAACTCTTTGCGTCATGTCAAGTGCTTATTGGATACAAATTTACCTTCTCAACCAGCAGGCTCTTTCTTACGCAAAGTGAAAAATAAGTTGCTTTCTGGCAGAAGAGGTTAAAGAAAGAAAAGGACAAGTGTAGCCGCGGCTCTACCTGTCCTTTTTGTATTATACAAACACACTAGAAAGTGGTATAATAGAATGGATTGTAAAATCTTGAATTGAGGGAAATCATGAAACATGTCTTCATCATCGGGAGTCGGGGACTTCCTGCCAAATATGGAGGATTTGAAACCTTTGTCGAAAAATTGACAGAGCATCAAATCTCTTCTCAAATCCAGTATCATGTGGCTTGCTTATCAGATGATGAAGCTTTTCATCATTTTGATTACAAGGGGGTAGACTGTTTTACAGTCAAGCCACCCAAGCTTGGTCCGGCCCGCGTAATTGCCTATGATATGATGGCTGTCTCCTATGCCCTCAAGTTTGCTAAGAAAGAGCAGATTGAGCAGCCAATTTTTTACATTCTTGGAAATACGATTGGTGCTTTTATCTTTCTCTTTGCTCGTCGTATCCATCAGGCAGGAGGTAAATTCTTTATCAATCCTGACGGGTTGGAGTGGAAGCGGGCAAAGTGGTCTAAGCCAGTCCAAGCTTATCTCAAGTATTCTGAGAAGGTCATGACCAAGCATGCAGACTTGGTTATTGCTGACAATCAAGGCATCGAAAGCTATATTCAAAAAGCTTATCCTTGGTCTAAAACGATCTGTATTGCTTATGGGACTGACGTTTATCTGTCTAATCTGACGGAAAACGAAGGCAAGGTCAGGGTCTTCTTTGAAAAGTGGGCCAGTAAGGAAAAAGACTATTACCTCATTGTCGGACGCTTCGTTCCGGAGAACAACTATGAAACCATCATTCAAGAGTTCATGAAATCCGAAACCCAACGTGACTTGCTGATTATCTGCAATCATGAGGGAAATCCCTATTTTGAAGAACTCAAGCAGAAAACGGGCTTTGACCGTGATTCTCGCATTAAATTTGTTGGAACGGTCTATGATCAGAATCTGCTCAAATATATCCGTAATCATGCTTTTGCATATATACATGGACATGAGGTTGGCGGGACCAATCCGGGACTTTTGGAAGCACTGGCTCAGACAGATGCCAATCTGGTGTTGGATGTGGACTTCAATCGGAAGGTAGCAAAAGAGACGGCTCTGTACTGGAAAAAAGAACCTGGCCAGCTGGCCCAGCTGATTGACCGAGTAGATGCTCAAACAGAGTTTACGGAGCTAGGTCAAGCCGCCAAAGAAAATATGAAAGAAAACTACACCTGGAAAAAAATTGTGGGTGAATACGAGGATTTATTTTTATCATGAAAGTGACCATTCTTCTGTCCACCTATAATGGGGAGCAGTTTCTGGCCGAGCAGATTAAGAGTATTCAAGAGCAGACATATAGGGACTGGCAGCTGCTGATTCGTGATGATGGCTCTACAGATGGGACGCGTGCTGTCATCGAAGACTTTTGCCGCAAGGATGACCGTATTTCCTTTATCAATCGGGAAAATCCACAAAATTTGGGTGTCATTCAAAGTTTTCATAGCTTGCTTCAATACCAAGATTCGGATTTCTATCTCTTTAGCGACCAAGATGACGTTTGGCTGCCAGACAAGATTGCCATGCAATTGGCTGAGGCAGACAAGTATGATAGCAGTCAGCCCTTGCTGGTTTATACTGACTTGAAGGTCGTAGATCAAGAGCTACAGGTTGTTCACGAAAGCATGATTCGCACTCAGTCGGATCACGCTAATACAGAACTAGTCCAAGAGTTGACAGAGAATACGGTGACGGGCGGCGTTTCTATGATAAATCGCGCCTTGGCCCAACTTTGGACTGGGAAGGAAGAACATGATCTGCTCATGCACGATTGGTATCTGGGCTTGCTGGCTGCGGCTTTTGGCAATCTAGTCTATATTGACAAGCCAGGTGAGCTCTATCGCCAGCATTCAAATAATGTTCTAGGAGCTCGAACGCTCAGAAAACGCGTAAAAAACTGGGTGCGTCCCCATGTTCTTTTCGCCAAATATTGGAAATTGATAAAAGACAGTCAGACCCAGGCCAGAAATTTGCTGGTCCTGCCGCTGACTGCTGAAAATAGAGAGTTAATTGAGAACTTTGTGACCATTATGGAGGTGCCTTTTAAGGAGCGCTGGCGTAGGATTCGTCAGTATGGCTACCGAAAAAACCGCACTTTTCATACTCTTGTTTTTACGAGCCTCATTCTCACAAAGTTTGCTTATAAGGAGTAATATTCATGGATTTTTTTAGTAAAAAAAATCGTATTCTTTTGAAAGAATTAATCAAGACGGATTTTAAGTTGCGTTATCAAGGGTCCTTGGTCGGCTATCTCTGGTCGATTTTGAAGCCGTTGATGATGTTTACTATCATGTATCTGGTCTTTGTCCGCTTTTTGCGCTTTGATGACGGCACACCCCACTATACAGTAGGACTCTTGCTGGGGATGGTCTTCTGGTCTTTCTTTACCGAAGCTACCAATATGGGCATGCTTTCCATCGTTTCTCGGGGAGATTTGCTGCGTAAATTGAACTTTCCAAAGCATACCATCGTCTTTTCATCAGTTCTTGGAGCAGCTATCAATTTCCTGATTAATCTGGTCGTTGTTTTCCTCTTCGCCTTGATTAATCAGGTGAAATTCGGCTTGCATACGCTGGTTATTATTCCTCTTTTTCTGGAGGTATTGGTCTTGGCAATGGGCTGCGCCCTTATGCTGTCTTCCTTGTTTGTAAAGTATCGGGATATTGGACCGATTTGGGAAGTGGCTCTTCAGGCTGGAATGTACGCCAGCCCCATTATCTACTCTCTGAACTTCCTTTTGGATGGTAAAAAACTTTTTGTAGCTAAAATTATGATGCTCAATCCGATTGCCCAGATGTTGCAGGACATGCGCCATTTCATTGTTGATCCTGTTAATTTCAGAGGCTGGGACATCGTTAATAACAAACTAATCGCCCTCATTCCCTACTTGATTCCTTTTGTGATATTGGCTCTAGGTTTGTTCTTCTTTAATAAAAATGCTAAGAGATTTGCGGAGATTTTATAATGTCAAATAATATTGCAGTAAAAGTCGACCATGTAAGTAAATTCTTTCGATTGCCTACTGAGGCTACTCAGAGTTTGAGAACCAGTTTGGTCAATCGTTTTAAGGGGATCAAAGGTTACAAAGAACAGCATGTTTTGAAAGATATTTCCTTTGAAGTTGAAAAAGGTGACTTCTACGGGATTGTCGGCCGCAATGGCTCTGGTAAGTCCACCCTCCTAAAAATTATCTCTGAGATTTATATTCCGGAGAAGGGCAAGGTAACTATTGACGGTAAGTTGGTTTCCTTTATTGAGCTAGGTGTCGGTTTCAATCCAGAACTAACTGGTCGCGAAAATGTCTATATGAATGGTGCCATGCTGGGATTCTCAACAGAAGAAGTAGATGCCATGTACGATGATATCGTGGAGTTTGCTGAGCTGGGCGAGTTTATGAACCAAAAGCTCAAGAACTACTCTAGCGGTATGCAAGTGCGTCTGGCCTTTTCTGTGGCCATCAAGGCTCAGGGTGATATTCTGATTTTGGACGAGGTTCTGGCTGTTGGGGACGAAGCCTTTCAGCGTAAATGTAATGACTACTTCAAAGATCGCAAGGAATCAGGCAAGACGACCATTCTGGTAACCCATGATATGGGAGCTGTTAAAAAGTATTGTAACAAGGCTGTCTTGATTGAAAATGGCTTAGTCAAAGCTATCGGTAATCCAGATGATGTGGCCAACCAGTACAGTCTGGACAATGCGACTGAAACAAAAGCCATGAACGAAGGATTCCAGGTTGAGAATGCAGCAGTTTCTGATTTGAAGGTTAAGCTCTTGCATTCGCCTCAGATTTCACCTGAACAAGAGATTGAATTTGAAATTTCTTATCGGGTAAATCAAGACCTACCGACCTATGTTTCCTTTTCTCTGACAGATATCGATCGAACTATCTGGCTTTACAATGATAACTCCATGGATCAGCCAACAGAAGGACCTGGACAGAAGCGTTTGACTTACAAGTGCCATGTGTCACAGATAAATAACGCTAAGTTAAAACTGCAGGTTTCAGTGCGGGATAAGGAGGAACAGATTTTAGCCTTTGCAGACTCTCAGAACAACCCAGTTATCTTAATCAATCGTCAGGATATTAAGGATGATGATGTCTCTGCTAAGGATTCTGCTACTGGCTTAATCCAGCGTAATGGCAGTTGGAAGATTTCTCAATCATAAAGAATAAGGTAGTTTCATGGAACGAATATTACTCTATGTTCATTTCAATAAATGCAATCATATAAGCGGTCATGTCTTCTATCAATTGGAGCACCTTAAGCCGCTTTTTTCTAAGATTCTTTTTATTTCAAATAGTCCTTTGAGCGATGAGGACAAGTGTCGTTTAAGAGACAACTTGGGCATTTCTGACTTGCTTGAGCGAGAAAACCGAGGCTTTGACTTTGCAGCTTGGCGTGATGGCATGAACTGGCTGGGTTTTGACACTTTGCAGAACTCAGACTCTCTGACTCTCATGAATGACACTTGCTTTGGTCCGCTATGGGATTTGGAGCCCATTTATCAGCGTTCTGAAGAGGATTCGCAAGTCGATTTTTGGGGAATGACTAATTTCCGCAAGACCAGGTACTTTGAAGAACACCTGCAGAGCTACTTTGTCACCTTTAAGCAGTCAGTTCTCAAAGACAAGGCTTTCCGTGAAATTTGGTCTCAGGTAGAAGATTTTACTGATGTTCAAGATGTGATAGACCATTACGAGACTAAGTTTACCAAGCGCTTTGTAGAGGCAGGATTTAAATATCAGGCCCTTCTTGATACCCGTCAGGAAGAAGCAGGAGAATTGGTTCATCCAGACTTTTCATACTATAAGCCTCTTAGGATTCTGGAAGCAAAGATTCCTTTTCTAAAGGTAAAAGCTCTCACAGGCAATCCTTTTTTGGCTAGGTATTTGCTGGGAGATCTTGAAACCAACTCATCCTATCCGACTTCTCTTATTAGGGAACATCTTTTCTATCATTTTGGTCCGGACCTTCCTTGTTTGCTAGAGGACAAGTATTTGTCCCAGTCAACTTCGAACTATCTTACAGACCAGCCTGTCCTACTGCATATTCATGTAACGGATTTTCCTATTTTTCAGCAGTATCAGGACAAGATATTTTCTCTATCTTCTCAGTACCAGTATTTAGTGACAACAGATCAGCCAGAAGTGCTGAAACAGCTACAGACAGTGCTGGCTCATCTGGGCAATAAAGTTCAGCTTGTCCTAAGTCAGACATCTCATGCCTGGCTTGCCATGCTGGAGCAGAAGGAAATTCTGCAAAACTATGCTTATATCGGCCATCTATCTACTCATCGATTGGTGGAGAATCAGGCAGTTTTTGACCAAGCTATGCGCTCTGATTTGATAAATCTAATGGTGGATTATGCGGATGCAAGTATAGAAGCGCTAGCGCAGGAGTCTGCTGTAGGGTTGATTATTCCAGATTTACCGCGTCTAGTCAGAGACGGCTTGTTTGAGTCAGAACCGCCGCGTTCAAGACTATCTGCTATTTGGCAGGATGCTGGTTTGCATAAGTCTTTTAACTTTATGAGCACCCCTTCTCTGACGAGAGTCTATGGCGGTTTCTTATGGTTCAAATATTCTGCTTTGGCTAGTGTGTTCCAGATGAAGAACTTAAAAAGTTTGCCATCATCTGGTCAGGAGCTGTCTGATGTTTTAGAGCATTTATTGGTTTATCTAGCTTGGGACAGTCATTATGATTTCAAGATTATGCCCTTATCTTCCCTCCCCTCTTTACTGGACTGGCAGAGGAAAAGGGAAGAGTTGACCGAGCAAAAAGAAAAATTAAGTCAGAAAAATTTATATCAAAAGATTAGAAATCGTTTATCCAATCTTTTAAAGAAAAAGTGAGATTCTTAATTCACAAAAATCTTGCTAGAGAATATAAGTATTTACCAGAAAGAAAAATGAAATTTTTACTCAACCACTATAAGCAGTTCTCATACTTGCTGATTAGTTTTTTACTTTTAGATACAGTCGCTGTTACAACAGTCTTGCTATTGGAGGAAGGCGAAGATTTTCGGAATTATCCAGCCTTGTGGCTGGCCTTTCTGATGCTGCTCCCTCTTTTGTTTGGCTTGGGCAAGCTTTTGTCTCAGCTCTTCAGCAAAAGATTCTTTATATGGTCAGCTATTATTTACGCTCTCTATACTGGATTTTCTTACTTACTGACAGTAACGCAGCATGTCAATGATTT
Source organism: Streptococcus sp. IsoGale022 (assembly GCF_031142805.1). Lineage (NCBI taxonomy): Bacteria > Bacillati > Bacillota > Bacilli > Lactobacillales > Streptococcaceae > Streptococcus > Streptococcus sp. IsoGale022. Next base: position 97,236 of record NZ_JAKZJI010000003.1, on the reverse strand, counting down.
TGAGTTCAAAGCAGATCGAGTTTTTAGCAATCATTTTTGGCAGTTTAACTCCCTGCCTGGCTTGCTTTTGATTTTCTTATTTGCGTATATTTTTATCCATTTTCCAAAGCTTAAAAAACGCTTCCCAGGTAAGTTCTTGCAAGTTACTAAGAAAAATAGAGAGGTACTGGAAAATCTTTTTCTGTCTCAACTCTTCCTATTTCTTGCTTTGATGGACGATAAGATGCCGGAATTGCTGCATCACCAAAGCTATTTAGTAAATTTCCTTGAGGAAGGCAAGTTGGAAATAACGCAGAACTTTATGCTAACTTTCCTCTGCCTTATCGCACTTATCTTTATCCTGCTTTCTCTCCCTAGCTTTCTAGCTGTTAAGGGATTACGCAATCTCGCTCAGAATAAAGCCAGTGTTTCTGTTGCTTTTTTGTTGAGTGCAGTCTTTGCTCTGGTCTTTAATTACACCATTCAAAATACTATCCGTGGAGATGTAGTTGTTTTAGAGAGGTATCTTTTCACTGGAGCCAGTCTCTTTCAAATCATCGTTTTTTTCATGATTTTTATGGCTCTTTACCTAATTTTCAATCATTTTCTCCTGCCAACCATGCTGATAACGACCTTAGTGGTGATTGGCACCATAGCTAGCAGTCTGAAATTCCAGTATCGTCAAGAGCCAATTTTGCCTAGCGATATGGTCTGGCTGAGAAATCCTAAGACCCTCTTTGACTTTCTCGGAGGCAATTATGGATTTTATGCTATCTTGGGACTAGTTGCTCTAGGCGCTCTCTATTGGTATTTGCGCAAGAAAATCTTGCCAGGAAAGCTCATTACCGTTCTTAAATATCAGCTCCTCTTGCTAGTCCTGCCTCTGGTCTTTTTCTTGGGAGTCATGGATATATTTGCCACTAAAAAGAATGGCAAAATAGTAGAGAATATTCCAGTTATTTCAGTCTTGAATAATTACCATGACCTGACTTGGATGGGAAATACTGTCAATTCACAGATGCGCTCCCTTTCCTTTGTCTGGTTTTCACAGATGTCGGATACAACCATGACCGAGCCACGTGGCTATTCCAAAGCAAAGATTCAAGAGATAGAAAAGAAATACAAGGGGATTGCTGAAGCTATTAACAAAGAGCGCCAGAATAAAATCGAAGATCAAACGGTCATTTACCTCCTAAGTGAAAGTTTTTCTGACCCTGCTCGGGTTGACGGCGTTACTATGTCTGAGAATCCAATTCCTTATATCCAGGAAGTTAAAACTCGCACCACCAGTGGACTTATGAAGTCAGACGGCTATGGTGGAGGAACGGCCAACATGGAATTTCAGACCCTGACTGGTTTACCTTTTTATAATCTGTCTCCGTCTATTTCGGTTCTCTACACTGAAATTGTCCCGAGGATGAATAGATTTCCTTCCATTAGTGATGCTTATTCATCTAAGAATCGGACAGTAATCCATCTGGCCTCCCCTAGCAATTATGCCAGAAATGTCATTTACCAGGATTTGGGATTTGATACCTTTATTCATTATGGTACCAAAGGCCTGAAAGGTGATAATATAGGTGGTAATTACAGCGATCAAACGACTTATAATCAGGTCTTGGAGCATTTGAATGGCAAGCAGGGACAGTTTTTCTCTGTCATGACCATGCAGAACCACATGCCTTGGAGTGAGCCCAATCCTGTCTACATGTCTGCCAGCTATCCTGACTTTAGCAAGGAAGGGAACGAATCTCTTTCCAGCTATGTCAGAATGCTTTACCATACAGATCAGGCGACCAAGGAGTTTTTGGAGAAGCTTTCAAAGGTAGATAAAAAGGTAACAGTCGTCTTTTATGGCGATCATCTGCCAGGTCTCTATCCTCAGTCAGCCTTTAAAGAAGATCCAGAAAGCCAATATTTGACAGATTATTTCGTTTGGAGCAATTATGAAACTCCTAAACTCGATTATCCAAGAGTCAATTCTAGTGATTTCTCCGCTCTCTTACTGGAGCAGACAAATTCCAAAGTATCACCTTACTATGCTTTATTAACAGAAGTATTGCATAAGGCCAGCGTGGATAAAAAGGAATTGGACGAAGAAGCCCAAGAAATAGCAGATGATTTGAAACTGATTGAGTATGATATGGTCAGAGGCAAGGGCTACTTGTCTGATAGCTTCTTTAAGACAGCAAAATCATAAATAAAAAAATAGAATAGGCAAGTCTACCTGTTCTATTTTTTCTTAATTTATGCTAAACTAGTAGTATGGGGGTGTGAGCATGATAAAGATTTTCGGTAAGGTTCGCTATCACTGGCAGCCAGATGTAGCTATCCTGATAATATATTGGTCTTTATCGGTCATTCCGATTTTTGTTGGCCTGGCTTTGATGTATGAAAGCTCACGAGTGCCGACTCTTGTTCTGTTTTCTTTCTTCTTGTTCATGGTTTTGCTGGGAATGGGAGTTCATCGTTATTTTACCATTTATGACGATGGAACCTTGCGAATTATCACAGCCAATCCCTTTACTCCGATAAAGGTCAAGATTTCAGATATTGAAAAAGTCGAAGTGACTAAGACGTCAATTACCTTATATTTTAAAGGTCAGAGCCGCAGCTGGAGTTTTTGTATGCGCAAGTGGCCTAAGAAATATTTTGTCAATGCCCTGGCCCTTAATGAGCATTTTAAGGGTGAGGTAGAATTAGTAGATAATTTTACCCATATTGACTATTTTGAAGCTTACTATGGCAGTCGGTCCAAAAAATCCTAGTCTTTCAAAAGAGCTCGGGTTGGGCAGTTTTTGATGGCTTCCACGACATCGGGAACCTCAGCGATTTCCTTTTCTAGGAGCTGGTCGTCCTGGTAAAATTTGACGATGCCATTGTCATGATAGTCAAAAAGATCTGAGTAGGTTTGACAAAGCCCACAGGCAATGCACCGTTCGGGAATGAGTGTTACTTTCATACCCATATTGTAATAAGATTTTAAGAAAAACTCAAGGAGGAAGTCATGGAAAAAGAACCATGGGAAGAAGATGTATACGATAACGGAGAAGATAAGTTGAAACGAACTAAGAAGTTTAGCGCTTTGAATGCAGACCGCTTGTTGACCATATTAACCATTATTTTCTGTATTTTAGTGGTTGCGGTGGTGTGCTTTCTGACCTATCTGTCTACTGGTGGAAGTAATAGACAAACCCAAATGGAAGGTTTCTACGGCACTTCAGCAGCAAGTTCCAGCAGTGAAGCGTCTTCTACAGCAGAGCAGACAGCAGCAAATACCACAGAATCCTCTGAAGGAACTCTGACTGTTCAGCCTGGTGAAGGTGAGGCGGCCATTGCAGCGCGTGCAGGTATTTCTATTGCTAAGCTTGAACAGCTTAACCCTTCTCATATGTCTACTGGTTCTTGGTATGCCAATCCAGGTGACGTTGTGAAGATTGAGTAGGAGCCAGCCATGAAACAGATTCAAATTGCAATTGACGGTCCTGCTTCCAGTGGAAAATCGACCGTTGCCAAGATTATTGCTAAGGATTTTGGCTATACTTATTTAGATACAGGAGCCATGTATCGGGCTGCAACCTATCTGGCTCTGCGGCATCATCTAACAGAAGCAGATGCCACTGAAATTGTAGACTTGCTCAATAATCATTCGGTCAGTTTTGGTCGAGCAGAAGATGGCGAGCAGCTAGTCTTTGTTGGCGATGTGGATGTGACTCACCCAATTCGGGAAAATGAAGTTACCAATAACGTTTCTTGGGTATCTGCCATTCCTCAAGTCCGTGAGAAACTGGTGGCCTTGCAGCAGCAAATTGCAGCTCAGGGAGGGATTGTCATGGATGGCCGTGATATTGGAACAGTTGTCTTGCCTCAGGCTGAGCTCAAGATTTATTTGGTAGCCTCGGTTGAGGAAAGAGCTGAGCGCCGCTACAAGGAAAATCTATCTAAAGGTATTCCTGCTGACTTGGAGAAACTGAAAGAAGAAATTGCCGAGCGGGATTATAAGGACAGTCACCGCAAGGTTTCGCCACTGAAACCGGCAGACGATGCCATTCATTTTGATACCACGGGTGTTGGCATTTTTGAAGTTGTTGCATTTATCGAAGAAAAAGCGAAAAAAATCATTGACAAATAAAATGAAACTTGGTATGATAGTAGAGTTGAGAAAAGCAGAAGTGAGAGCTTCTCGCCTTGCGACTAACGTTGTCTGGCTCTACAGGATTCAGTTTCAGTGATGAAATACTATCGTGTAGTGCGGGTTTGCGTTAGCAGGTCCGCACTTGTTTTTCTCTAAAAATAAAAAAAGAGGTGAAAACCATAGCAAAACAAGACTTATTCATCAATGATGAAATTCGTGTGCGTGAAGTTCGCTTGATCGGTCTTGACGGCGAACAATTAGGTATTAAACCACTGAGCGAAGCGCAGTCTCTTGCGGATGAAGCAAATGTCGATTTGGTCCTGATTCAGCCACAAGCTAAACCACCTGTTGCAAAAATTATGGACTATGGCAAGTTCAAATTTGAGTACCAGAAAAAACAAAAAGAACAACGCAAGAAACAAAGTGTTGTTACTGTGAAGGAAGTCCGTCTGAGTCCAACCATTGACAAGGGAGACTTTGACACTAAACTTCGCAACGCACGCAAGTTCCTTGAAAAAGGAAATAAAATAAAGGTATCTATCCGTTTCAAAGGCCGGATGATTACCCACAAAGAAATCGGGGCTAAAGTTTTAGCAGATTTTGCTGAAGCGACTCAAGATGTTGCTATTATTGAGCAAAAGCCTAAGATGGATGGACGTCAGATGTTCATGCAGATGGCGCCAATTCCTGACAAAAAATAGATTGTCAGAAAGACAGAAAAAGGAGAAAACATTATGCCAAAACAAAAAACACACCGCGCATCAGCTAAACGTTTCAAACGTACAGGTTCTGGTGGCTTGAAACGTTTCCGTGCTTACACTTCTCACCGTTTCCACGGAAAGACTAAGAAACAACGCCGTCATCTTCGCAAAGCAGGAATGGTGCATGCAGGAGATTTCAAGCGTATCAAAGCAATGCTTACAGGTCTGAAATAAGAGATACTGTAACGATTATCTAGGAAATATTGGAGGAAATATAAATGGCACGTGTTAAAGGTGGCGTTGTATCACGCAAACGCCGTAAACGTATTTTAAAATTAGCTAAAGGTTACTATGGAGCAAAACATATCTTGTTCCGTACTGCAAAAGAGCAAGTAATGAACTCTTACTACTATGCATACCGTGACCGTCGTCAGAAAAAACGTGATTTCCGCAAACTTTGGATCACTCGTATCAATGCGGCAGCTCGTTTGAACGGACTTTCATACTCACAATTGATGCATGGTTTGAAATTGGCTGAGATTGAAGTTAACCGTAAAATGTTGGCTGACTTGGCTGTTAACGATGCAGCAGCTTTCACAGCTCTTGCAGACGCAGCTAAAACTAAGCTTGGTAAATAATTAAAATAAGAGCTGAGGATTTCCTTGGTTCTTTTTCGATAACTCTTAATGAAAAGTTTGAAGAGAGAAATAGCCTGCCATGCCACTTATAGTATAGATAAAGGCTTGTTACTGATAAGACAGCTTTCATGATAAAGCTAGTTAAAAATAGGGATTTGCGATATAATAGAAAAAACAGACATTTATGTAAATAAAAAATCAGTAGAATGGAGAAATTATGTCAGAGAATCGTTTAGCTTGGGATCAGTATTTTGCGGCTCAGGCTCTCTTAATCGCTAATCGCTCAACCTGTAAGCGAGCCAAGGTTGGCGCTGTATTGGTCAAGGATAATAAGGTTATTTCAACTGGTTACAATGGCTCAGTTTCAGGGACTAAGCACTGTATTGACCACGAGTGTCTAGTTATTGACGGTCACTGCGTGCGGACCTTGCATGCTGAGGTCAATGCCATCTTGCAAGGAGCCGAGCGGGGAGTCCCCAAAGGATTTACGGCTTATGTGACCCATTTTCCCTGTCTCAACTGTACTAAGCAACTACTTCAGGTCGGCTGCAAACGGGTGGTCTACATTAACCAATATCGCCTAGATGACTATGCTCAGTATCTCTACAAGGAAAAAGAGGTAGAATTGGTTCATCTGCCGCTGGATGATGTCAAGAAGGCTATCGCTCAGACGGATTTGGTTTAGGGAAGAAGTTCTGGAGGTAAAGGAGAAGACAGATGAATGATAAATTGGCAGCCGCTTGGCAGCATTTCTTTGAAGGACAGTTAAATAAGGCCGAAGAACTAGAGCAGCAGCTGGAAAAAGATTCCTTTAGCCGCTGGAATTTACGAGCTTATCTAGCTGTAGAAAGGCAAGATTATCAGAATGCTTTTGCAAATTTGGAGATTTATCTGATTCAGGCTCAGAATGATAGTGATATTGAAAATGAGCATATAGCTTATCATCAGCTAGGTTATGTTGCTAGAGCTGCGGGAGATTTTTATCAAGCTTTAGAGTGGATAGAAAAAGAAGCTGCTTTCCTAGCGATGTATTTCCCAGATGACCATTATCGTCAATCAGTTAATCTCTATGAGCTAGGCTACCTAAATCTTAAATTAGGCCGATTGACTCAAGCTCAGGAGTTTATGCGAAAGGCGCATATCTATGCTAAGGAGTCAGATGATGTGGTAAACCATGCATGTATTTGCCGAGGATTGGGTGAAATTGCTCAAGCTTTGGGAAATCTCAAAGAAGCAAGAACCAACTTTGCGGCTGCTATCAGACTTTTTGACCAAGCTGGTGATGCTATCGGTAAGGCGGAAGTTGAAGAGTTGTTAGCAAGCTGCCTTTAGTTTATCATTGCAATAAAGCTATAGTTTCTGGCTATAACTTTTTCTATTTAAAAACTTCTGAATTTTTTAGCGAAAAGTGGTATAATGAAGAAGTTATATAGTCCCGATAAGGTGGTAGTTACTTCTATCAGTACTTTGTAACTCTATAACAAATTTATTTAAGGGGGGACATTTCTATGTCAGAACGTAAACTTTTCACGTCTGAGTCTGTATCGGAGGGACATCCTGATAAGATTGCAGACCAAATTTCCGATGCTATTTTGGATGCTGTCTTGAGTCAGGATCCAGATGCCCATGTGGCTGCTGAAACAGCCGTTTATACAGGCTCGGTTCATGTTTTTGGTGAAATTTCGACCACAGCTTATGTAGATATTAACCGTGTGGTTCGTGATACCATTGCAGAGATTGGCTACACCAATACAGAGTATGGATTTTCAGCCGAGACAGTCGGTGTGCATCCGTCTTTGGTAGAGCAGTCACCAGATATTGCTCAGGGTGTCAATGAAGCTTTGGAGGTTCGCGGGGATACGGATCAGGATCCATTGGACTTAATCGGTGCTGGAGACCAAGGCCTTATGTTTGGCTTTGCGGTGGATGAAACGCCAGAGCTCATGCCGCTGCCTATCTCGCTCAGTCACAAGCTAGTTCGTCGATTGGCTGAGTTGCGCAAATCAGGAGAGATTGCCTATCTGCGTCCAGATGCTAAGTCACAGGTGACCGTTGAGTATGATGAAAATGACCAGCCAGTGCGCGTGGATACAGTGGTTATTTCGACCCAGCATGACCCAGAAGCGACCAATGAAGAGATTCATCATGATGTAATTGAAAAGGTGATTAAAGCCGTTATCCCAGCCCAATATTTGGATGAGAAGACAAAATTCTTCATCAATCCAACCGGCCGCTTTGTAATTGGGGGTCCGCAAGGGGACTCTGGCTTGACTGGCCGCAAGATTATTGTGGATACTTACGGCGGTTATGCTCGTCACGGCGGCGGTGCCTTCTCTGGTAAGGATGCAACCAAAGTCGACCGCTCAGCTTCATACGCAGCTCGCTACATCGCTAAAAACATCGTGGCTGCTGGACTGGCCAAGAAAGCAGAAGTGCAGTTAGCCTATGCCATTGGTGTGGCTCAGCCGGTTTCAGTACGCATCGATACTTTTGGCACTGGTACTGTTGCAGAAAGTAGGCTGCAGGAAGCAGTACGTCAGATTTTTGATCTGCGTCCAGCCGGGATCATTCAAATGCTGGATCTGAAACGCCCAATCTATCGTCAGACGGCAGCTTATGGTCACATGGGTAGGACAGACATCGACCTGCCTTGGGAAAAGTTGGATAAGGTAGAGGCTTTGAAAGCAGCAGTGCAGTAAGAAGACAGTTCTCAATCGTCATGATTGGGAACTTTTCTATTTTTAAAAGAAAAAGTCATTTCTATACAGACAACTTTTAAAAGGCAAGCAGTCTAGCCTTGCGCTTCTTTCATTTTTTGAAATATTGTTTTTTTCTGAAAAATTATTGAAAAAGCCATTGTCCCTGTTTCATTTTAATTTCAATTGTCTTATTTATCTAAAAGTATAGGAAATTTCCCGAATCTGTGGTATAATAAATGGCAATACCTTGAAAGAGCTTTATTTTAAATATGAAAAAAATTGTAATACATGGTGGTCGCCCCTTAAAAGGAGAGGTGACTATTAATGGTGCTAAAAACAGTGTCGTTGCCTTGATTCCGGCTGTGATTCTGGCAGATGATATTGTAACGTTGGATGGCGTTCCGGATATTTCGGATGTGGATAGCCTGATTGATATTATGATTGCCATGGGGGCTAGTGTTACTCGCTCTGAGGACAGTTTGACGATTGATCCGCGTGGTATCCAAAACGTCCCTATGCCTTATGGAAAGATCAACAGTCTAAGAGCTTCCTATTATTTCTATGGCAGCTTGCTTGGTCGCTATGGTGAAGCAACGGTAGGTCTGCCTGGTGGTTGTGACTTGGGGCCGCGTCCTATTGACTTGCATCTCAAGGCTTTTGAAGCCATGGGGGCTAAGATGACCATGGACGGCAACTACATGAACCTATCCACAGGAGGTCAGCAGCTGAAAGGCGCTAGCATTTATATGGATACGGTCAGCGTGGGTGCTACCATCAATACTATGTTGGCTGCTGTCAAGGCCAAAGGTCGGACTATTATTGAAAATGCAGCGAGAGAGCCAGAAATCATCGATGTGGCAACTCTCTTGAATAATATGGGAGCGCACATCCGCGGAGCAGGAACTGATATTATTACCATTGAGGGGGTTCCACACCTTCATGGAACGCGTCATCAAGTAATTCCTGACCGTATTGAGGCAGGAACTTATATTGCCCTTGCTGCAGCTATTGGTCAGGGAATTCAGATTAATAATGTCCTTTATGAGCATTTAGAGAGTTTTATTGCTAAGCTTGAGGAAATGGGTGTTCGGATGACGGTTTCTGAAGACAGCATTTTTGTCGAAGAGCAGCAAACTCTGAGAGCTATAAACATTAAGACTTCTCCTTATCCAGGCTTTGCAACTGACCTACAACAGCCTATTACCCCGCTCTTGCTGACGGCTAATGGCCATGGTAAAATCACGGACACCATCTATGAGAAGCGGGTTAACCATGTGGCAGAGCTGGCTAAGATGGCAGGCAAGATTTCGACCAGCAGTGACCAGATTGTCTATGAGGGACCAAATCAACTGCAGGGAGCTCAGGTCAAGGCGACCGATTTGCGAGCAGGAGCTGCCTTGGTTATTGCAGGTTTGATGGCTCAAGGAAAGACAGAAATTACTAATATCGAGTTTATCCTGCGTGGCTATTCTAATATTATTGAAAAATTAACAAGTCTGGGTGCAGATATCCAGTTGATAGAAGAATAAGCGTTTTTCGCTTATTTTTTATAGAGGTAGCAGATGAATTTGTGGACACATTTGGCAGCCTGCTCATTTATTGAGACGGAGCATGCTTTTTTGCGGCCCATTGTCTTTGAAGATGCAGGAGCCCTATATAAGATTGCGTCCAATCCGGAAAATACTCAGTTCATTTTTCCGACAGAAGCAAGCCTAGAGGAAAGTGAATACGTCATTGCCAATTTCTTTATGAAAAATCCTCTGGGGATTTGGGCTATTTGTCACAAGGAAACGCAGGAAATGATTGGCTCTGTCAAGTTTGAAAAGATGGACGAGATTAAGAAAGAAGCTGAGTTAGGCTATTTTCTGCGGCAAGACTACTGGGGACAAGGGCTGATGACAGAAATTGTTCGGGAAATTGCTTTTCTATCTTTTACCCGCTTTGACTTCAAACGACTTAGTATTATCACTCATGCAGAGAACCTAGCTAGTCAAAAGGTAGCTCAAAAATCTGGCTTCAGCCTCTACCGGCAGTTTAAAGGGAGCGATCGGTACACGAGGAAGATGAGAGATTATCTGGAGTACCGTTATGAGAGAGGAGATTTTAATGAGTAAGCATCAGGAAATTTTAACCTATCTTGAAAATCTTCCAATAGGCAAGAGGGTCAGTGTCCGCAGTATTTCAAACTATCTGGGAGTCAGCGATGGTACGGCCTATCGAGCTATCAAGGAAGCGGAGAACCGCGGTATTGTTGAGACTAGGCCTCGGAGTGGTACGGTTCGGGTTAAGTCCAAGAAAGTGGTCTTGGAGCATCTGACCTACAAGGAAATCGTTGATATTACAGGCTCAGAAGTATTAGCCGGAGAAGATGGTCTAGAAAAAGAATTCAATAAATTTTCCATCGGAGCCATGACGGAGCAGAATATCCTGCGCTATCTGACAGAGGGCGGTCTCCTGATTGTCGGAGACCGGACGAAAATTCAGCTCTTGGCTCTGGAAAATGAGAATGCGGTGCTGGTAACCGGAGGCTTTGAAGTCAGCTCGGAAGTTCTAAAGATGGCTAATCTACTTAATATACCAGTGCTCAGGACCAAGCACGATACCTACACTGTCGCAACCATGATTAATCGGGCCCTGTCCAATATGCAAATCAAGACCGATATATTAACAGTCGAGCAGGTCTATCGCTCCAGTCATGAGTACGGCTTCTTGCATGATACAGATACTGTTCGTGATTATCTGGACTTGGTCCGCCGCAATCGTGCTAGCCGGTTTCCGGTTATCAACCAGCAGCAGATGCTGGTGGGAGTAGTAACCATGAGAGATGCGGGGGATAAGTCTCCTCTGACAACCTTGGACAAGGTCATGACGAAAAACGTCTTTATGACAGGCTTATCTGCCAATATTGCTAATATCAGCCAGCGCATGATTGCAGAAGATTTTGAAATGATACCAGTAGTGCGCAGCAATCAGACCTTGCTGGGTGTGATTACGCGGCGGGACATTATGGAAAAAATGAGCCGTTCTCAGATTTCCAGCCTGCCGACTTTCAGTGAGCAGGTAGGACAGAAGATTAGTCGTCAGGATGATTTGTTTTCCTTTACCGTTGAGCCTTTTATGCTGGAGCAAAATGGTGTGCTGGCCAACGGTGTTCTGACAGAAATTTTGACTCGGATTGCCCAGCAGCTCATGGTCAACAGCGGCCGTAGCTTGATTATCGACCAGCTGATGATTTATTTCTTTCAGGCGGTCCAGATTGATGACCTGCTGCATATTCAGCCGCGCATTATCCGTCAAACTAGGCGGACAGCTATTATTGACTTTGAGATGTATCTGGAAGCGATGCTGGTTGCAAAAGCCACGATTACAGTGAAAATTAATTAAGAAGAGGAAATTAGAGAAAGAATGATTACTTTAAAATCACAGCGTGAAATTGACTTGATGGACAAGAGTGGAGATTTTCTGGCTTCGGTCCACATTGGTTTGAGAGACTTGATTAAGCCAGGTATTGACATGTGGGACATTGAAGAGTATGTTCGCAAGCGTTGTAAAGAAGACAATGCACTGCCTCTGCAGATTGGTGTGGAAGGCTCTGTCATGGACTATCCTTATGCGACCTGCTGCTCTCTTAATGACGAGGTGGCTCATGCCTTTCCCCGTCATCAGAAGCTGGTAGAAGGTGATGTTATCAGCGTTGATATGGTGGTTGGCTTGGTAGATAAGGCAGAGCTGGATGTGTCCAAGCTAGATTTTGACAATGTGGAACAGATGAAGCAACACACAGAGAGTTTCCGGGGCGGTGTGGCAGATTCTTGCTGGACCTATGCAGTAGGGAAGATTAGCCCAGAGGCTAAGCAGCTGATGGATGTGACCAAAGAATGTCTCTATCGTGGAATTGCGGCAGCTAAGGTTGGCAATCGTATCGGCGACATTGGCGCAGCTATTCAGGAATATGCTGAAAGTCATGGCTATGGCGTTGTGCGTGATTTGGTGGGGCACGGTGTTGGCCCAACCATGCATGAGGAGCCTATGGTGCCGCATTACGGTCGAGCAGGACGCGGCTTGCGCTTGCGTGAGGGAATGGTTCTGACTATCGAGCCCATGATTAATACAGGTACCTGGGAAATTGATACGGACCTTGAGACCGGCTGGGCACATAAAACGCTGGATGGCGGCTTGTCTTGCCAGTATGAGCATCAGTTTGTCATTACAAAAGATGGTCCTGTCATTCTGACCAGCCAGGGAGAAGAAGGGACATATTAGAAATCAAAGGCTGGGCAGTTGTCTCAGCTTTTTTTGAAGGAGAAGAGAGTGAAGAAATTATTTAGTAAGGTTCGGAAAAATCAGTTTTTAAGAGCATTTTTCCATTTTTATAAAGAGGCAGATAGTGAGCTGAGCAGCGTTGCAGTTGCTTATTATTGGCTGATTTCCGTTTTTCCTTTGCTCTTGATTGTCGTCAATATTCTGCCTTATTTCCATATTCCAATTGCGGATTTTCTGACAGCTATCAAGGACATGCTGCCAGAGACTTTATATGATGTTGTAGCAAAAGTCATGCGTGAAGTGCTGACCCAGCCTTCGACTGGGCTGCTGAGCTTCTCAGTCTTGTCTGCTCTCTGGACTTTTTCCAAGTCAATGAATTTTCTACAGATTGCTTTTAACAAAGCCTATGGGGTAGCCAAGAGCCGGGGGCTGATTTCTCATCGCGTCATGAGTCTCTTTGTGAGTCTAGGTCTGCAGATTCTCTTTGCCTTGGCCTTCTTTCTGACCATGTTCGGCCATATGTCGCTGGATTTTCTCCGTACTTACTGGAAACTAGATAGTCAGCTTTATCAGCACTTGCAGAATTTTACGGAGCCATTGATTTACGCCTTACTCTTTGCGGTTTTGGTCATGTTCTATTATTTCCTGCCTAATGTGAAAATCAACAAAAAACGCTATGTTCTGCCGGGCAGCGCCTTTGTGCTCCTGACTATTCTTGCCTTGCTGAATATCTTTTCCGTTTACATGGATAATTATTTAAATCACCTGGTTGATGTTCGTTTTTTTAGTTCTATCATTATGGTTGTGATGATGTTTTGGTTTATCATGATTGCTAAAATTTTGATTGTTGGCGCAGTGCTTAATGCCAGTGTCCAGAGCTGCTGTGAGTCAGGATTTCAAGTCGAAAGTACAGGTAAATTTTCTTTTAAGAATCAGCTGGTGAAAGAAAAACAGTAGGATAGATACACAAAAAACTAAATTTTCTAGTCACTATGTCTTAAAAAATGAAAGGAGAAGAAAACTATGCCTACTTTAAAAACTGCAAAACAATTAGCAGTATCTTCAAATAAAGAACTTGTTTCTATGCTCCTATCTCAAAAACTACCTCTACTTAAGAGAGCAAGCCAAGCAAATTAGACGCCAACGTATAGAAGGCCTGGATCAAGCATTAGCTGAAGCTCTGGGCTTTGTTATGACTAAACCAAGGTCTTGGGAACTCAGAATGAGTTGATTTTGACCATTGCAGCTACGGAATGTACTAGCCTACTACCTTATTTGGAGGAATTAGTTCAAGGAAAATACTCAGCGACTGTTCTCTATCGAAGCTTGGCTTTAGCTATCGTATATTTACAAAATAAAGACAAGAAAGAGTTGAGCTATGTATATTCTAGCTTAGATAGTGGCAACCAGAACTTATTTGCTAGAGCTTTGCTAGGCTTGAATCAAAGAGAGGTTGTACTCAGTCATGAGGAAATCCAAGACTTTTATAGTGCAGCTAAACGTGAAATTTACTTAGAGAACTTCAGGCAGGTCATTTCTCCAATTCAGGTCCTAGTATCAATGGCTTACCTGTTTGAGGACAAGGATCGAAAAGAACTGATTAACTACTGTCAAGAATTGAATTCCGTATTTTTCTCTACCATCATTACTAATCTTAATAAGAAGAAAAAGGTTCCTTATCTGTAAGGATTTTGGTATAGATTTTTTAAAGAGGATTTTCCTCTTTTTCTTTTTAGTTAATTTTATTGCATTTGCAATAAAATGTGCTATAATAGAGTCAAATAAAAATCAAAGGAGGGGATATGTCAGTATTGCGGGAAATTGGAATTATCGCCCGAGCTTTAGATTCCATTGCTAATATTGAGTTCCGTGATATAGAGCTGGCGCGGGGGCAATATCTTTATCTGGTGCGAATAGCGGAGAATCCGGGAATCATCCAAGAGGAGCTGTCGGAGCTGCTCAAGGTGGATCGTTCAACGGTTGCCCGTTCTGTCAAGAAGCTAGAGACCAAGGGCTTGGTCCAGCAGAAAGCAGCCAAGGGCAACAAGAAGAACAAGGAATGGTTTGTGACGGAAAAAGGAGAAAAACTTTATCCTTTTATCCTAGCTGAGAATGCCTATTCTGAAGAGACATCCCTGCAGGGCTTTTCTCAGGCGGAAGTTCAAGCCTTGGAGAAAATGCTGGTACGAGTGCGTGAAAACATCACAGATGACTGGGAAGCCGTCAAAAAAGGACAAAAAAGAAGCTATTAAGATTAAAAAGGTGCATCATGAAAGTTACAGTTGAACATGAATTTTGGCAAGTATTTCCAGAAGCTCAGATTAGTATTTTAGTGGTCAAGGGGCTGTATAATAGCGTGGAAGAAAGTAAGGACCCATATTTCAAATCCCTGCTGGATAAGGGATCAAAGCGAGCTGAGGACTTTATCCCAGACGAGAACTTCACTCAAAATGAAGTCATTCAGGAGTGGCGACAGGCCTTCAGTCAATTCAAGACTAAGAAAGGAGCGCGCTCTTCTATCGAAGCCCTGCTCAAGCGGGTCAGTCAGGGGCGGGAATTTCATCCAATCAATCCTTTGGTTGATATCTACAACAGTGTCTCGCTGTCTTATGCGGTTCCATGTGGTGGTGAGGATTTGGATAAGATTGTCGGAGGTCTTCATCTTGGAAAAGCCAAGGGTGGGGAAGCCTTTTTCCCGCTGGGCGCTGAGAGTGACGCACCAGCACTGCCAGAAGAAATCATCTACTATGATGAAGAGGGGGCTGTCTGCCGTTGCCTTAACTGGAGAGAAGCCCAGCGGACTATGCTGACAGAGGAGACCAAGGACGCCATCTTGGTCATTGAGGCCATTAATGAAGAGCAAGCAACACGCGCCCAAGCAGCTATGACAGAACTCCAGACTCTGATTGAGGACTATTTTGGTGTCAAAGGTGAAATTACTCATATGACTCTTGATAATCCAAGCTTGGAAATTTAAGACTATAAAAATCTGGATCAGAATTATCTGGTCCAGATTTGATATTTTAAGGTTGAAGTATCATAGTCAATTAGTTTTTCTTGTTTTCAAAGATAAAGACTTTACTGAAAACATAGTTGAGAACAATAATAAGTACTTGAGAAAAAAGTGACTCGATAGAGTTGATAAGATTGCGGTTATTGTTGACAAATTGCCCGATAATATTAGGATAAGTATCTACTAATAATTTTGCAAGAATGATGTCTAGCAAAAGAGTGCCAGAACGCGCCAGAGCAAATTTAAAAAGTCGCTTTTGCCAACCTTTGCGTTGCTGCTTAAAGACAATGGTATCATTTGTGATAAAGGCAAAAAGTACTGCTGTGACATTAGCAGTAATGGTCGCAAATAATGTCTGTCCTGTAAGAGCGAAAATAAGGAGACGAGTAGTCATATAAACAAGGGTAGCTGCCACACCAAAGAAGAGATAGGACAGAACCTCATTGTCAAAGAATTTTTTGATTAAAGTTTTCATAAAGATAGTCTATCATATTTCCAGGATTTATGCTATACTAGTTGGGTTGCCGAACTAGAGAGTGACAAGCTCTTGGTGACGCAACCCTTGGCGCTTAACTTCTTTCGCCAAGCATATTACACGCGGTAAAGCCGCTAAAGGAGAAAACATGAAACAAGAAAAACTGACAGTTCGTGATTTGGCTCAGATTGCCATTGTTGCTGCTATTTATGTTGCCCTAACGATTACGCCTCCTTTAAATGCTATAAGCTATGGTGCTTACCAGTTCAGAATTTCTGAGATGATGAACTTTATGGCCTTTTATAATCGGAAATATATCATGGGAGTGACTATTGGCTGTATGATTGCCAATCTCTATAGTTTTGGAATCGTTGATGTCTTTGTTGGTGGTGGTTCTACTTTAGTCTTCCTGTCACTGGGTGTCTACCTTTTCAGTCGCTATAAGAATCAATATCTGATTAAAGGCTTGATTCGTTTGGATCATTTCTATTTTGCAGTTTTCTTTTCTATTTCGATGGTGACCATTGCTGCAGAATTACACTTCTTGCAAGGCTATCCATTCTTCCTGACTTGGTTTACAACAGCCATTGGAGAATTTGCTTCCTTGATTGTTGGAGCTATCCTTATTAACCAGATTGCGAAAAGGATTGATTTGACAAAATAAGACAGCAGAGAGCGGAATTTCCGCTCTTTTTGTCTCCCTTTCTTTTTTAGGAAGAATTGAGAACAAATAGAGGAAGATTTTGTGTATTTGTGATAAAATAGAAGTATGAAAGAAAGAATGTCAGAATTAGTAAAATTGCTCAACCGATATGCTCATGAATATTATACGTCAGACAGGCCAAGTGTATCGGACAGCGAGTATGACAGACTCTATCGTGAGTTAGCGGAGTTAGAAGAAAAGTACCCAACCGATATCCTGCCTGACAGTCCGACACATCGGGTGGGAGGGAAGATTTTAGAAGGATTTGAAAAATATCCACACCAGTATCCTCTCTTTAGTTTGCAGGATGCTTTTTCACGTGAAGAATTAATAGCTTTTGACCAGAGGATTCGCAAGGAATTTCCACAAGTCTCTTATCTCTGTGAGCTCAAGATTGACGGGCTCTCTATTTCTCTGACCTATGAAAAGGGAATCTTGGTAGCAGGGGCGACACGGGGGGATGGCTCAGTTGGTGAAAATATCACTGAAAATCTCAAGCGGGTCAAGGATATTCCACTGACCTTGAAAGAACCGCTGGACATTACGGTTCGCGGAGAGTGCTACATGCCCAAGGCTTCCTTTGATGCGGTCAATCAGCTGCGGCAGGAGAATGGTGAGCCTGAGTTTGCCAATCCCCGCAATGCGGCAGCAGGAACCTTGCGGCAGTTGGACACAGCAGTTGTGGCCAAGCGCAATCTAGCGACTTTCCTCTACCAAGAAGCGAGTCCGACTCAGGTCGACAGCCAAGAAGAAGTCTTAAACAAGCTGGCAGCTTTGGACTTCTCAGTCAATCCTACTCATATTCTGGCGGATTCTATCGAAGCAGTTTGGGAGTTTATCGAAAAGATTGCTCAGGAGCGAGATAGTCTGCCTTATGAGATTGACGGTATTGTCATCAAGGTTAATGACTTGGCGGTGCAAGAGGAACTTGGCTTTACTGTCAAGGCACCTAAGTGGGCCATCGCCTATAAATTTCCAGCTGAGGAAAAGGAAGCCCAGCTCCTGTCTGTTGACTGGACAGTAGGTCGGACGGGAGTTGTGACTCCGACAGCCAATCTGACGCCAGTTCAGCTAGCGGGAACGACTGTCAGCCGAGCAACTTTGCACAATGTGGACTATATTGCGGAGAAGGATATTCGTCAGAAAGACACCGTTATCGTCTATAAAGCGGGAGATATTATTCCTGCTGTTTTGCGAGTGGTTGAGTCCAAGCGTGTCTCAGAGGAACCTCTGGAAATACCAAGTCACTGTCCGAGCTGTGAGAGTGAGCTAGTGCACTTTGAAGATGAAGTCGCTCTGCGCTGCATCAATCCTCTTTGTCCAGCCCAGATTAAGGAGGGCTTGATTCACTTTGCCAGCCGAGATGCCATGAATATTACTGGCCTTGGTCCAGCAGTGGTTGAGAAGCTCTTTGCTCAAAATCTAGTTAAGGATGTGGCTGGAATCTATCGGCTGACGGTAGAAAATTTACTAGAACTAGAGAACTTTAAGGAAAAATCAGCAAATAAATTGTATACTGCTATCCAAGCTTCCAAGGAAAACTCGGCCGAACGCCTCTTGTTCGGCTTGGGGATTCGCCATGTGGGAAGCAAGGCCAGTCGGATTTTGCTGGAGAAATTCCATGATATTCCTAAGCTGTCTCAGGCCAGCCAAGAAGAGATTGCAGCTATTGACAGTCTTGGAACTGTGATTGCCCAAAGCCTGCATACCTATTTTGAGCAGGAAGGCTCTCAGATTCTTTTGGCGGAGCTACAAGAAGCAGGTGTGAATCTGGACTATCTGGGGCAAAAGGCAGCGGCTGATGCAGCCCTATCTGGTATGACGGTTGTCCTGACTGGTAAATTACAAAAATTGACACGCAATCAAGCCAAGGAAAAATTGCAGAGTCTGGGTGCTAATGTTTCTGGATCTGTTTCTAAAAAAACGGATCTGGTAGTGGCTGGCCAAGATGCTGGCAGCAAGCTAGCCAAGGCTCAGGAGTTAGGAATTGAAATTCGGGATGAAGATTGGCTTGATAGCTTATGAGGCTGAAGTATGAAGGATAAAATTAAACGAGCACGATTGATTTATAACCCGACTTCGGGACAGGAAATTATTAAGAAAAATATAGCGGAAGTTCTGGATGTTTTGGAGGATGTGGGCTATGAAACCAGCGCCTACCAAACCACTCCAGCGCCTCTTTCTGCTCAAAAAGAAGCTGAAAGGGCAGCAAAAGCAGGGTTTGATTTGATTATTGCGGCAGGCGGCGACGGTACCATCAATGAGGTAGTTAATGGCGTGGCGAATCTGGATGAACGGCCTAAACTGGCCTTTATTCCAACTGGCACAACCAACGACTATGCGCGTGCTCTGAAGATTCCCATGGGAGACCCAGTAGCGGCAGCCCGCATTATTGAAAAGAACCAGACCATAAAGATGGATATTGGCCGGGCCTATGGGAACAAGTATTTTATCAATATTGCAGCAGCGGGAACTCTAACAGAGCTGACTTATAGCGTACCTAGCGAAGTTAAATCCCGCCTAGGCTACTTTGCCTATGTCGCAGAAGGAGCAAAAAAACTCCCTCGCTCTAAGTTCCGCAAGGTTCGTATCAAGCACGACCACGGTGTCTTTGAAGGGAAGATTTCGCTGATGTTTGCGGCTTTGACTAACTCTATTGGTGGTTTTGAAAAGCTAGCACCAGACACCAAATTAGACGACGGCAATTTTACCTTGATTTTAGTCAAGACAGCCAATCTCTTCGATATGCTGAGTCTGATGATGCAGGCTATCAATGGCGGTCAGCACGTTGGCGATATCAATGTAGAATACCTCAAAACAAGCAAGCTGCAGCTGGAAATTTTAGATAAAAAAGGTCCATTTATGCTGAATTTGGATGGAGAATACGGCGGTGATACGCCTGTTGAACTGGAAGTGCTGCACGGACATTTGGAGTTTTTTGCCAATATTGATGAAATCAGTCAGACAGCCCTTTCAATAGAATAATTTTAGATAAGAGATGAAAGAACATGCTAGACTATAAAGTCTTAGTCCATTACCACAATCCGACTGGAGATTATTTCTCCTATGATATGTGGCAGTGGCAAATAAACCAATGGGGGAAGGAAGCAGCCTTTTCCAAACTTGATTATTTTGGTATTCAGGGGGAATTGTCATTT
Organism: Streptococcus sp. IsoGale022; assembly: GCF_031142805.1. Classification (NCBI taxonomy): domain Bacteria; kingdom Bacillati; phylum Bacillota; class Bacilli; order Lactobacillales; family Streptococcaceae; genus Streptococcus; species Streptococcus sp. IsoGale022. Next base: position 77,472 of record NZ_JAKZJI010000003.1, on the reverse strand, counting down.
GAGACTTGGGAGCCCTTAAATCACGCTCATGTGATTATCAAACGTTCAGACTGGTCTAGCCAGTCCTGTGACTATCATATTGATTTGTTGCCTCCTCATCTGGTTACGGAAATTTGGCTGATTGAGGGAGATGCTCAGGTGTATTATTCCCTGCAGGCTGCAACGACAAGTCACCAGTATTCACGCCGGCGTCCGCATAATTTTGATATGGCCCTGAGAACAGACTATTTCGATGAATGTTGGGGTTATCAAGGCTGGTTGGGACACCGTCAGACGGACGGCGCACATACTTTCAAAGTTTGGGCACCGACAGCTAGGAAAGTAGAGCTGGTAGTCTATGAATCTGCTGCCAACCAAGCTCCTGTTTATAAAATCTTCCCAATGCAAAAAGGAGGCCGATATTCTCACGACCATAAGGAAAACACCATCGGTGTCTGGTCAACTGAAATAGCAGAAGATTTGACCGGCAAAACTTATCACTACCATGTTAGCTTTGAATACCGCAATTTTTATACTCGTGATCCCTATACTGTTGCGACCAGTCCAGATGGCAAGCGCTCAGCGATTCTTGGGGTAAATGAGACTGAAGTAGCTGGTTTTCAAGTTCGGCAAGGCAAAGAAGCTCTCTGGCGTTTGGACAATCCAAATCAGGCAGTGATTTATGAGATGCACATTCGGGATTTGACCAAGTCAGAGACTTCTGGCGTGGATAGTCAGCTGCGCGGGACCTTCTTGGGAGCCTGTTAAAAAGGAACTACCAATCATCTAGGGCAAAAAACAGGTTTTGACTATATCAGCGATTTAGGCGTTAATGTTGTCCAGCTTCAGCCTGTCTCTGACCGTCACAAGGACTATGATGAAAATGGAGAGCTGATTTACAACTGGGGCTATGACCCACAGAACTATCATGCTCCGGAGACTAGCTTTTCCAGCAATCCTGCCGACCCAGCGCAGGCTATTCGAGATTTGAAAACAATGATTCAGGCCTACCATGATGCGGGTATTTCGGTGACACTGGATGTTGTTTACAATCACATCTACTCGACCTATGATTCTGCTTTCCAAGCTACGGTACCGGATTATTACTATCGGATGAATCCTAATGGCTCTTTCCAAAATGGAACTGGTGTGGGGAGTGAGACAGCCAGCGAGCACGAGATGTTCCGCAAGTTTATGATTGACTCTCTGCTGTACTGGGTAGAGGAGTTCAATGTAGATGGCTTCCGCTTCGACCTGATGGGAATTCATGATGTGGAAACGATGAATGCCATCCGTCAAGCTATGGATGAGGTGGGTCCACGAATTCTGCTCTATGGAGAAGGTTGGGATATGGGAACGGGCCTGATGCCAGAAGACAAGGCCAAGAAAGACAATGCCTACCAGCTTCCACGGATTGGATTTTTCAATGATACAGAGCGGGATGCGGTCAAAGGAGCAGAAGTTTACGGCGGCATCAAGGCTGGTTTTGTCAGTGGTCAGGCGACGGAGGATATCGTCGCTAAGGCTATCCTTGGCAGCAGTGAGCTAGGCAGCTATCTCAGTCCTGATCAAGTCCTTAACTACGTGGAGGCACACGATAATTTCAACCTGCATGATTTGTTGGCGGAGCTGCATCCCGACGATGATGTTCTGACTCTCACCAAGCGGATTGAACTGGCAACTGCTATGAACCTGCTCATGCAGGGCATGGCTTTCATGGAGGTTGGACAGGAATTTTCCCGAACCAAGCTCGTAGCTACGGGGGAGGACGGCCAAGTCCTGCATAGCGATCGCGAAAGGGCTATGAACAGCTACAATGCGCCAGATGCAGTCAATCAGGTGAATTGGGATATTTTGCAGGACCATCAAGAGAGTATTGATTTTATCAAGGACATCATTCGTCTCAAGACAAGCTGCAAGGCCTTTTCTTATCAGACCTATGAAGATATTTATAAACATGTCTTTGTTCAATCAGCAGAGCAGGGCAGTGGCTTGATTATCTTTGAGATTAAGGATGACAAGCATTATCAAGTCATTTTTAATGCCAGCGGGCTTCCTTACTATCTGCCTAATGCAGACAAGCTACGTCTCATAGTGGGCAATAGCCGTCATAAGAAGCCTTTCTATGTTGAAAATCTGACGGTTTCTGTTTTTGAAGTTATTCAATAAGTTATTAGCTACATGAAAAGCCTTAAGTCCATTGGACTTAAGGCTTTTGCTATCTATGGATTGGCTGTGGAACTAGAGCTGGAAGAGCTCGAGTCTTCCTGACTGCTGTCTTCGTCGCTGCTGCTAGTTTGGAACTGCTCTGGATGCAGTGCCCGGTAGCTTGGCGAGTTAAAAAGGTCCACAGTGGAGACATTGCCTCGCTTAGAGTAAAGACTGGTTGATTGGTCGCCTTTTTCCTTTTCAATAGCCAACAAGGCTTTCATTGAATTAAGATAAGAGTAATCTTTAGGGTTGACCTTGCCTAAGTCATTTCCCTTGTAGAAGCGAATCAAGTCACCTGTTTGAATTGCATCACTCATCTTAAGCTGGGTATTAGCGGCATTGCGAATCTCATCCAGTTCTTTCTTGATAGTTTCATCTGGATTGGTAATTTCCTCACCGGTTTGGGTGTAGTAGGTCCGTCCGTTGAAGCTAGTGTATTTTGGAGTGACAAAGTTATTGCTGGATCGGAATGCTGTGATTTGCTGATGCTGAGTTGATAGCAGGTCTTGTCCAACCTGAAGGTAGTTTTTAGAGTCAATGCCTAGCAAATGCTCCAATGTTGGCAGCATATCTACTTGACCGCCGTAGGTATCAATGATCTTTCCTTTGTCCATGCCAGGTACCACTACCATGTATGGTACGCGCTGCATCATAGCATTGTCATAATTGGACCAAGTCTCAGAGGATTTGCCTACAAGAGGGGCCAAGTTAGGATTACGGGTTTGGGAAATTCCAAAATGGTCTCCATAGAGAACGATAATAGAGTTGTCATAGAGGCCAGATTCTTTGAGATAGTCAAACAAGGCCTTGACAGAAGAATCTAGATAGTTAGCAGTGGCAAAGTAGCCGTTGATGGTTTCATCCTTGGTCTTAGCCAGCGGGAAGCCAATTTCGTCGCCAATCAGACTTGTCGTGTAAGGATAGTGATTGGAAACCGTGATATACTTAGCATAGAAAGGCTGCTGTAGGTGTTCCAGGTATTTGATGGAATCTTTCAGCATAATCTTGTCATTCAAGCCGTACTGGAAGGAGTTGGTGTCGTCCTGCTTGGTAAAGTAAGACGCATCAAAGAAATGGTTATAACCCCATTGCTTGTAAGCTGTATTGCGATTCCAGAAGCTTCCAGTATTTCCATGGAAAACAGCAGAAGTGTAGCCGCCATTTTTGGAAAGAATAAAAGGAGCTGCTTGCTGGGTATTGGTACCACCGTAGTTGACCATGAAGGATCCTTGATTGAGACCGAAGAGCCCAGTTTCAATCATAGTTTCAGCATCAGAAGTCTTACCAGCCTTGACCTGATTGAAGACATTAGAGAAAGCCAGAGTCGAATTGGAGTGGTAGAGGGAATTGAGGAAAGGTGTCACCTCGTACTCTTTCCCATCTGCCTGTAGCTTATAGTCAATCAGGAATTGCTGGAAGCTTTCCAGATGGACATAGATGACATTGCGACCCTTGGCAATCCCGTAATATTCTGGATTTGGTTCCGCATAGTGGGATTGGATATATTCTGTTACTGGTTCCAAGTCTTTTTCAGAAGCTTTGGAGCGCTCACGATTGGCAGTATATGTCTGGTTGGCACTGTAACCTAGAAAGGCTGGCAAGCCCAGAGCCCGAACGACATAATAGTTGGAAAATCCACGTGACAAGAGCTCAGGCCGGTCAATTTCAGCCAAGAAAAGGTTGGCAGAGAACAGCATGGCAGACAGGGGTGTCACAGCAAAGCTGGCGCGTTTATTGAAAGGCCTGTCATCCATGCGGATGTATTTCTTAAAGAATAAGAAGGCCAAAATCGGGAAATCAATCAGATAAAGAATATCCCAAGGGCGGAAAAGCTCAAGTGCTGCTTCCCCAAGTCCAGCAGAAACGCTGCTAGAAGCCAGCATAGTATTGACTGTAACAAAGTCGCTGAACTCACGGTAGTAAATGGAATTAGATACCAGCCAAGCAAAGAGGAGCAGATAGATTCCGAAGGCAAGGCTGTAGAATAATTTGGTTCGTTTTACATAAAGCGCCAGTCCCAGCAGCAAGAGGCTGATAGGGAAAGGGTTGATAATAGCTAAAAATACTTGATAAAGACCTTGAATATCGAGGTTAAAATCAATCGTGTAGGCCCACATGGTTTTTATCCAATAGAGGACCAGTAAAATCAAGACAAAACCTAGTCTCGTACTCATGAAATTGAGTAAATTCTTGGTTATTTTTTTCACAAAAAGTTACTTCCTTGTCTTATTTCCTAAAAATTTTCTCCTCTAAGTATAACATAATTTCTCCAGTTAAGGAAAATTTGAGCCGCATTTGAGATATTTTAAATCGGCGAAATTGTAATATTTCTATAAAAGCCTTATCCTCTCTATAGAGAGATTTATAGTCGTTTTGCACTCGTTTGTGAAATCTTTTATTAACTCAAATGTAAAATATGTTTTGAGAATTTTCACAATCTTTGGTATAATATAATTTATGAATAAACTTACTGTTAGTCAAGAGGCAGAAGAAAAACTGAGAAAGGGCATTCTTTTATTAGATAAAAAGGATTTTGGCGCTCTTTCGCTTCAGAATCAATGTGTGGAGCTGCAAAACCGTCAGGGAAAGTTCTTAGGCATAGCTTATCTCTCTCCTCAGAATAAGGGAGTTGGCTGGCTGATTTCCCAGAAGAAGGTAGAGCTGAACTCGGATTTTTTTCAAACTCTCTTTGAGCAGGCTAAGAGCAGACGTTCTACTTATTTTCATTCGGCTGACACGACAGCCTTTCGACTCTTTAATCAAGAGGGGGATGGCTTCGGTGGCTTCACGGTGGATTTCTACAATAACTTTGCGCTTTTTTCTTGGTACAATGACTTTGTCTTTGCTATCAAGGAGCAGATTCTGACAGCCTTCGCTAAGGTTTTCCCAGAGATTCAGGGAGCTTATGAAAAGATTCGTTTCAAGGGTTTGAACTACGAATCGACTCATCTCTATGGAGAGGAAGCACCGGAAACCTTCACAGTCTTGGAGAACGGTGTTCGCTATCAGGTTTTTCTGAATGACGGTCTTATGACCGGTATCTTTCTGGATCAGCACGATGTGTGTGCTAGTCTGGTAGATGGTCTGGCTGCTGGCAAAAGTTTACTCAATATGTTTTCCTATACAGCTGCTTTTTCAGTAGCTGCAGCCATGGGCGGTGCCAGTCAGACAGTCTCAGTTGATTTGGCCAAGCGCAGCCGTGAGCTGTCAGAGGCTCATTTTCTGGCCAATGGTTTGACACTGGATCAGCATCGCTTTCAGGTGATGGATGTCTTTGATTATTTCAAATACGCTAAGCGCCACGATCTAAGCTTTGATGTCATTGTGATAGATCCGCCCAGCTTTGCTAGAAATAAAAAGCGGACATTCTCGGTTGCTAAAGATTATCATCGTTTGGTTGCACAAGCTCTGGAAATCCTGAATCCTCAGGGAATCATGATTCTAAGTACCAATGCAGCCAATCTTTCCAAAAGTAAGTTTAAACAAGAAATTGAAAAAGGCCTTGCCGGCAGAAAGCACCGCTATCTTGCGGAGTATGGCCTGCCAGCAGACTTTGTCTATAATAAAAAAGACGGGAGCAGTAATTACCTCAAGGTATTTACAATAAAGGTGGACCAATGAAATTAGTCGTTTCTGTAATGCCCAAGAGTTTAGAAGAAGCTCAAGAAATTGATGTATCACGCTACGAAGAAGCGGATATTATTGAATGGCGGGCAGATTTTCTGGCCAAGGATGACATTTTAAATGTTGCGCCAGCTATTTTTGAAAAATTTGCCGGACGTGAATTGATTTTCACCTTGCGGACCCGTCAGGAAGGCGGAGAAATTGAACTGTCCGATGATGAATACGTAGCTCTCATCAAGGAAGTAGCCGGTTTTTACCAGCCGGATTATATCGACTTTGAATATTTCTCTCACAAGGGGAAATTTGAAGAAATGCTGGAGTTTCCTAATCTAGTGCTGAGCTACCATAACTTCGAGGAGACGCCTGAAAATATGATGGAAATCTTGTCTGAGCTGACTTCTCTGACCCCTAAGGTGGTCAAGGTTTCTGTCATGGCTCACAATGAGCAGGATGTGCTGGACTTGATGAACTATACTCGCGGTTTCAAGACTTTGAATCCTGAGCAAGATTTTGTCACCATTTCCATGGGAAAAGTCGGCAAGATTTCACGCATTGCGGCTGATTTGACAGGTTCCAGTTGGTCATTTGCCAGCCAGGAGATGGCGTCAGCACCTGGTCAGATTTCTCTGAGCAATATGAAGAAAATCCAGGAGATTTTGAATGAGAATTAATGGCCACACCCGCATGGCTGCTGTGGTTGCCAAGCCAATTAAGCACAGTATTTCTCCTCTTATTCACAATATGGCTTTTGAAAAGACTGGTGTCAATGGTGTCTATCTAGCTTGGGAAGTAGAAGCGAAGGATCTGCAGGTCAGTATAGAAAATATCCGCAGATACGATATGTTTGGTGTCAATCTTTCCATGCCCTATAAGCAGGAAGTGATACCTTATCTGGACGAGCTTGATGTCAGCGCCTGCCTTATCGGAGCAGTCAATACGGTTGTGAATAAAAATGGAATTTTAGTTGGTTATAACACAGATGGCAAGGGATTTTTTAAGAGCTTGCCTTCTTTTGCTATTCAGGGCAAAAAAATGTCGATTTTGGGAGCAGGTGGAGCAGCGACAGCTATTATTGCTCAAGCAGCTTTGGACAATGCAGAGGAAATTTTCGTCTTTACTCGGCAAGCTTCCTATAAGAAGACTGTCAGAAAGATGGCAGCTATCAGCCACCAAACCAAGTGTCGTATCCAGGTACTAACCTTGGAGGATGCGGATAGCTTGCAGGATAAAATAAACCAATCAGACCTTCTGGTTAATGGGACTAGTCTAGGTATGGATGGCATCAGCATGCCCCTGCATGAACAGCTTGAACTGTCCAGCCAGATTTTAGTTGCAGATGTTATCTACCAACCTTTCGAAACGCCCTTTCTCAAATGGGCCAGAAATCAAAATGTCACAGCGGTCAATGGACTTGGTATGCTGCTTTATCAAGGAGCAGAAGCCTTTGAGCTTTGGACTGGCAAAACCATGCCCAGTCAGGAAATTTGGCAGTGTTTAGAAGAATTGTATAAATAAGGAGGCACCTTATGAAACTGAACGTAAATCTCCCGCATCATCCCTATGATATTCTCATCGAAAAGGGGTCTTTATCTAAGGCTGGAAGTTGGCTGAGTCAGCTTTGGCAGCCTCAGAAGGTGGTTATCGTCACGGACAATCGAGTGGCTCGACTCTATGCGGAAAAGGTCAAGCTGAGCTTGGAAGCGGCTGGGTTTGAGACTTTTGTCTTTGACTTTTTGGAGGGTGAAGCCAGCAAGAACTTAAAGACAGTCAACAAAGTCTATGAGTTTTTGGTCAAGGTTGGTCTGACTCGCAGTGATGGTATCGTGGCCTTGGGTGGCGGCGCTGTTGGTGATTTGGCAGGATTTGTTGCTTCAACCTACATGCGGGGCGTTCATTTCGTGCAGATTCCTACCAGTCTGACAGCTCAAGTGGACTCCTCTATCGGCGGTAAGACAGGTGTCAATACACCTTGGGCCAAGAATATGGTTGGGACTTTTACCCAGCCTGACGGAGTTCTGATTGACCCAGAAGTCTTGGATACCTTGGGCCAGCGGGAACTGATTGAAGGTATGGGCGAGGTGGTCAAGTACGGCTTGATTGAGGATAAGGAACTCTGGGACGAGCTTTTAGAAATGAATGGCAGCCCAGAGTCGATTTTGGAACATGCGGAGAGCATCATTTACCATTCTTGCGATGTCAAGCGTAAGATTGTGGTCGAGGACGAGCTGGATAATGGCGTCCGCCTCTATCTGAATTTCGGCCATACTATTGGGCACGCTATCGAAGCGACAGCAGGATACGGCAAGGTCATGCATGGTGAAGCTGTAGCGATTGGCATGGTACAGGTTTCCCGTGTCGCTGAAAAGAAAGGCCTTATGCCAGTCGGGATCACAGAAGACATCATCCAGATGTGCCAGAAGTTTGGTTTGCCGGTGGATTACCAGCCCTGGGATGAGAATGCTCTCTATCAGGCCTTGACCCATGATAAGAAGGCACGAGGCAACTCTATCAAACTAGTACTGGTGCCCGAGCTAGGGTCGGCTAGTATTCACCAGATTCCGCTGGAAGAGATGAAAGAATTTCTGAAGAAATAAGTACCAGATGGAGTTTAAGACGATTGGACAGTTTGGATGAAAAACGGATAGAATGTCCAGTATTTCCATCCCAGAAATAGGAGAAAATGTATGAGATACTTAACTGCAGGAGAATCCCACGGACCACGTCTGACAGCTATTATTGAGGGGGTGCCGGCTGGTCTTCCTTTGACCGCTGACTATATCAATGCTGAGCTCAAGCGCCGCCAGGGTGGGTACGGCCGCGGTGCCCGCATGAAGATTGAAAGTGACCAAGTCGAGATTACGTCTGGGGTTCGGCATGGCTTGACCATGGGCGGTCCAATTACCCTCAATGTCACAAATCTGGATCATCAGAAGTGGCTGGAGATTATGAGTGCGGCAGATGTGGATGAAAAGAAAAAAGGGCTGCGCAAGATTACCAAACCACGCCCTGGTCATGCGGACTTGGTTGGGGGCATGAAATACCGCTTTGACGATTTGCGAAATTCCCTTGAGCGCTCTTCTGCGCGTGAAACGACTATGCGTGTAGCAGTCGGAGCAGTAGCCAAGCGTTTGCTGGAAGAAATCGGTGTAAAGGTAGCCAGTCATATCGTAACCTTTGGTGGCATTGATATTGATGTGCCGAATAATCTAACTGTAGCAGAAATCAAGGAAAGAGCTGCCCAGTCAGAGGTTTCCATTGTCAATCCCGAGCGAGAAGAAGAAATCAAGGCCTACATTGATCAGATTAAGAAAGACGGTGATACCATCGGTGGTGTCATTGAGACTGTTGTTGGCGGTGTGCCGGTCGGTCTGGGTTCCTATGTCCAATGGGACAAGAAGCTGGACGCCAAGATTGCTCAAGGAGTCGTGTCCATCAATGCTTTCAAGGGAGTTGAGTTTGGCGTGGGCTTTGAAGTCGGCCGTCTCAAAGGCAGTCAAGTCATGGATGAAATCCTCTGGTCTGAGGAAGATGGCTTCACTCGCAGAACTAATAATCTAGGCGGCTTTGAGGGAGGTATGACCAATGGTCAGCCAATCGTGGTTCGTGGGGTTATGAAGCCAATTCCGACTCTTTATAAGCCGCTGATGAGTGTGGATATTGAGACCCACGAGCCTTATAAGGCGACAGTGGAACGGAGCGATCCTACGGCTCTGCCAGCGGCGGGTGTAGTTATGGAAAGTGTGGTCACGACGGTTCTGGCCACAGAAGTGCTGGACAAGTTCTCTTCGGATAATCTGGAAGAACTAAAGGATGCGGTAGCCCGCCATCGGGAATTTGTCAAGAACTTTTAGAAGAAAGGAGTGGGCATGGAGAGAAAAACAGTCTATATCGCAGGTCTGGGACTGATTGGAGCTTCCTTGGCTCTGGGCATCAGGCGAGCTCATCCTGAGATAGAGATTCTTGGCTACAATCGCAGTGAAGAATCGCGCAGAGTTGCATTAGAGCGGGGAATAGTAGACCGGGTAACGGATGATTTTGCGGCCTTTGCACCTCTTGCTGACGTGATTATTCTAGCTGTGCCTATCAAGCAGACTATAGCATTTATCAAGGATCTAGCGGAGCTGGGCCTGAAGGAAAATGTTATCATCTCAGATGCGGGCTCAACTAAATCGGAAATTGTGGCGGCCGCAGAAAGATATCTGCAAAATAAAGCTGTCCGCTTTGTTGGTGCTCATCCCATGGCTGGAAGTCACAAGACTGGAGCCAAGGCTGCCCATGTCAACCTCTTTGAAAATGCCTATTATATCTTCACCCCCTCTAGTTTGACCAAGCCTGGTACGCTTGAGGAAATGAAAGGCTTGCTGAGTGGTCTTCATGCCCGTTTTATTCAGGTAGATCCTGCAGAGCACGACCGAGTGACCAGTCAAATCAGTCATTTTCCACATATCTTAGCCTCCAGCCTTATGGAGCAAGCGGCAGCTTATAGCCAAGAGCATGAGCTGACCCAGTCTTTTGCAGCTGGCGGTTTTCGAGATATGACGCGGATTGCAGAGAGTGAGCCAGGTATGTGGACCTCTATTCTCTTGACTAACCCTGAAGCTATCTTGGAGCGGCTGGAAGACTTTAAAAACCAGTTAGACAAGGTAGCTGCGGCGATTGAGGCTAAGGATGAGACAGCTATCTGGGAATTTTTCGACCGAGGACGGCAAAGCCGCAAGCAGATGGAAATTCATAAACGTGCTGGTGTAGATAGTTTTTATGACCTCTTTATTGAAGTGCCTGACGAAGAAGATGCGATTTTGGGCATTTTGGAGCTTCTGCGCGGAATTTCTGTCGTCAATATTCGTATTAACGAGGAAAACCGGGAAGATATCAACGGTATTCTGCAAATCACCTTTAAAAATCGCCAAGATTTGGAAAAATCTGCTACAATAGTAAGAGAAAATACGGATTACCTAGTGTCCGTAGACTAATATAGATTGGAGAACTCTATGTCAAATATTTATGATTTAGCCAATGAACTGAGCAGAAATCTGCGTGATTTGCCTGAGTACAAGGCCGTCGTAGAAAGCAAGAAAGCAGTAGATGCTAATAGCGAAGCGAAGGCTATTTTTGCAGACTATCTGGCTTTCCAGCAAGAACTGCAACAGCTGGCTCAGACTGGTCAGGTACCGACTCAGGAGGTGCAGGACAAGATGACTTCCTTTGGCGAGAAGATTCAGGGCAATGCTGTTCTTTCTGAATTCTTCAATAAGCAGCAGCAACTGTCCATCTATCTGGCGGATATCGAGCGTATTATCTTTGATCCGGTGCAGGATTTGCTTAAATAAGCTAATAAAATGAAGAATCTGGGATGAATACCCGGATTCTTTTTGCTTCAGCTCGGATTCCAGAAATTTTAAGAATTTCTGGTCTTTTTATGATAAAATAAGAAGCAACAAAGGAAAGTACGAGGTCACCTATGAAATTATCAACCAATGTAAGAGGCCTGAAGGGTCATATCCGCGTACCTGGAGATAAATCCATCAGTCACCGTTCCATTATTTTTGGCAGTTTGGCCAAGGGGGTCACTACTGTTCGTGACATTCTGCGAGGAGAAGATGTGCTGTCAACCATGCAGGTTTTTCGTGACTTAGGCGTGCAGATTGAGGACGATGGAAATCTAGTCAAGATACATGGCGTAGGATTTGAAGGTCTGCAAGCACCGAAAAATAAGCTGGATATGGGCAATTCTGGAACGTCTATCCGTTTGATTTCTGGTGTCTTGGCCGGCCAGGATTTCGAAGCGGAGATGTTCGGTGACGATAGTCTATCCAAGCGTCCTATGGATCGGGTGACCATTCCTCTGAGGCAGATGGGAGTCGAGATTGCTGGTCGGACCGAGCGTGATTTACCACCGCTCAAGATGAAAGGCAGCAGGGAACTGCAGCCTATTCATTATCAGCTGCCAGTGGCTTCTGCTCAGGTTAAGTCGGCCTTGATTTTTGCTGCCCTGCAGGCTCAGGGAGAGTCGGTTATTATTGAAAAGGAAATCACCCGCAATCATACGGAAGATATGATTGCCCAGTTTGGCGGGCAAATTGAGGTTGAGGGCAAGGAAATCCGCATTCAAGGTGGTCAGGAATTTACTGCTCAGGAAGTGACGGTTCCGGGTGACATTTCCAGCGCGGCCTTCTGGCTGGTGGCTGGATTGATTGTGCCGGACTCCAAGATTGTTTTAGAAAATGTCGGCATCAATGAAACTCGTACAGGCATTTTAGAAGTCATAGAGGCTATGGGCAGACAAATGGTGCTGTCAGATGTCGATCCAGTAGCAAAGTCTGCAACTATCACTGTTGAGACGTCTGAGCTTAAGGGCACTGAGATTGGCGGCGAGATTATCCCACGCTTGATTGATGAGTTGCCGATTATTGCGCTTCTTGCGACTCAGGCTCAGGGACGGACTGTCATTCGTGATGCAGAGGAGCTCAAGGTCAAGGAAACCGACCGTATCCAGGTAGTAGCAGACGCTCTCAATAGCATGGGCGCAGCTATTACCCCGACGGAAGACGGCATGATTATCGAAGGGAAAACACCTCTTCATGGTGCCCAAGTCAATACCTTTGGTGACCATCGTATCGGAATGATGACGGCAATTGCTGCTTTGTTGGCTCAAAGCGGTCAGGTGGAACTTGAACGGTCTGAAGCCATTAAGACCAGCTATCCAAGCTTCTTCAGCGACTTGGAGGGCTTGATGCATGGCTAAGATATTGCTAGGCTTTATGGGAGCCGGAAAATCCACAGTGGCCAGAGGCTTAGCCCAAGACTTTGTCGATATGGATGAACTGCTCTGCCAGCGGCTGGGCATGTCAATCAAGGATTATTTTGACCAGCACGGTGAAGCGGCCTTTCGGTCTGCTGAAGCCCAACTCTTAGCTGAGTTAATCGATACGGACTTGGTCGTCTCAACTGGCGGCGGTGTAGTCGTCAGCCCTGAAAATCGCAAATTACTGACTCAGAATGCTGACAATATCTACCTGAAAGCAGATTTTGAAACGCTCTATCAGCGAATCCAGCAGGATGCAGTGCAGGAGAGACCCTTGTTCTTAAACCAGAGCAAGTCAGACTTGCAGCAGATTTTTGAGAAGCGTCAGGCCTGGTATGAGGAAGTAGCGACCCAGATTGTTGATACGAGGCTCAAAAGCCCGCAGGAAATTATTGAGGAAATTCAATGAAAATAGCATTTTTAGGTCCTAGAGGCTCCTTTTCTCACCATGTAGCCCAAGCTGCCTTTCCCAGCGAGGACTTGGTGCCTTATCAGAATATCACCGAGGTCATGAAGGCTTATGAGGCTAGGGAAGTGGATTACTCGGTTGTTCCGGTGGAAAATTCCATTGAGGGCAGTGTCCATGAAACCTTGGACTATCTCTTTCATCAAGCAGACATTCAGGCGGTGGCTGAGATTGTGCAGCCCATCAAGCAACAGCTTTTAGTGACGGATTTAGAAAAGCCAATTGAGAAAATATTTTCTCACCCGCAGGCTATTGCCCAAGGAAAGAAATACATCCGCCAGCATTATCCGCATGCGGCCATTGAGGTAACAGCAAGTACAGCCTATGCAGCTCGTTTTGTGGCAGAGCATCCTGAAAAGAATTTTGCGGCTATTGCCCCGCGCACGGCTGCAGCAGAGTACGGGCTCAAAGTAGCGGCCAGCGATATTCAGGAAATGGAAGAAAATTATACCCGCTTCTGGATTTTGGGCCATGAGGTGCCAGAGCTTCAACTGGCTAAGACAGGAGACAAGCAGACACTGGCCTTGACCTTGCCGGACAATCTGCCTGGTGCCCTCTACAAGGCTTTGTCGACCTTCGCTTGGCGTGGGATTGACCTGACCAAGATTGAGAGTCGGCCTCTAAAAACGGCTCTGGGAGAGTATTTCTTCATTATTGACATTGACAACGAGCAGAAAAAATTGGCGGATTTTGCCTATCAAGAGTTGACAAGTCTAGGAATTACTTATAAAATTTTTGGTAGCTACAGTGTGTTTCTGATTCAGGACAAGTAGCGGTAGATTGGAGAAGAGATGAAGAAACCAGAAAATCTTAGCCATCATGAACGGCTCCGCTTAGATTATCTCTATAAAAATTATTATTATCTAAACGCTAAAGAAAAGAAAGAATTTGACTATTTGCGTCAGAAGTCCAAGGGGATTGGAGGTTCAGCCAGTGTGCCTGACCATGAAGAGCAGCCGCAAACGGCTAGCAACACCTACGAGCAAGAGCCAGTGGAAATGGATTCTTCTGGCCTCTTACCCAAGTACCCTGAGCGTTCTTCTCGTAGCAGAAAGCAAAAGAAGGAGCCGGGAGTTCTGTCAGGAGCTGGTCTGGGACAAGACAAGCCTAAGAAACCCCGCAAAAAAATCCGCTTGAAACGAATTTTGCTTTGGGTAGGAATTTTCCTGCTGATGGTCTTGGGGGGCATGATTTTCATGTTTGTCAAAGGCTTGACGACAGCTCATAATGGAAATTCTAAACCGGCAGAAACGGAATTCTTTGACGGCAAGGATACTAAGGACGGAGTGAATATCCTCATTCTTGGGACGGACGGCCGAGTTGGTGATGACTCGACTGAGACACGGACCGACTCCATTATGGTCTTGAATGTTGGTAATAAGGACCATAAGGTGAAATTAGTCAGCTTTATGCGTGATACCCTTATTCACATCGATGGCGTCAGCAATGAGTACACGGATCCGTCGCAGGCAGATTACTATGACCAAAAGCTCAATTCTGCCTACACGATTGGGGAGCAAAACCACAACCGCGGTGCAGACTATGTCCGCCAGATGCTCAAAGATAATTTCGATTTGGACATCAAATATTATGCACTGGTAGATTTCCAGACCTTTGCAACAGCTATTGATACCCTTTTCCCAAATGGTGTCAGCATGAATGCCCAGTTCTCAACGATTGATGGGGAAAAGGTAACAGAAGTTGAAGTGCCAGACGACTTAAATATGAAAGACGGTGTGGTCCCCAACCAAACCATCAAGGTTGGTCAGCAGCAGATGGATGGTCGGACCTTGCTCAACTACGCTCGCTTCCGTAAGGATGACGAGGGTGACTTTGGCCGAACCCGCCGCCAGCAGGAAATTTTGACAGCTGTTTTCCAGCAGGTCAAAGATCCGACTAAGCTCTTTACTGGGTCAGAGGCCCTAGGTAAGGTCTTTGCCTTGACTTCGACCAATGTGCCTTACAGCTTCCTTTTGACTAATGGTCTCTCTATGGCAGGAGATTCCCGCAATGGGGTTGAGCGCCTGACGATTCCGGAAAATGGCGACTGGGTTGATACCTATGACATGTACGGTGGCCAAGGGCTCTTGATTGACTTTGAAGCCTATAAAGAAAGACTGCAGCAAATGGGTCTCAGATAAGATATATGATATAATGAAAGGTAGGACGATGTCCTGCCTTTTCTTTTGGGAAATGGCAGAGCGATAAAGCAGAAAGAGAAAAATATGTTAAAAAAGAATGATATGATTGAAGTTGAAATCGTGGATCTGAGCCATGAGGGAGCAGGGGTGGCCAAGGCAGAAGGCCTGGTTTTCTTTGTGGAAAATGCCCTGCCGGGTGAACTCATTCGCATGCGTGTGCTCAAGGTCAACAAAAAAATTGGCTTTGGCAAGGTAGAGGAATTTCTCCGTATTTCAGACCAGCGCAATGAAAATCTTGATATGGCCTATCTGCGTACGGGTATTGCTGACTTGGGGCATCTGAACTATCTAGCCCAGCTGGACTTCAAACGTAAACAGGTCAAGGACAGTCTCTATAAGATTGCTGGTTTGTCTGATGTTGAAGTGCCACCGACACTTGGTATGGAGCAGCCGCTGGGCTACCGTAATAAGGCTCAAGTGCCTGTCCGCCGCGTCAATGGCCAGCTGGAAACAGGATTTTTCCGTAAAAATTCCCATGACCTCCTGCCGATTGAAGATTTCTATATTCAGGACCCAATTATTGATCAAGTTATCCTCTTTACACGCGACTTGCTGCGTCGTTTTGACCTCAAACCTTATGATGAGCAAGAAAAGACTGGACTCATTCGCAATCTAGTTGTTCGCCGTGGGCATTATTCAGGGGAAATCATGGTAATCCTAGTCACAACCCGTCCGAAGATATTCCGAGTGGAGCAGATGATGGAGCGCTTGACAGAAGCCTTCCCAGCTATCAAGTCCATCATGCAGAATATCAACGACCAGCCGGGTAATGCGATTTTCGGAAAAGACTGGCGAACGCTTTATGGCCAAGACTACATTACCGACCAGATGCTGGGAAATGACTTCCAGATTGCTGCACCGGCCTTTTACCAAGTCAATACCGAAATGGCAGAAAAGCTCTATCAGATAGCCATTGACTTTTCCGAGCTGACTGCAGATGATGTGGTTATTGATGCCTACTCAGGTATCGGGACGATTGGGCTCTCTGTTGCTAAACATGTCAAGCAGGTCTATGGTGTGGAAGTGATCCCAGAAGCGGTCGAAAATAGTCGAAAGAACGCAGAAATCAATGGCATTGCCAATGCCAGCTATGTCTGCGCTCCTGCTGAAGAAGCCATCCAAAACTGGCTTAAAGAGGGCATCCAAGCGGATGTCATTCTAGTCGATCCACCACGAAAAGGCCTGACAGAGAGCTTCATCAAAGCCAGCGTCAGCATGGAGCCCAAGAAAATCACTTATATCTCCTGCAATGTCGCTACTATGGCGCGTGATATCAAACTCTATCAAGAATTAGGATATGAGTTGAAGAAAGTCCAGCCGGTGGATTTATTTCCGCAAACGCATCATGTGGAGTGTGTAGGATTGCTTGTTCGAGCTGAGGCATCAGCGAAGTAGAAGTAGATGATCCGCCCATGGGATAGGACTCGTAGAATGAGGAAATTATGACGAAACGATACGGTAACAGCTGTGTAGCTTTGATGGTAAAACAATAAAAAAATTTTAATATCTTAGTCAAGATAATTATTACATTACCTTTTGATATATAAGTGGAAAACTGTAACTTTTATGTTGCAGTTTTTTTATTACATCATGATATAATTAAGAAAACAAAATATAGAGGAGCTTTTATGAAAAAAGAACAAGTATTTCAAAATGTAGAATCATTACAGCAAGTCGTAAATGTCATTAATGAAGCGTCTGGTGCGCTGAATGACAAGACACGTACAATGCGAGAGAGTGCAATACCAGAAGTTTTAGCAGGTGCCCTGGGAGCAGGCGTCGGTGGAATTGGATCATTTGCTGCTCTCTACGGTTTAGGTACTGTTGGCTTATCCGCTGCCGGAATTACATCTGGACTTGCAGCTGCAGGAAGTATTGTTGGTGGCGGAATGGTAGCTGGCGTCTTTGTTTTAGCAGCACCTGCTGTTGTCTTAGCTGGAGGAGCTATTTTATTAGCATCTAATTTAAAAAATAATCAACTTAAACAGGAAAAAGAACGATTATATAAAGAGGCGCTACAAAAACATGAAGCAATTATACAAGCACTGAAGGCTGAGACGGATGCTGATAAAGAGCGTCTGGATTATTTACAAAGTTTAAATATTCTTCTTACACAAGCGATAAAAGATTTAAAAAATGATTTAGGAAAATCGTAATGAGTAAATTTAAATATTCAGATGAAGAAAGACAATTTAATAATATTTTTGTCTATCAAACTAGAGAGTTAAGTCTAATCAAAAGGCATGATAAGACAGGTGTGGAAGCAAGGATATCAGAAAGTGAAGAGTTATTAAAAGAGCTAGGGTATAATCTAAATTATTTACCAAAAATAGATACTGAAGCAGAAAAACGAACTATAGTAGTTCCTAAATGGGAAGATTTAATTGCAAAGTCTGAACATGAAGTCGGTTCTACGAATGACTTAGAAGTACTTTTTACAAATGAAGAGCTAGAGATAAATGAAGCTATTGTTCGAGAATTGAATGATGATTTTAATAATATACATAAACTTGATGCTATTGACATTTCGATTTGTGCTGGCGCTGGTGTATTAGCAGCAATAGTTGATATACTTTTAATTGGAATACCTAAAAAAACTCCACAAGGTTTGAAAGGTGGTCCTTTATCGAATCATGTAAGAGATTGGTTCAATCAGAGATTCCCCGAAGAAGAAATGGAAAAGCTGGCAAATTCAAAAGTTAGTAAGGTTCCTTTTGATGCACAAGATAATCGTCATACAAAAGTTAATGTTAATGGCCTATCTGCTTACTATCATAGATTACTATCTCTTGGACATGACCCACTTCTTGGTCTAGTAATTGGTGTGTGTGATATTCTTAATGGAAAGATGACTACTATCGATAAAACTGGAAAAATAGTATCTCAATTTATGGACAACTACACAGATAGAAAAGAAAGTGATATTTTCGCTGCAATTGCTAAGCAGATAATTCATTTTAAATCTGATATTACAACTTCAATGGGATTACCTGCTCCATTGATGGGACTATTCAATTTATTTCAGTTCGGAAAAATTGGGAATGAGGAACAAACAATAGCAGAAATAGTACAAGGGATGTATTACGAAGGTTATGATTTTATTCATTTTAGCAGCATGGCAATTTCAACTATGATTGTTGAAGTTGTCATCAGACTAGGATACGCTTTAAAAAGAATTAACGAAGGAAATTCTTTAAAAAACTCTATCCCATTTTCGGTGGATAGAGAAAAACATCCAAAATTACATACTATGCTATTTATAGGACATTCCACAGCTACAGCAGCTAATGCTGGGAAAATATACTTTACAAAAAATCCTATGATAATAAATTATGCACAATGGGTCACTTTTGCAAAGTACTCATATTCACATTTAAAGTGGGTACTAATTGAAAAAAACGAAATGAAAGACCTATATGTTTCGGAAAAAATTTCTAAAGAAAACCAGGAAGTTTACAATCAAATAAAGAGTACGTTTGATAACTTCAGCAACGATTATGTATTTACATTCGATTAATTTATTGAAGGAGAAGCTATGAAAAAGAGTACCTATAATATTAACTAAAATTCCTATGTATGGAATTTTATTAAAACAATCGAGTAAAGGTGAGATGATGCTATGTAGTCCATTCCTTCAAGATATGGCGGAAGAAGGGATTAGACCAATTGAAATTTGTACACTTCTAGAGGAAAAATATCCAGGTGAAGTGGTAACAAGAGAACGTTTTTATGAAGGTTATAATAAAATACTTGAATTAAAGTTTAAGCAGTAGATAAACTAAACGTCTCAGTTTTACATTACAAGGAGATGAGCTTCATAGTTTTCACTGGGGTTTTACTAATCAAATCTAATAAGGTTCACATACGAACCATATGCTGTTGTGGTAAGTTTAGTAGAGAAGAGTAGCTAATCCTCAAAAGCTTCTCCAAACATTTTAAGTCCCACAAATGCATCATGTCGAGTGTGTAGCTCTGCTTGTGAAAAACTAGGAATATTAAAGTGAAAGTCATTCAAAAATCCTTGTTTTTAAATTTTTGGCAGTGTAAGTATTAGTAATCGAAATAGGTTAATGCAGGCATGAATGAAATTATTGTACGGAATATAAAGAAAAATTTTCGTGGTAAAGTTGTATTGGACATTCCTAGCTTTGAATCGCATTCAGGAGAGATTATTTCTATAGTGGGCACCAATGGTGCAGGTAAATCAACTTTCATAAAAATTATCTCTGGCTTAATGTTACAAGATGCAGGTGATGTATTTGTTTTTGGCAGTAAGAATACTTCGAAAGATATTCATAACAATGTCAAGCTCGTACTAGAAAGCGGTAGAGGCTACTACGAATATCTGACGGCAAATCAAAATATTGATTACTTTTTACATTTGAATAAAAGTTCGCGTGGTCAGGTTAAGGAAGAATTGGAGGATTTATTTAATAAACTAGCTTTCCATCCCTATGTTGATGTATTGGTGTCCGAATTGTCACAAGGAACGAGACAAAAATTGTCTTTGATTATTGCATTACTTTGTAAGCCAAAAGTATTGTGTTTAGATGAACCAACCAATGGTCTGGATGTCATTGCCAAAAAGCAGTTTGCGAAATTGTTACTAACTCTCAGTCAGGAAAAAGGAACCATTGTTCTCATGACGACTCATGATATCTATTTTGCAAAAGAAATATCAATAAGAATTTGTATCATGAGTAGAGGGAAAATAATCCAGCAAGGTAGTTTCTCAGAAATCTTTGGGAAAAATACCAGGTGGATTAAATATAGAATTGGTATTTCAGATTCTGAAAAAGATGCTTTTGAGAGACTATTTCCTGATTTATCTTACCAAGTAGAAAATGAAAGATTGATTGTTGAAGTGAAAGATAGTCAGGTGAAAAATAATATCTTTAATAATTTTGAGATGATATTTTTTGAAGAAGTTGAGGAAAGCATCGAAGAAATATTGTATGAGGTTATCAATGATGATTAAAGAAATAAGAAGGGAGTTAAAGAGACAACTGCAAGAGATGATGCAGTTTAAATTCAATTTATTTTTTTCAAATTTTGAAATTTTGATAATGGTTTCAGCTTATCTTCAATACTTTAAAGATACACAAAGTAAATTTTTATTGTTATGTTTATTATTTACTTGGTATTTTACGAGTCATAGTATTACGCACCCAACTTTTTTTATTGAGGATGACCTTTATGATAGAACTTTGATAAGTGTAATCCAGAGCAGTAAGAGTGTTTTTCATGTCTTAATGTTTAAAATTATTGTTCAGATATTGGTGGATCTAGTTAAAGCCATACCTATATTTATCGTTTTATCGACGCTTAATGATATTGATTTTCCGGATAGTATTTTAAAGTTAGTTGGAAACCTGGCTGCATGTATGCTAACTGTTATTAGCATATATGGTTTGGGTTTTTGCCTATCAAGTCTCTGCTTCATTTTTAATCGTACTTCTAGCATTACATCGTTAATTTCTTATTTCATGCTGTATTTTACTGGCATACTAACACCGCTAGGTGGTTTATTTGGCTTTATAGGAAAGCTTTTCCCTTACTATGCCTTGAGAAATTTTATTATTTCTCCGTCCTACCAGAGTGTTTTTTTAATTATAGTTTATTGTGCAGTATATTGGTCAGCTGGAACTTTCCTATTTTTCACTTTATTGAACATTGCTAAAAAAAGAGGGAGCCTTTTCCATGTTTAGTGAATTAAGAAGATATTTTAATTATAGAGTTCGATACACGTTTGATAGTATTTGCGAAGTGATTTATTCCATAATTTTTATTACAGGAATCATTATTATTTTCAATAGTAATAAACCGATAAATCTACTCTATTTTTTTATTTATTATTCTATAACTAATGTGATATTGCTTGCTAATGAGGAGTTGGAATTTGAAATTCGCACTAATCAATATACAAATATCAAAACAACTAGACGGACAACAATGATGATTTATATTGCTAGATCAACAACTTATTTTATTTGGTCAACACCCATTTTTTTGATTTCAATCATTCTATCGCATATGTTTTTTAATGGAAAATTTTTTATGCCTTCATTCCATTTAGTGGATTTGATTTTGATGTCAATACTTAATTATGCTGTATTTTTTATCTTATATACCATTGCAATTAAGTTAACAGAGCACTTTAAACGAGTATCCGTCTTATTGAATTTATTTAATACCATAATGCTATTTTATTCTGGACTAGTATTTCCAGCTCCCTTTGTTAGCTATGCAGATATGTTGAATATATTTTTGAATAAAAAATAAAAGTAAATTGCTATGTTTAGAACTTGTCATTTAAATCTTTCTCTGAAAGATTATAAAGTAGCCCTACGTTTAATGGTTTCATTCAAATATTCAGGCTCCTATTATATCCCCGTCTAGAAAAAACGACTATCTAAGTTGGTAGATAACTTCAGGAGGTTTATATGCTATGCTTAGATCTTATGTAACTAAAAAGTATTTATTCTTCTATTTCGTGGCGATTATGATTACTTGGCTGGAGGCTGTGATTACACCAGCTTTGATTCAGTATATTGTCTCTAGTTTTACCAATCACCAGTTGCATTTGCTGTGGCAGGTCTTGATTTGGGGGATTGTGGGGAATTTGATTCTCTTGGTGGGTTTAGCGGGTAAACGCTATTACTATGCACGAGTGCTGACGGACTTCAAGTCGGGTATTAAGCAGGCTATCTTTCAGACTTTCTTATATAGCCGTCGGATAGCGGATGAAGAGGTTTTGTCCGACCTGGAAAATGATGTAAAACAGCTAGAAGATAACTATATTGAGCCGACTGTCATTATCATTTCTTCTTTGGGATTTACAACTGTCTCCATCTGTTATGCACTCTGGACTAATTTTTTTCTAGGCTTGCTCTTTATCGTTTTTTATTCGATACCTGTCCTTTGTAGTAGTATAGGTTCCAAGCGCTTGGATGCGATTACTAAGCAGAAGTCTATGGCTAACCAAGGCTATGTCTCTCAAGTGACCAATATGATTTCGGGCGCTCGTCCGATACGGCATTATCGGGGACAAAGCATGTTTTACAAACTGTTTTCTAAAGATTTACACAAGGCTTTAGAGCAAGAAATCGCCTATGAAAAGCAACGGACGCTAAACAGTCTCTTTATCAATGGGATTGATGCCTTTTGCTCGGTTGCGCCTATTGTCATTGGTGGTTTCATGACCTATTATAACTACCTATCTGCAGCCAGCTTTGTTGGGATTTACCTAGTATCGCATAATATCGGCTACCAATTTCAGGAGTTATCTTACTTTATCAATACTAGGAAATCAGCTAAGTCTCTTTGTGATAAATATCAAAACTTGCTGGGAGAGGAGTCGACAATGTCTTCTGTTCTTAAAGGTTCCGTCTTTCCTATCCAGCTAGAGCGAGTCAGCGTAGAGCGTGATGGTCAAGAAATCCTAGCCCCTTGCGACCTTACCATTGAGGAAGGAGAAAAGATTGCCATTATCGGAGAAAGCGGGTCTGGGAAAACAACCTTACTTAACCTTATTTATGGAGAAATCAAGCCTAGTCAAGGTCGGATTCGCTACCATGGACAAGAGATAAGCTCGGATGAACTTTATCAGGCAGGAGCCTACATTCTCCAGTCCAGTCATGTCTTTGATGGATTGACACTAGAGGAAAATATCGCTCTGGGGCAAGAGGTAGATTCCGTAAGGATGGAAGAAATCCTGCAGCAAACTGGTTTGGAAGCACTCCAAGGCAAAACACCTAGCAATCAAACTCTGTCAGGTGGTGAGAAGCAACGGCTAGAAATTGCCCGTGCTCTCTATCACAATCGCCAATTTATCCTGGCTGATGAGGTTAAGGCCAATCTGGACCTTAAAAACCAAGAGAAAATCAGCCACCTTCTCTTCTCTCTCCCACAAGCAGTCGTAGAAGTGATTCATCACTATAGCGAAGAGGACTTGAAGCGCTATGATAAGGTGATAAAATTGGAGAGAAGTAGATATGTGGTTGAAAATAAGTAGATGTATATTATTGTAATCTGAGAAAAATAGAAATTAACACAAACCTTGTTATAGGTATTTTGCATACGCATATTATTGATTCTGGTTCGTGCCTATGTTTATTTGTAAAAAGCTATAAAGAATGTTATTTTTCTAAGATACACACTGGAAAAATTAACGGATGTTGTTGGAGTACTATTTGAACAATCATTTGTATTTTCGGATAGGGACAGGTATAAATAAATAGGGAGTAAATATTATGGATACTGTCGATTTGATTATTGATTCGTCAATAAAATTTTTCAATGATTTAAAAGCTGACGAACATGGTCGATATCGTTCGTGGGAGCACTGTTATTCACATTTTACAAATGCTCGAAAGAATAACAATGTAAATGTTGATTATTTAAGTTTACAACTTGCGTTTTATTTAGCAAGCTGGGGGATGTATCGAGGTTCATCGTTTTTACTGCAAAAGGATTATAGAGTTCATATACCAGTAGTGAAAGAATTGTTAAGAAAAAAATATAATCCTTTAGCTGGGATAGAATGTACAGATTTTAGAGAGGTATATAATCAAAAATTGCTACTGGAGATTAATGCATTTTTAAATGAATATTACGATAAGATTAGACGCGAAGTCAAAGGGATAGAACTGAAAAACAAATTATCAGATACGCTCATTACAAAAATTCTCATGGGCACACTTGGGTGTGTACCTGCATATGATAGATACTTTATTGATGGTATAAAAAAGCAGAAGATTGCAACGGGAAATTATAATATTAAATCCATTTTGCAGCTTGTAGAATTCTATGAAAAATATAGTGAACAGCTAGAATCTGCTAGGAAAAAAATGAAAGTGGCAGATATGCTCTACCCGCAGATGAAAATACTTGATATGGGATTTTGGCAGGTAGGGTTTGACTTTGATAGAAATAAGTAACACTAGAATTGAATTTATTAAACAACAATAATCTTGAGCCTTATCTGGTTGTTAGATTCAGCAAAAGTGGGCTAGATGACTTGATTTAGAAAAGTAAGGAATCTTTTTAAAAACTTGAATAACTAAAAGCCTTGTCTCCAAGGCTTTTTAACTTGCACAGATAAGCTCCTGCTCATAAACTAGCCCACAACTTGCAATCCTTTTTTTAAAATAGTATACTAGGGCTAGCTATGGAATCGTTTGCATAAAGTTGCGATGAGTTTAAACAGAGAAATCTAGGAGATGAAAAGTATGGAATTAACAGCCATTTATCATAGACCGGAGTCGGAGTATGCCTACCTTTATAAAGAAGGTCAAGTGCATATCAGAATTAGGACTAAGAAAGAGGATATAGAGAAAATCCTTTTGCACTATGGGGATCCCTTTGTCTTTCTTGAGGATTCTTATGAAGATGTGAAAGAGATGGTCAAAGTGACCTCTGATGCCTTATTTGACTATTGGCAAGTAGCAGTGTCGGTTGATTTTGGTCGGCTCCAGTATCTCTTTGAGCTGAGAGATAAAGAAGGTCAAAGTGTCTTGTATGGAGATAAAGGTTTCACTGCCAATATTCCAGAAAATCTTGCTTCGGAAGGAAACAGATTTAAACTCCCTTATATTCACGAAATTGATGGTTGCCAGGTTCCTGAATGGGTTTCAAAAACGGTCTGGTATCAGATTTTCCCAGAACGATTTGCCAATGGAAATGCTGGACTTTCACCAGAAGAAGCTCTAGATTGGGATTCGTCTATCAGACCTAAAAGTAGTGATTTCTTTGGTGGGGATTTGCAAGGAATTATTGATCATCTTGATTATTTGCAAGACCTAGGGATTACAGGGCTTTATCTCTGTCCTATCTTTGAATCGCCAAGCAATCACAAGTACAATACGACAGATTACTTTGAAATTGATCAACACTTTGGGGACAAGGAGACTTTCCGTCAACTGGTGGAGCAGGCTCATCTGCGTGGTATGAAGGTCATGCTGGATGCGGTTTTCAATCATATGGGCGATCAATCCGCTCAATGGCAGGATGTTCTCAAGCATGGTGAAAAGTCAGCTTATAAAGACTGGTTTCACATTCAAAAGTTCCCAGTGACGAATGACAAGCTTATGAATCCCAAAGAACTGCCTTATCATACCTTTGCCTTTGCCAGCTATATGCCTAAGTTAAACACGGCTAACCCTGAGGTGAAAGACTATCTCTTAAGCGTTGCGACCTATTGGATTGAACATTTTGATATTGATGCTTGGAGATTGGACGTGGCCAATGAGGTTGATCATCAATTCTGGCGAGATTTTCGGAAGGCTGTTTTGGACAAAAAGCCTGACCTCTATATTCTTGGAGAGGTTTGGCATACGTCTCAGCCTTGGTTAAATGGCGATGAGTTTCACGCAGTCATGAACTATCCTCTATCAGATAGTATCAAGGACTACTTTTTGAGTAGGAGCAAGAAGACCAGTCAATTTATAGCTGAGATTAACTGCCAGTCCATGTACTACAAGCAGCAGATTTCTGAGGTCATGTTTAATCTCTTGGATTCGCACGATACAGAGCGCATTTTGACGACAGCTCAAGGAGATATCCAGCTTGTCAAATCCGCACTTGCCTTTCTCTTTTTACAAAGAGGAACGCCTTGTATCTATTATGGGACCGAGTTAGAATTGGGTGGAGGTATGGACCCAGATTGTAGATGGGTCATGCCTTGGGACCGGGTTTCCAATAACAATGATATGCTCAATTTTATGAAGAACTTGATTCAGCTTCGCAAAGATGTTGCGGGCATTATTCAGTATGGGAAATTTACCCTAGAAGAAATCAAGCCTAATGTGCTGGCATTAGAATGGCAACATGATCATCAAGCAATCAGAGCTATTTTTAATCAGTCGAATGAGAATTATCTTTTAGACAGAGATTTAGCTGATTTGGTGAGCCATTGCCAAACTGATGACCAGCAAGTGCTCATCTTACCAAAGGGATTTGTAGTTTATTGTGATGAGTCTAAAAGGTAATGAAGTAGAAATATAGGAATTCGGATAAACAGGAACTTTAAAACTTATTTTTTAAAGTGGTAGATTTTTTTATGGTGGTGTAAGATGAAATCAAAAGAATTTCTGAAGAAAAAGTTGACTAATTTAGCTAGCGGGGAAGTGGCAGCTGTTTTAGTATTTTGGATGAATTTCATTCTGCTTAAAAAGTGGATTTTTACTACCGAAGGCTTCATTTCTATTTCCTTCTCCTTGTTTCTCCTAACTTTTATCTTGATACAAGGTTCCGTTTTTTGGTGGATTTTAATCAAGAGGATTTCCAATCCAGGATTTGCTGGAAAGTATATGGGAAAGATATTGAAGAAATTAGATTTTATTTTACTAGCTGTGGGAATTTTTGTGATATTATTGAATCATGGAGAATTTTCCATATTGTTCATTTCTTTAGGGATTTGGATGTTTGCGCTTATAGAGTGGGTAAATTACTATCTATTGCAATTATCATACAGCTTGAATCCCGCTATTTTATGGAGATACCTTCGACATAGGAAATTGAAAAAGAGTAAAATAGCAAAGGAAATTGAGAAAATCTTATAATGCTGATGATTAGCAAAATGATTTCCAAGAGCCGAAAGTCGCAAAGGAGTGCAATCTTATGCCCAGACCGAAATTTAAAGAAGATTTGCTGTTAGCTGCTAAGGAAAACTATGAGAAACTACAAACTCTCATCTCCAATATGTCTGATGAGGAACTAAACACTCCCTTTGATTTTTCTCAGGATGAAAAGAAGAAAGAGGCCCATTGGAGACGAGATAAAAATCTAAGAGATGTTTTGATTCACCTCTATGAATGACATCAGCTCTTGTTGAATTGGGTGCATTCCAATCAAAAGGGGCAAGAGCGGCCCTTTCTTCCTGCTCCCTATAACTGGAGGACTTATGGAGAGCTGAATCTGGAATTTTGGAAGAAGCATCAGAATACTTCTCTTGAAGAGGCAACTGAGATCTTTCATCAGTCCCATCAAGATGTTTTGGACTTGGCAGACACATTTACAAACGAAGAATTATTTTCAAAAAATGTCTATAAATGGGTCGGAGGGACTGTACTAGGTTCCTATTTTGTAAGTGCTACCTCCAGCCATTATGACTGGGCCATGAAAAAGTTGAAGGCTCATCAGAAAAATTGTAAATTAAAATAGTTAATTGAATACGAGTAGTGGAGAAAAATAAAATATGAAAAAATACAGTAAAATAATCATGTCCTGTGCCTGCCTAGCTTTGACTTTGGGGCTGGCAGCATGCGCTAGTTCCCAGAAAAATAAAGAAAAAAGTCAAACTACATCGACTTATTCAAATCTAAACAGTAAAAAGAGTGTTGAAGAAGTCAAGAATTTGTTGGCGGCCGATTTGGATAAAGACAGTGTCGATAACTTTGTCAATCTAGTCAATGACTACAATGGACTAGTCGGTTCTACTGGATTAACGGGCGATTTCACTAAATTTACCAAAACGGAATATGATGTAGAAAAAATCAATCCTCTCTGGCAGGCAAAGAAGGGCGATTTTATCGGGACAAATTGTCGGATTAATACTTACACTTTGTTGAAAAATAGCATTGACATCCCTCAAATAGAAAAAGATGACGAACTCTTGTTCATAGATAATGATTCGATTGACAAGGGCAAGCTCTTTGATGCCAAGGATAAGGAAGAATTTAATATCCTGTTTTCAAGAGTCAAGACTGAAGCGACTCAAGATGTAAAAGTCCATGCTAAGAAGATGGAGGAATACTTCAAGCAGTTCAAGTTTAGCGAAAAGGCGAGAATGCTTTCTGTCATAGTCCACGACAATCTTGATGGTGATTCTCTCTTTGTAGGCCATGTCGGCGTCTTGGTTCCAGATAAAGACGGCTATCTGTTTGTCGAAAAGCTGACCTTTGAAGAGCCATACCAGGCAATCAAGTTTGCGACCAAGGAAGATGTCTACAAATACTTGCAGACCAAGTATAAAGACTATACAGGGGAAGGACTGGCCAAGCCCTTTATCATGGACAATGATAAGTGGGTAGAGGGTAAGTAGTCTGCTTCAGTTAGCATTAAGAAAATAGAACTGGGAGATTTAGCGTATGGAATTAAAAGATTTTACAGAAAAGGAACAGGAGCAGATCAATCAAGGGCTCAGCACTGCAGAAATTTCCGATAAGGAAGCTGCCAAAAAGATTCTGGCACTTGTGCCCAAAGAGTGGATTAAGAGGATTCCTTTCTTCGTGAGAGGGCATGCAACGACCAAGACGGTTGAGCGAGTTGCCAAGCAATATCCTGAACTATACGCTGTCGCCAAGCAGCAAGGCGAACTTCCTGACAAGGAAAGAGAAGCATTGCGCGTGATTATGACCAGCATTTTTGAAGAAAAGATGAATAAGCATAAGATTAAATGAGCCCTTACTTTGAAAGAAGTAAGAGCCTTAGGAAGTCACTGGAAGCAGTGGCTTTTTCATTTGTTTATGGAAATGACGAGGCTATTCACTAAGGCTATCTTTGGATGATGGGTTCTAATTGGGCTTTGGGACTATTCTCCATGAGAATTATTGGTAAAAATGGTATAATGTTCCTATATTTTCTAGAGGAAAAGGCAGGCTATGAAATTACTTTATACAGATATTCGCCATTCTTTGACCAAGGTTTTGGTGGCTGAGGCTGAGAGCTTGGTGGCGGCTGGTAAGCGAGTCTTTTATATTGCACCAAATTCGCTTTCTTTTGAGAAGGAGCGGGCGGTTTTGGAGTGTTTAGAAAATCAGGCTTCCTTTGCCATTACGGTAACGCGCTTTGCCCAGATGGCTCGGTATTTTGTCCTTAATGATGTTCGGCAAGGGCAGAGTTTGGACGATATTGGTCTGGGAATGTTGATTTATCGGACCTTGACAGAGTTAGATGATGGAGAGCTTAAGGTCTATGGCAGGATTAAGAAGGATCCCCAGTTTATCCAGCAATTGATGGATCTTTACCATGAACTGCAGAGCGCCCAAATGTCCTTTGCGGATCTGGAATTTCTTGAGGAGCCTGAGAAGCGGGAGGATCTGGTCAAGATTTTTACAGCGCTGACCGCTGCTCTGAATAAGGGTGATTTTGATTCATCTTCTCAGATTGCTGCTTTTGCCCAGCATATTCGGTCAGGTGATACAGATGAGGAATTGGAGAATTTAGCCCTGGTCATCGATGGTTTTACTCGTTTTTCTGCCGAAGAGGAATACCTGGTCGGTCTCCTGCATCGAAAAGGTGTGGAGATTGTTATCGGGACCTATGCCAGCCAAAAAGCCTATCGAGCAGCCTTTCGTGAAGGCAATCTCTATCAAGCCAGCGTGGATTTTTTGAGAAAGCTGGCCGAGGACTATCAGGTCAAGCCTGACTATATCCCTCATGCAGAAGCAGAAGATGCCTTCGGACGAATTTCCAAGGTCTTGGAGAGTCGTTATGACTTTTCAGAATCAACGGTTAGTCTTAGTGAGACAGACCGCTCACAGCTTCAAATTTGGGCTACTATGAACCAGAAAGAAGAGCTGGAGTATGTGGCTAAGTCCATCCGGCAGCGGGTTCATGATGGTGTGCGCTATAAGGATATTCGTCTGCTTTTGGGAGATGTGGAAGCCTACCAGCTTCAGCTCAAGACCATTTTTGACCAGTATCAGATTCCCTACTATCTGGGGCGGAGCGAGTCAATGGCCCAGCATCCGCTGGTCCAGTTTGTCAAGTCCTTAGAGCGGCTCAAGCGCTATAACTTCCAACTGGAAGATCTGCTCAATCTCTTAAAGACGGGGCTCTACGGAGATTTGAATCAGGAGGAGCTGGATCATTTTGAGCAATATCTGCGTTTTGCGGACATTAAGGGGGCAGGCAAGCTAGCCAAGGATTTCACGGCTAATAGCCAAGGGAAATTTGACCTAGACCGTCTCAATCATATTCGCCGCCGGGTCATGACTCCGCTGCAAGACTTTTTCAAATCCCGCAGCCAGACGGCGTCGGGGCTCTTAGCTAAGTTTACAGAATTTGTCCAAGCAGCTCGTTTGTCGGATAATTTGACAGCTCTGCTGCAGGGAGCAAGTCAGCAGGAGCAGGAGCGTCATGAGGAAGTCTGGAAGGCTTTTAGTCATGTTCTAGAGCAGTTTGCTCAGGTCTTTGCAGATAGCAAGGTCAAACTGGATGATTTTCTAGCCTTGGTCTTGTCAGGTATGCTTTTGTCCAATTATCGGACGGTGCCAGCGACAGTAGATGTGGTTAAGGTCCAGTCTTATGACCTGATAGAGCCTTTAGCAGCACCTTATGTCTATGCAATCGGGCTGACCCAGGAGCGTTTTCCGAAAATCGCGCAAAACAAGAGTTTGCTCAGTGATGAAGACCGGGCTCGGCTCAATGATGCGACGGATTCTCAGGCGGAACTGCAGATTGCCAGTTCAGAAAATCTCAAGAAGAATCGCTATACGGCTCTATCGCTGATGAATTCTGCTACCAGAGAACTGGTCTTGTCTGCGCCGGCCTTGGTCAATGAAGTAGAAGACAGTATGTCGACCTATCTGCTGGAATTGACTGCTGCTCCCCTTTCCTTGCCCATCATTGTCAAAAAGCCCCAGGCTTCCAGTGACGACATTGGCAACTACCGAGCTTTGCTATCTCAAATCATCGAGCTCCATCAAGAGGAGATTGATCGAGAGTGGACAGCAGAGGAGCAGACTTTTTGGGCGGTGGCTGTCCGGGTTCTCCGCAAGAAATTAGCAGCAGAAGGCATCAGCATTCCGCAAATTAGTAAGGAACTAAAAACAGAGTCTCTACAGTCGGAAACTCTGCAAGCCCTCTACCCTCAGGAACAGCCTCTCCGACTTTCAGCGTCTGCTCTAAACGAGTATTTCCAGCATCAGTATGCTTATTTTCTCAAGTATGTTCTGCGCCTGCAGGAAGAGTGGACCATTCATCCAGATGCTCGCAGTCATGGGATTTTCCTCCATCGGATCTTTGAAAAGGTCCTGCAGGATGATTCGTCAGCTGATTTTGACCGGCGTTTAGCGCAGGCTATGGAAGAGACCAGCCGAGAGGCCGAGTTTGAGAGTATCTACAGTGAGTCAGGACAGACCCGTTTTGCGCGCCAGCTCTTGCTAGATACAGCGCGGGCGACCGGTCGTGTGCTGGCTCATCCAACCGGGATTGAGACCATTGGTGAGGAGACTGGCTTTGGTTCTGCTTCTAAGCCTTTCCTGATCTTGGAAAATGGCAGAGCAGTGACCGTGAGCGGTAAGGTGGACCGAATTGACCGTTTGACCAAGACCGAGAGTCTGGGAGTGGTGGACTATAAGTCTGGCGATATTAAGTTCAGCTTTGAAAAGTTCTTTAACGGACTTAATTCTCAGCTGCCGACCTATCTGGCGGCGATTGAGGAGTTAGCAGACTATCAAGAGGATAAGGGTACTTTTGGCGCCATGTATTTGCAGATGACCGATCCGATTGTGGCGCTTAAAGATACCAAGACCTTGGCTGATGCAGTCAATCAGTCTATGAATCCACTCCAGTACAAGGGACTTTTTGTGGCTGATGCTGTCAAGGAGCTTGGTCCGCTCTATGAGAAAAATAAGACCAACTTGCTGAGCCAGGGGGACTTGGACTTGCTTCTGGCCTACAATGCTTATCTCTACAAAAAAGCTGCAGAAGGCATTTTATCAGGTCATTTTGCAGTCAATCCTTATACAGAGAATGGGCGCAGCATTGCTCCTTATGTAGAGCAGTTTAAGGCCATTACAGGCTTTGAAGCCAATCTCCATCTGGGACAGGCACGTCAGCTGGAAAAGCTGGATACAAGCAAGTTTGATAGGCGGCCGACTGGTGAGAAGTTGCGCCAGGCCTGGCTAGAAAAGATGAGGGAGGAGATGGAAAAATGAAGAGAATTCCTTTTTTAACTTCAGAAGAAATTGCTCTTAAGCAAGCCCAAGAAGCTGCTTCGGACAAGCCACAGAAAAAGACGGCAGAGCAGATTGAGGCCATCTACTCCTCTGGCCAGAATATTCTGGTCTCCGCTTCGGCCGGATCGGGTAAGACTTTTGTCATGGTCCAGCGGATTATAGACCAGATTCTTAGAGGCGTTGCGGTCAGCCAGCTCTTTATCTCGACCTTCACTGTTAAGGCGGCAGGCGAGCTAAAAGAGAGGCTGGAGAAGGAACTGGGTCAGGCCTTGAAGGAGGCCGAGAGTCCTGAACTCAAGCAACATTTGGCCCAGCAATTAGCTGACCTGCCCAATGCTGACATTGGTACTATGGACGCCTTTACCCAGAAAGTGCTGAGTCGCTATGGTTACCTGCTTGGTTTAGCGCCGAATTTTCGGATTCTCCAGTCTGCCAGTGAGCAGCTGATTCTGCAAAATGAAGTCTTCAGTCAAGTGTTTGACCGTTACTATGACAGCGAGCGTCAGGCTTTGTTTAGCCGTTTGGTCAAGAACTTTACTGGTAAGCGCAAGGATTTATCAGGCTTTCGGGAGCAAGTTTATCGGATTTACAGCTTTCTGCAGTCAACCAGCAGTCCTCAGCGCTGGCTGGAAGAAACCTTCCTCTATGGCTATGAGCACAGTGACTTTGCAGCAGAGAGAGAGCGGATATTTGGTCAAATCAAATCAGCCCTTTGGGAGCTGGAAGCTTTCTTTTCTGCCCATCTAGAGCATGAGGGAAGAGAGTTTGCGGGCGCCAAGTATCAGGAAAATGTCCAAGATGCTCTGACCCTCTTAGCATGCCTGAATGAACTGTCACCAATAGAGCAAACAGCTCAGATTCTCAAACAGATCGTGGCGCTTTCCCAACTGTCCAATGGCCAGGCCTTTACAGCTCGGGTTGGCAAGAATGCAGACGAGTTTAAAAAAGAAATGGCCAAGGACTACAATGAAGCTCGGAAACCTTTGATTGAGAGGCTACGCAGCTTTGACCAGCAGCTTTATCAACTGGACTTTATTGAGCAGCACCGGGGAGAGTGCCTGCCTCTGGTTGAGCTTCTGCGGGACTTTGTGGCGGACTTTGCACAGGCTTACTTGGAGCGTAAGAAAGCAGAAAATGCCTTTGAATTTGGCGACATCAGCCATTTTGCTATTGAAATTTTAGAGACATTCCCAGAGGTGCGTCGCTTTTATCAGGAACGCTACCACGAGGTCATGGTGGACGAATATCAGGATACCAACCACACGCAGGAGCGCATGCTGGACTTGCTTTCCAGAAGGCAAAATCGCTTTATGGTGGGTGATATCAAGCAGTCTATCTACCGTTTCCGTCAAGCTGACCCGCAGATTTTTAGCGATAAATTTAAGGCCTATCAAGAGGATAGCAGTCAGGGCAAGCTAATCGTCCTTAAGGAAAATTTCCGCAGTCATCTTGAGGTGCTGGAAGCGACCAACGATGTTTTCAAACGCCTGATGGATGAAGAAGTCGGAGAAATTGACTACAATGAAACCCACTATCTGGTGGCTGGCAATCCAGCCAAACGCGAGCCTAATCCAGCTAACCGCGCTTCCTTCTTAATCTATGAAGGCTCCAAGGAGAGTCCGGAAGAGGAGGGCGATGAGGGCTTGCCACAGGCGGTATCAGCTGGTGAAGTGGACCTAGTCATCAAGGAAATCATCCGCCTGCACAATGAAGAAGGAGTGGCTTTTAAAGATATTACGCTGCTGACGGCTTCCAGAACCCGCAATGATTTGATTTTAGCTGCCTTTGAGCAGCACCAGATTCCTCTAGTACCAGATGATGGCGCAGCAAACTATCTGCAGTCGGTAGAGGTATTGGTTATGCTAGATACTCTGCGGACCATCAATAATCCGCTGAATGACTATGCCCTGACCGCCCTTCTCAAGTCTCCCATGTTTGACTTTGGTGAGGACGAGCTGGCTCGGCTGTCCCTGCAGGCCAGTCAAGAGCATTCTCAGGAAAACCTTTATGAAAAGCTGGTTAATGCCCTTGAAGGAAGAGGTTTGCATCCTGCTTTAGTCACCCAAGAACTGCAGAAAAAACTGCAGCATTTCCATGAGACCTTACAAAGCTGGCGGACCTATTCCAAGACGCATTCACTGTATGACTTGATTTGGAAGATCTACCAGGACCGTTTCTACTATGACATGGTGGGAACTCTGGCCAATGGTGCCCAGAGACAGGCCAATCTCTATGCCCTCTCTTTGCGGGCTAATGAGTATGAAAAGTCTAGCTTTAAAGGTCTCTCTCGCTTTATCGGAATGATAGACCGTATCTTGGAAAATCAGCACGATTTGGCCAGTGTGCCAGTGGCGGCGCCTAAGGACGCTGTTCGCCTCATGACCATTCATAAGAGTAAGGGGCTGGAGTTCAAGTATGTTTTCCTGCTGAATATGGACAAGGCCTTCAACCGTCAGGATAGTAGCTCTGCTATTATCCTTAGCCGGACCAAGGGAGTTGGCATCAAGTATGTAGCGGATGTATCGGTGTCTGTGGAAGACCCGTATGCACCGAATCAGCTGCGCATTTCCATGGATACGCTGCCTTATCAGCAGAATCTAGCGGAGCTGCAGTTGGCTAGTCTGTCTGAGCAGATGCGCTTGCTTTATGTGGCCATGACGCGGGCTGAAACCAAGCTCTATCTGGTCGGCAAGGGCAGTCAAGAGGTTTTGGATAATCGTCAGTGGGGCAAGAGCCAACAAGGGCGTTTGTCTGCCAGTCTGCGCAGCCAGCTCAGTAATTTCCAAGACTGGCTCTATGCCATTCAGGCTGTTTTTTCTGATGAGAATCTCGCCTACGAGACCCATTTTGTCACTGATGAGGAGCTAACTGCTGAAGAGATAGGGCGAATTAATGAGCCTGTGCTCTTTCCAGCGGATGATTTGGCAGATAATCGTCAGTCGGACGACATCCGTCGAGCTCTGGATATTTTAGAAAGCGTGGACCAACTGAATAGCCAGTACCGCTCTGCCATTGAGCTGCCTAGTGTGCGAACTCCAAGCCAGATTAAGAAGTTTTATGAGCCAATCATGGACACGGATGGTCTGGATATTATGGATGAGCGAGCAGCTTTTCGGCCTCAGCCTAGCTTTGAGTTGCCTGATTTTGGCAAGAAAGCCAAAGTGACTGGAGCGCAGGTCGGTAGTGCCGTTCATGAGCTCATGCAGCGAATTCCCTTGGATAGCAGTCCCAGCATGGCTGTACTTCGTTCTGCCTTGGCTCAGGTTCAGGCCGATGAAGCGGTCAAAAAGCAGATTCAGCTGCCTAAGATTGCATCTTTCTTCGAGACAGATTTGGGACGTCTCTTGATTGAGAACAGTGACAGAGTTCGTCGAGAAGCACCATTTGCCATGCTCAAGAGGGATGACGCTAGCGGTCAGAACTTTGTTTTGCGGGGGATTTTGGATGGTTACCTGCTCTTTGAGGATCGGATTATCCTCTTTGATTACAAGACGGATAAATACAAGGATTCATCTGAGTTGATTGCTCGCTACCATGGCCAGCTAGACTTATATGCTCAAGCTCTCAGCCGCTCTTATGGCATTTCTCAAATTGAAAAATATTTGATTTTGCTAGGAGGTGAGCAGCTGCAGGTGGTTAAGGTGAATTGATTATTTTGTCATGTCTAGAAAGGAAGGAAGCCTGTGGAACAGTTAGAACGCATTCAAAAAATGGAAGGACATTTGAATAAATATGCTCAAGTCCTAGCAGATGCTCAGAAAGCTCTAGATCAACTGGAGCGCTGCCAGTCAGATTATATCCAGTTGAGGGACTACTATATTGGTCAGGAATTTTTTGATGATTTAGAATTCTCGAATGGACCGGATTTCCCTGAAAATATAGCTTGCGGCGTCTTAAGCGAAGATGCTGTCTATGACCTGTTGGGGGAGCATTTTGAGACAGCGATTAATCTGTTGGATTTGTCTAGCTCTATGCTGAAAGAACGTTAATACATTTAGAAAGAAAAAAATATTTAATTTTTTTCAATTTTCCTCTTGCTTTTTAATAAAAATTCATGTAGAATATTCAACAATAAATTGAAAGCGATGAGAGAAAAAGTCTAAGACAAGAAACAGAGAGTGCCTAATGGTGAGACGGCATACAATCCTTAGACGACACATTCTTGAGTGCGGATGCGAAATCAGTCAGCAGTCTGAGACTAGTGTCCGACGGCTGATTACCGTTATCAATCTGGAGTCTCGTACTCCCAGAGGGTCCTCAGGCGACTGGGGTCCGAATAAAGGTGGAACCACGTGTCAACGTCCTTGCAAAGTTTTTTGCGAGGGCTTTTTATTATATTTAACTCAGAAGATTCCCCTATTTTTCGTTACCAAAGCGGTAAATTTCGTCTTTCATTTATTAGAAGTTCTAAAAGATAATCAGAGTCAGGTAATGGCTAGTGTGTGAAAGAGAGGTGGAAAGATGGTTAAGCTAAAAGGTCTCAGGCAGATCAATCCCTATGTAGCAGGGCAGCAGCCCAATGAGCCAGACATGATTAAGCTCAATACCAATGAAAATGCTTATGGACCGAGTCCTAAGGTGGCAGAGGCCCTGCAGAACTTTGATGCTCAGGACTTGCGCAAGTATTCCAGTTTGGATCAGGCGGAGCTCTGTCAGGCTTTGGCGGCAAACTTGGGTGTATCACCCGACCAGCTCATTATTGGTAACGGCAGCGACGACATCTTGTCCATGGCTTTCCTAGCTTTCTTTAACAGTGGCGAGTCGGTCTTGTTTCCGGACTTGACCTATGGTTTTTACAAGGTCTGGGCGGACCTCTACCACGTGCCTTTTCGAGAAATCCCTCTGACAGATGATTTTGAGGTCCATCCCTCCGACTATTTTGGAGACAATGGCGGCATTATCTTAGCCAATCCCAATGCTCCGACGGGGATGTATCTACCACTTGATCAGTTGGAGGAAATTCTAGCGTCCAATCAGGATGTGGTAGTGGTGGTGGATGAGGCCTATATTCACTTTGGCGGTCAATCTGCCCTGCCTCTTCTAGAAACCTATCCCAACCTCTTTATCACACGGACCTTTTCCAAGGATGCTGCTTTGGCTGGTCTGCGGGTGGGCTACGGCATCGGCCATCCAGACTTAATAGCTGTCATGAAAGCTGTCAAGGACTCCATCAATCCTTACTCAGTGGATATGTTAGCAGAGCGCTTGGCTCTTGCTGCGGTAGAAGATTGGGATTATTATCTGGAGACCAGCAGAGCCATTCAAGAGACCCGAGATTGGTTTGCTGGGGAATTGGCTGCGCTGGATTTCCAAGTCCTGCCTAGTCAGACCAACTTTGTCCTAGCCCAGCCTAGTGGAATCTCTGCAGCAGAGCTTTTCCAACAGCTAGAAGAGCGTCAGATTTATGTGCGGTATTTTCCAAAAGTGGAACGAATCAAAGACTTTTTACGCATCTCTATCGGACAGCGAGAAGAGATGGAAACAGTCCTGGCAGCTATCAAGGAAATTTGCAGCAGCTGAGAGTTTGACTCAAAGCCAGCCAGTGTAAGAATAGAGCAAGAAAGGAAAGCAGCCTATGAATAAAATCACCCTTCCGATTGGCATGCATGACAAGCTTTTCAAGAGGGCGCGTGTGACCTACGAGATTGAGCGGGACATCAGTGATTTCCTGATGGTTCAGGGCTTCAATCGGATTGACACACCGACTTTGGAGCACTTCGAGGTCTTCAGTGACCATGTGGAGCCCCATCATTATCATCTTTTCGATAAAAAAGGCGAGCTACTGGTGCTGAGGCCAGATGTGACCAGCCAGATTGGTCGGGTTATTGCTTCGACCAGGGTGCATACGCCGACCAAGTTTTCCTATTCAGGCAAGGTCTTTCACTATCAAGAAGAGCTGCGCGGTCTCGCCAACGAGCTCAGCCAAGCTGGTATTGAGATTATCGGCTATCCAGCTCGCGAGGCGGTGCTTGAGGCTATCAAGACAGCCAAGCAGTCACTGGATTTGGTGCAGGTTAAGTCTTATCAGTTCGAGTTTTCCCATGCAGCAATCTTACAGACAATCCTAGAGAATCTGGCCTTGGATTCGCAGGAGGAGGCTCAGCTGCTAGATTATATTCGCAAGAAAAACAGGACGGGGATCTTTGAATTCACCCAGACCAGATCGAGTGAGTTTGATGATTTTTTACAGGAGCTGCCCTATTTGTTTGGTCCTAGCCAACAGGTTTTAGCTAGGGCTAGAGAGATAGTTGACAACGAGCGGATATTGACGGCTTTAGATGATGTGGAGCAAGTTTTGCAGAGCCTATCAGGCTTGCTAGATCAGACAACTATGGACTTGGGGCAGGTGGCGGCCATGCCTTACTATACCGGCCTGACCTTCAAGGTCTTTGGCGACCGAGTACCAGCTGCCTTTCTATCTGGTGGGCGCTATGATCAGCTTTTCAATCGCTTCGGGGCAGCAGAGCTGACAGCTATCGGCTGGTCTCTTGACATTGACAGTGTCTATCAGGCCATTCATGATGACCTACCGGACGAGGGCGGAAAGGAAGGTGACAGCAGATGAGTCAGATTACTATTGCCCTGACTAAGGGGCGGATTGAGGAAGATACCGTCAAGCTCTTGACCAAGGCTGGCTTTGATATGTCCTTCATGGCAGACAAGGGGCGCAGCTTGATTTTTGAAAGTCCAGACAGTCGCTTTCGCTTTCTCTTGGTCAAGGGGCCTGACGTGACGACCTATGTGCGCCATGGAGTCGCTGATTTGGGCATTGTCGGCAAGGACATTCTCTTTGAGCATCCGACCGGCTATCTGGAGCTGCTGGATCTGAACTTTGGGCTTTGTAAATTCTCACTGGCCTCGGTGCCCAGCTATAACCCTCATGATCACAAGCGCAAGCGGATTGCGACCAAGTACCCGACAGTAGCGACTGATTATTTTAATCAAAAGGGGGAAGATGTGGAAATTATCTCCATTCAAGGCAGCGTGGAGATTTCACCGGTGCTGGGCTTGGCGGATGCCATTGTCGACATTGTGGAGACGGGGCATACCCTGTCAGCTAACGGCCTGCTGGTTTTTGAAGACATTTGTCGGGTGTCAGCCCGGCTCATTGCCAATCAGGCTTCCCTGAAAAATAACCCGGATATCATGCCTTTTGTGGCAAAGATTGAATCCCTAGTAGGAAGAAGAGAGGTGGCTTTTAAATGATAATTATCAAACGTTTAAGCGGAAGTAACGAAGAAATTTCACGGATTTTATACGAAGAGCAGCTGCAGCTCAGCCAGCAAAACCTAGATGTGGAAGAAGCGGTGGCTGAGATTATTGAAAGAGTCAAACAAGACGGTGACCAAGCTTTAAGAGACTATACCATGCTCTTTGATAAGGTTGAGGTGACAGATTTTGAGATTGGGCAGGAGCTAATTGACAAGGCCTTTGAGGAGATTGTTCCAGAGGTCTTGGCTGCCCTGAAAAATGCCCAAGCTAATATCGAATCCTACCACCGCCAGCAATTGGAGACAGGTTTTGAAGACAGTCCAAGTGAGGGTGTTATCCGTGGTCAGCTGATTCGGCCGATTGAGCGGGTCGGCACCTATGTACCTGGCGGCACCGCAGCCTATCCGTCCTCCGTTCTCATGAATGTTATCCCAGCAAAGATTGCTGGTGTCAAAGAAATCATCATGATTACACCGCCCCAAGAACACTTTACCCCAGCGATTTTAGTCGCAGCCAAGCTGGCCGGTGTAGATCGGATTTTCCAAATTGGCGGAGCCCAAGGTGTAGCAGCTCTGGCTTATGGAACTGAGACCATTCCCAAGGTGGATAAGATAACTGGACCGGGCAATATCTTTGTGGCTACGGCTAAGAAGATGGTCTATGGTGTCGTGGGAATTGACATGATTGCCGGTCCTTCGGAGATTGGGGTCATTGCAGATAGTTCAGCCAGTCCAGTCTATGTGGCTGCTGACCTTCTGTCGCAAGCTGAGCACGACAAGCTAGCTCGGGCTATTCTGGTGACCGACTCGGAGGAGCTGGCAGACCAAGTCGAAGCAGAGCTGGACAGACAGCTCAAAGAGCTACCGCGGGAGGAAATCGCGCGTGCTTCGATTGAGAACAACGGCCGCATCATCCTTGCGCCTTCTAAGGAAGCCATGTTTGAGCTTATGAATCAGGTGGCACCTGAGCATTTGGAGATTGCCATGGATAATGCTTACAGCTATCTGGATCAGGTTGAAAATGCCGGATCTGTCTTTCTGGGGCATTATACCAGTGAGCCAATTGGTGACTACTATGCGGGAGCTAATCACGTTTTACCGACAACCAGCACCAGCCGCTTTTCATCAGCTCTGGGAGTTTATGACTTTATCAAGCGCATCCAGTACACTCAGTACAGCCGTGCTGCTGTAGGAGCCGCTGACAAGGATATTACCAGTCTGGCCTATTCAGAAGGCCTGCAGGGACATGCCAAGGCCATCGAAGCCCGCAGACAGGAAAAATAGAAGGAGTTGCCATGAGACAAGCTGAAATCAAGCGTGAAACACAGGAGACCGATATTGAACTGGCTGTGAATCTGGACCAACAGGAGCCGGTAGCTATCGAGACCGGTGTCGGATTCTTTGATCATATGCTGACCCTTTTTGCCCGCCACAGTCGGATTGCTCTGACGGTCAAGGCTGAAGGTGATCTTTGGGTGGACAGCCATCATACGGTCGAGGATGTGGGCATCGTGCTGGGGCAGGCTCTGCGTCAGGCTTTGGGAGACAAGGCAGGTATCAACCGCTACGGCACTAGCTTTGTGCCTATGGATGAAACGCTGGGTATGGCCAGTCTGGACTTATCCGGTCGCTCTTATCTGGTCTTTGAGGCTAATTTTGACAATCCCAAGCTTGGGAATTTTGATACTGAGCTGGTAGAGGAATTTTTCCAAGCCCTAGCCTTTAATCTGCAGATGAATCTGCACCTGAAAATCCTTCATGGCAAGAACAGCCACCACAAGGCGGAAAGCCTCTTTAAAGCGACTGGACGAGCTCTGCGGGAGGCTATTACGATCAATCCAGAGATTCATGGAGTCAACTCCACCAAGGGCTTGCTCTAGCTTGTCCTTCTGAGTGAAAGGAGTTGATGTAGAGATGATGATTGTTATTGATTATGACGCGGGAAATACTGCCAATGTCCTCCGTGCTCTGGCTCAGGTCGGAGTAGAAGCGCGTCTGTCAGCTGACCCGCAGGAAATTTTAACTGCCGATGGCTTGATTTTACCAGGAGTAGGTGCTTTTCCTACTGCCATGCAGGAATTGGAAAGACGAGGGCTGGTGTCCATTATCCAGCAGGCTGTGGCTACAGGCAAACCTCTCTTGGGCATTTGCTTAGGTATGCAGCTCCTACTGGAGTCTGGATTGGAGAATGGTCAAAGTTCTGGACTGGGCTTGATTCCCGGTGTTTGCTGTAGGATTCCAGACCAGGCTGGTCTGCCTGTGCCTCACATGGGCTGGAATGACTTAAAAATCCAGCAGTCGTCTGCTTTGACAGCTGATCTTGATGGACAGTCAGTCTATTTTGTCCATAGCTACTATACAGATGTTCCGGAGGAGTACTTGGATGTGACGGCTGATTATGGGTTGCCTATCCCAGCCATGATTCACAGAGGCTCGGTCTTTGGCTGTCAGTTTCACCCAGAAAAGTCAGGGACTGTCGGTCTCGGTATCCTAGAGAAGTTTAAGGAGTATGTCTATGAAAATACTGCCCGCTATTGATATCAAAGACGGCCAGGCCGTCCGCCTTTTTAAAGGGGATTTTAGTCAGAAGACGGTGGTCAATCCCGATGTTTTGGAGCAAGCCAAAATTTTCAAAGAAGCCGGGGTTACCATGATTCATGTGGTTGACTTGGATGGGGCCTTAGAAGGTCGGGCGGCCAATCGGGATTTGATTGCCCGAATTAAGTCGGAGACTGGTCTAGCTATCCAAGTTGGGGGTGGTATCCGCAGTCTGGAGCAGATTGAAGATTATCTAGCGGTCGGTATTGACCGTGTCATTATTGGCTCTATGGCTGTTAAGAATCCTGCCTTTGTTGAGGCCGCGCTGGAGCGCTTTGGAAGCAGCAAAGTCGTGATTGGCATCGATGCGAAAGGGGGGCTGGTTGCGACTGAGGGTTGGCTGGAAACCAGCAGTCAGGACTATATCAGCCTGGCCTTGGCCATGGAAAAAATCGGTGTCCGTCTCTTTGTCTATACGGATGTAGACCGAGACGGAACTCTGACTGGCCCTAATATCCAGCATTATCAAAAATTGCTGGCAGCACTCAAGCATGCTCAAGTCATTGCCTCTGGCGGCATCCAGTCAGCAGATGACTTAAAGGAGCTGAAAAAACTGGGCTTGGCTGGTGCCATTGTGGGCAAGGCCTATTACAGTGGACGAGTTAGCCTAGAGCAGATCAAGGAAGCAGAAAGGGGCTAGCCATGCTGAAAAAACGAATCATTCCCTGTCTAGATGTCAAGGACGGCCGGGTGGTCAAGGGCATCAACTTTGTCAATCTGACTGATGTGGGCGATCCAGTTGATGCTGCCAAGGCTTATTATGAAGCTGGCTGCGATGAGTTGGTCTTTCTGGACATCACCGCCACCCATGAGGAGCGGGACACGACGGTCGAGATGGTCCGGCGAGTGGCGGAGCAGGTTTTCATTCCTTTTACTGTCGGGGGCGGCATTCGTACGGTTGAGGACATGAAGCGGATGCTCCAAGCTGGTGCGGATAAGGTTGCAGTTAATTCCTCAGCACTTGCAAATCCTCAGCTTTTAGCTGACTGTGCTGAGAAATTCGGCAGTCAATGTGTGGTGCTGGCCGTGGATGCTAAAAAAGAAGCGGATGGCAGCTGGCATGTCTATCTGGCTGGCGGCCGTAAGGACAGCGGTCGCGACCTGTTAGACTGGATCCAAGAAGCTGTCAGTCTTGGAGCAGGGGAAATTCTTTTGACCAGTATGGACAAGGACGGGACCAAGTCTGGTTTTGACTTGCCAATGCTGGAAGCCGTCTCCCAAGTGGTTTCCGTTCCGATTATTGCATCTGGTGGTGCTGGCTCTAGACAGCATATCATAGAAGTTTTTGAAAAG
This sequence comes from Streptococcus sp. IsoGale022, assembly GCF_031142805.1. NCBI lineage: Bacteria > Bacillati > Bacillota > Bacilli > Lactobacillales > Streptococcaceae > Streptococcus > Streptococcus sp. IsoGale022. The sequence continues at coordinate 34,180 of NZ_JAKZJI010000003.1, read as the reverse complement.
ACTGCAGCGACAGGTGCTTTGGCAGCCTCGATTTTCCATTATGGTCAGGTCTCCATCTCAGATACCAAAAAAGCCATGCTGGAAGCTGGATTGGAGGTACGCATCTGATGACAGAAGTGAAGTTAGATTTTCAAAAGCAAGGTGGTCTTATACCTGCCATTATCCTAGACTACACCAGCAAAGAAGTCCTCATGCTGGCCTATCTCAATGAAGAAGCCTATCAGCTGACCCGCACTAGCGGTCAGATGTGGTACTGGAGCCGGTCTCGTCAGGAGCTTTGGCATAAGGGAGCCACCAGCGGCCACTACCAGACTGTCAAAAAAATCACAGCTGATTGCGACCAAGATACCCTGCTGATCGAGGTAGCCCAGCTGGGAGCAGCCTGCCACACCGGTGCCAAATCCTGCTTTTTCCATACAATCTGGGATGAAGAAGACAGCAAAACTGACTAAAGGCTCCCTTGCTTTACTTTAGTACTTGGTTAATGCAAGAATAAAACTAAGAAGCCAGTATCAAGACACCAGCCTGCCATTGGAAAGAATTGTATTTTATAGTAAAATAAGGACAGTAACAAGGAGATACTATGTTAGAAACCCTCTATCAAGAAGCCCTCAAACGCAAAAAAGAGCCCAAGGAAGGCTCCTATACCAGCTATCTCTATGACAAGGGGCTGGACAAGATTCTCAAAAAAGTCGGTGAAGAAGCGACAGAAGTGGTCATTGCGGCTAAAAACGCTGATAAGGAAGAGATGGCCAATGAGACAGCTGATCTGCTCTACCATCTGGCGGTCGCTCTCGTCGAGACTGGCATCAGTCTGGAAAAGGTAGAGGCCGTCCTCCAGGCCCGTCAGGGCAAGCAGAGCCGGATTCATGATCGACCTGAAATTAACCATTACTAAAGTGATACAAGATTTGCAGAAAGGCGGCCCCGCATGCGCGACAACCATCTTCATACCTGTTTTTCCTATGATTCTGAGGCGGATTTCTGTGACTATCTGAACCATTACGAGGGCGAGATTGTCACCACTGAGCATTATGATTTGTCCAATCCCTACCCCTATGAAGCAGCCTCGCCCCACGATGATGTGCCTGACTATGAGGCCTATTCAGCAAAAATAGCAGAGCTGAACCAGCAATATGGCAACCGCATCAAAAAGGGCATTGAAATTGGCTATTACGCTCCGCGTAAGGACGATATCCTAGCTTTCCTAGCGGACAAGGAATACGACCTCAAACTCTTGTCTGTCCATCACAATGGTAGTTTTGACTATCTGGAAGATCCGGTCTTGCAGCTGGATAAGACGGAGTTAATTACCCGCTACCTGAGAGAGTTAGAAGAGGCTATCGAGGCTGTGCCAGCAGATGTACTAGCTCACTTTGACTATGGTTTCCGAAAATTTGCGCTTACCGTAGAGGAGTTAAAAACTTTTGAACCAGAGCTGCGACAGCTTTTTCAAAAGATGATTAATCATGGCCTGGCCTTTGAGCTCAACTGCAAGTCCATGTATCTTTACGGTCACGAGGAACTCTATATCTACGCTCTCTCTCTAGTCAAGGAGCTGGGCGGTCAGTGCTTTTCAGTGGGATCAGATGGCCACAAGCTGGAGCATTTCCGTTTGCAGTTTGACCGAGTTTCCAAAATCTTAGCAGAGGCTGGCATAGGTGAGGAGCAGTTGATCTAGAAGGAGAAATCATGACTGAGATTAGGTCCTTAAAATCAGAGGAAATCCCGCTCTTAGAGGAATTTCTTTACCAAGCTATTTTTATCCCCCCAGGTCTAGCGCCGTTGCCCAGAAGTATCTTGAAGGAGCCAGAACTTGAGATGTATATCAAGGACTTTGGTCAGCAGCCAGATGATTGGGCTTTAGCGGCAGAAGTGGCCGGCCGGCTGGTCGGAGCAGTTTGGGTTCGCATCATGAAAGATTATGGCTATTATGACGACCGGACTCCCTCTCTGTCCATTTCATTCCTGCCTGAGTTCAGGGGTCAAGGTCTAGGGCAGCAGTTGATGACGGCCATGCTGGACTTACTCAAGTCCAAAGGCTACCCAAGTGTTTCCCTCTCCGTTTCCAAAGACAATCCCGCCGTTGGCTTTTATCAAAGACTGGGCTTTGTCACGGTTGAAGAGAGGGAAGATGATTATTTGATGCTGTGGCGATTGTAATAAGAAAAGAAAACTCATGAAACTAGAACGATTAATCTATATTTTGCTAGCCCTTTTGAATAAGAGACAGATAACGGCTAAAGAAATTGCTGAACGTTTTGAAATATCTACCCGCACAGTATATCGAGATATGGATACGCTCAGCTTAGCCGGAATCCCTATCTACTCTGAACGTGGAGATAAGGGCGGCTTTTATATACCGGATGACTACAAGATGGACAGCAGCTTTTTCACAGAAGAAGAAAAGCAGTTTATCATCAATATGAGCCAAAATGTTGGCAAAATTGTTGGCCGTCCAAGTTTTGACAATATTGAGCATAAGCTTGCTTCTCAAGAAGCGACCGACAAGGTCAATCCATTTTATTTTGATCTCAGTTCATGGTCTCTCAATACAAATTATTTACTTGAAATTGAGCAGGCTATACAAACTGGGAAGAAAGTTTCCTTTTCCTACTATTCTAAAAAACAAGAACGAAGCCAGCGAACGATTCTTCCTTACCGTCTGATTTTTAAATTGAATGCCTGGTATGTTATCGGCTACTGTTTAGAAAAGTTAGATTTTCGTTTTTTCAAACTTAGCAGGATTCGCGATTTGCAGCAAGTAGAAGAGGGTATCGAAGCTGGAGATTACCCTCTTTTATCTCAAGAAAAGCTAGATCTTTTTCTAAATCCGTCTAAAGATAAAGTTGAGGGCAGTAAAGAAGAAGTAAAGCTGATTTTCACAGAGTCTGCGCTTCCAAAAATTTATGACCATTTCACAGAAGAAGAAATCACTGTTGAGCAAACAAGGATAAAGGTACATGCTTTCAGAGCATTGACACCGGCCTTTTTCGAATTGATTTTAAGTTTTGCTCATCAAGTAAAAGTCATATCACCAAAAGAACTGCAGGATAAATTAATTATTACTCTTCAAAAAAATCTTCAGCAATATGACAGACTGTAGTCATATTGCTTTTTGTATAATCTTAAATGGCTTGAAAATCTCATTGGTTGAGTGCTTGCCTAAATTATTTTTGGAGGTTCCAAATGGATACGAAAACATTAGCAGAAAGCTATTTTACCGCAGTTAATAAAGGTGGCTGGGAAGATTTCGTAGCAGAAAACTTTAATTATGGAATGTGCGACAGTCAGGAGATCAGGCAAGGGCGTGATGTTTATCTGCAAGGTGCAGGTCAATTCTATGCTTTAAGCCAGCATCTTGAAGTGAAGAAGTTATTGGTAGAGGGACGAGAAGCAGCAGCTTTAAATCGCTATCGCATGCAGTCACCACACGGAAAAGAACTAGAATTGGATGTCGCAGAATTTTTAAAATTTGACGAATCAGATAAATTAATTGCTTCTACTATTTACTTTGATACTCATCGTTTCCAAGAGTTTATGCAAGGGAAATAGGCATGTAGAAAAGTCACCGAATGGTGGCTTTTTCAGTAACTAATGACTTCTACAAATGCTTTATCGTATTATTTGTAAGTTTTCTTGCCAAGTGGTAAAATAAAGCCGAAATAAAATATGTTCTCCTAGAGCAATCTAATCGATTAGTAATAATTAATTTGACTGTTCTTCGTAGTCATATAGAGGAGTTGATTTTATGGCTACTACTAGGCGAGCAGTGGTGGCGCTGAGCTTGGGTGTTTTGTTATTGCTAGCAATGGGAATTCTACTGCAGGTTCATTTTTGGAGAATAATCATTTTGCTAGGTCTATTCTTTTTTGCGGAAGTATTTTTCATCTGGTACTCGAGAAGTAAGTCTAAGTCGCAGATCAGTAGCAGGCAAAGCCTTGAACTCTTCTGGCTTTATATCAAACGCTTGAAAATTCTTTATATCATACTTATGTGTGTCGCGATTCCTTTCGTTTCTCTGTCTTCCAGTCCTGCTTTCGATTTGTTTTTTGTGCTTGAGTTGTTAGTATTCTTGCTCTTAAGCAATTATATCTTTAGCTCTCTGGCATTCAACCGCCCAAGAAAGAGAGAACTTTTAAAGTCTAATAGCTTTGTTTGTAGCAGTTGATTTGACTGCTGTTTTTTCAAAAAAGAAAAAGCCTGGAAAAATCCAGGCTTTGTAGTGAAACGTGTAAGATTAGTGTGCTACACGTTTGCGAGCTGCTTTTTTACGGTTTTCTTCGATGAAAGCCGCTTTTTGTTCTTCAGGTTCGATGACTTTTTTCTTGACGGCATATACTGCGCCTGCCACAGCAGCTACAGTAGCTGCAACTCCTGTAAGAACGCCTTTTCCAAATCCTTTAGCCATGTGATTTCTCCTTTTCTGAACTTTTATTATTTATGTTATAATTAATAGTAACGAAAAATCAAAATTTTTTCAAGGAAAAACGATGAAAACCAAAATAATTGTGATAGTGGGGCCTACTGCGGTCGGGAAAACGGCTTTGAGTATTGAGGTAGCCAAACGCTTCAATGGCCAAATCATCAGTGGTGATAGTCAGCAGGTCTATCGTGGCTTGGATATTGGCACGGCCAAGATTCGTCCTGAAGAGCAGGAGGGCATTCCCCATCATCTGCTGGATGTGCGGGAGGTTGGAGAAAGCTACTCGGCCTATGATTTTGTGACTGAGGCGGATCAGGCTATTCGTGAGATTGAGTCTCAAGGTCAGCTACCTATCATTTGCGGCGGCACAGGGCTCTATATCCAGAGCTTGCTCGAGGGCTACCATCTGGGCGGCTCCGTCCCTCACGAGGAGATTCTGGCCTATCGGGCGCAGCTGGACAGTTGGTCAGATGAGGATTTGTTTGGAAAAATAGCAGAGCTGGGTATCGAGATTCCTCAGATAAATCGACGCAGGGCTATGAGGGCGCTGGAGATTGCTCAGTTAGGTGGTCAGCTAGAAAACAATCTTCCAGATTATGAAGTCCTGCTGATTTGCCTAGATGATGAGCGTGAGCGACTTTATGAGCGAATCAATCAGCGAGTAGATCTGATGATAGAAGATGGTCTCTTAGAAGAAGCCCGCTGGCTGTTTGAGAAAGCTCCAACCAGTCAAGCCAGCAAGGGGATCGGCTACAAGGAACTTTTCCCCTACTTTGAAGGTCAGATAAGTCTTGAAGAGGCGGTGGATAAGCTCAAGCAGAATACCCGCCGTTTTGCCAAGCGCCAGCTGACTTGGTTTCGCAACCGGATGTCCGTGACCTCTTATCAGGTGGGAAATCCAGACTATAAAAATCAGGTCATGGAGGACATCAGGAAGTTTTTGGATAAGTAGCTGGCTGACCAAGTCTTAGTAAGGATATGAGATGATAGAAACAGAGAAAAAAACAGAGCGTGTCTTTCTGGTCGGTGTGGAGTTGGCAGACACGGAAAATTTTGACCTATCCATGGAGGAGCTGCAAAGCCTAGCTAAGACGGCAGGAGCTGAGGTAGTCGGTTCCTATAGCCAGAAGCGAGAAAAGTATGACAGCAAGACCTTTGTTGGCTCTGGTAAGTTAGAAGAAATCCGACAGATGGTTGATGCCGAAGAGATTTCGACCGTTATTGTCAATAACCGTCTGACACCTCGCCAAAATGTTAACCTAGAGGAAAGTTTGGGGGTCAAGGTCATTGACCGTATGCAGCTGATTTTGGATATTTTTGCCATGAGAGCTAGGAGTCATGAGGGGAAACTTCAGGTGCATTTGGCCCAGCTCAAGTACCTCCTGCCTCGCTTGGTCGGCCAGGGCATTATGCTCAGCCGTCAGGCAGGTGGCATTGGCTCCCGCGGTCCTGGTGAAAGCCAGCTGGAGCTCAATCGCCGCAGTGTCCGCAATCAGATTCACGATATTGAGCGCCAGCTCAAGGCAGTGGAGAAAAATCGGGCAACTGTTCGTGAAAAACGGCTGGAGTCCAGCATTTTCAAAATCGGCCTCATCGGCTATACCAATGCTGGCAAGTCCACTATTATGAACTGCTTGACTAGTAAGAGTCAGTATGAGGCAGACGAACTCTTTGCGACGCTAGATGCCACGACCAAGAACATCAATCTCAGTGGTCAGCTCAATGTCACGCTGACAGACACGGTTGGCTTCATTCAGGATTTGCCGACAGAGCTAGTATCTAGCTTTAAGTCGACTCTGGAAGAGAGCAAAAATGTTGATTTGCTGGTCCATGTTATTGACGCCAGAGACCCTCATCATGAGGAGCATGAAAAGACCGTTCTTGACATCATGAAAGAGCTGGATATGCTGGATATTCCCCGGCTGACTCTCTATAACAAAGCGGACAAGACTGAGGATTTTACTCCGACCTTGACTCCTTATTCTTTGATTTCGGCTAAGGCGGACAATAGCAGAGCTCTTTTGCAGCAAGTCCTGCTGGAGCGAATGAAAGAGCTCTTTTTGCCTTTTACTATCAAGGTAGCTCCGGCTAAAGCTTACAAGATTCATGATTTAGAGAAAGTCGTGATTATGGGAAATCGAGAATATACAGACGATGTCGAAGTCATTTCAGGCTGGATTGCCGAGAAAAACAAATGGAAATTGGAAGAATTTTATGACTGATTATATTGACTTGGCCCTGAAATACGGCGGTTTTACTAGTCTAGACAGGGTCTACTTAGAGCAAGTGTTGGCTGGTCTGACAGAAGAGCAGAAGCTTAGCTTTATCACACCGCCGCCCAGCGTTATCAATGCTTACTTTGCTGAGCTTTATCAAAAGAAAAGTCCGGAAGCCGCGACAGCCTATTTTTTAGAAATCAGTCAGGCACTGGATTTGTGGAATGCGGAGCCTAGCTTTGTAGAAAATAAGCCTTTTGTCCGGCTCAATCTTTCTGGCAAGTCCTATGGATTTTGCTATGAGAGCGAGGGAGTCGGCTTGGTCTTTCCTGAAATGCCAGAGTCGGTAACAGCTGACTTGCTCTTTGAAATTGCCCAAGTCTTTCCACAGTATTTGGTCTACGAAGAAGCTGGGAGCATAAAAATGGTACCTCTCAAAGCTGAATCTCAAGTCGTGGACAGTCAGGCTCTGACTGCTTTGACCGATTGGCAGCAGCTAGCGGATGGCCGCCAGAGAGTTCTGGGCTACAATCAAGAGGAAGTCAGTCAGCTGGCTCAGTCCTATGTTGGCAGAAAATACTATCACTCGCAGAATCGCTCTGCCATGATTTATATCATTTAGAAAGAAAAACATGCAATTACAATTTTTAGGAACCGGAGCCGGTCAGCCCTCCAAGGCTCGCAATGTGTCCAGCCTTGTCCTCAAGCTTTTGGAGGAAATCAACGAGGTCTGGATGTTTGACTGCGGTGAAGGTACCCAGCACCAGATTTTGGAGACGACGATTAAACCGCGCAAAATCAGCAAGATTTTCATCACGCATCTGCATGGCGACCATATTTTTGGCTTGCCAGGCTTTTTATCCAGTCGTTCTTTTCAGGCTAATGAAGAGCAGACGGATTTAGAAATTTATGGTCCTAAAGGCATTAAAAGCTTTGTCCTGTCTAGCCTGCGCGTGTCTGGTTCTCGCCTGCCTTATCGGATTTATTTTCATGAGTTTGATGAGAACAGTCTTGGCAAGATTCTGGAAACGGACAAGTTCACTGTTTATGCGGATAAGCTAGATCATACGATTTTCTGTGTGGGCTATCGGGTCATGCAGAAAGATTTGGAAGGAACGCTGGATGCGGACAAGTTACGGGCAGCGGGTGTTCCCTTTGGTCCCCTCTTTGGTAAGGTCAAGAATGGTCAGGATATCGTCCTAGATGATGGAACCAAAATCATTGCAGCCGACTATATATCAGCCCCTCGTCCGGGCAAGACCATTGCTATTCTAGGTGATACCCGTAAGACTGCTGCCAGCGTCCGCTTGGCTGTGGCAGCAGATGTACTGGTCCATGAAGCAACTTATGGCAAGGGAGACGAAAAACTTGCTCGTAATCACGGCCATTCTACTAATATGCAAGCAGCAGAAGTAGCCAAGGAAGCTGGTGCCAAGCGCCTCCTACTCAATCATATCAGTGCTCGCTTTCTAGCCAAGGACATCAGCCAAATGCGCCGCGATGCAAGTAGCGTCTTTGACAACGTCCATGTGGTTAAGGACTTGGAAGAGGTGGAGATATGAGAACCATCATCATCACAGGAGCTAGCGGTGGGCTGGCTCAGGAAATGGTTAAGCTCTTGCCCCATGACCGACTGATTTTAGTTGGCCGGAGCAAGGACAAGTTGGAAAAATTATATGGACAAAAAGAAAATCTTGACCTAGTGGAGCTGGATATCACAGATAGCTCAGCTTTGGAAAACTTTGCTGAGCAGATTGACAGTCAGTACGGACGCGTGGATGTCCTTGTCAATAACTCTGGCTATGGGATTTTTGAAGAATTTGACAAAATCAGCTCCAGTGATATCGAGGCCATGTTTGAGGTCAATACCTTTGCCCTGATGAATTTGTCCCGTATCTTTGGAGTTCGTATGAAGCAGGCAGGTCAAGGACATATCGTCAATATCGTTAGTATGGCCGGCCTCATTGCAAGTAGCAAGTCCAGTCTTTATTCGGCGACCAAGTTTGCTGCTATTGGTTTTTCCAATGCCCTTCGACTGGAGCTCCTGCCTTTTGGGGTTTATGTCACGACGGTGAACCCTGGTCCTATCAAAACTTCCTTTTTCGATCAGGCAGATCCTGACGGCTCCTATGTAAAAGCAGTGGACAAGTATATCTTGGAGCCTGACTTTGTAGCGAGCAAAATTGTCAGTTCCTTTGGTAAAAAGAAGCGGGAAATTAATCTACCTGGAATTCTCAATTTAGCCCACAAGCTTTATACACTTTTTCCAAGAATTGCCGACAAGATGGCAGCCAATATGTTTAACTATAAGTGAGGTTTTATGACAGCTAATCTACAAGCCTACAAAGCTCATCTGCAGGCGCCTTGGGGCAAGCTTCAGTATGATATTGTTTTTGCCTTTCTAGAGTCGCTGAAGGGCCAGAAAATTCTTGATTTCGGCAGTGGTTTTGGAATTGTAGCCGATTTTCTAGCGGAAAACAACCAAGTGACCGCTATCGAGCCTAGTTCAGAAATGATTGCCGAGCGCAAGCAGGACTTTTCCTATGAGCAATTGCAAGGCAGTTTGGACCTTCTTCAAAATCTGCCTGACCAGTCTTTTGACATCATCATCTGTCATAATGTCTTAGAGTATGTATCTGATCTTGCTCTCTATTTGACAGAATTTTCCCGCCTCTTAAAAAAGGACGGCAAAATTTCTCTGGTCAAGCACCACGAGGTTGGGCGCATTATGCATACGGTGGTTTTTGAAAATGATCCAGAAAAGGCCCAGCAGCTTTTAGCGGGTCAGAAATATCAAACCCACAGCATGGGAGCTGCTAAGGTTTATCAGGTTCAAGATGTGATTTCAGGTCTGCCTTTAGAAGTTGAGGATTATCAAGGAGTACGGATTTTTTATGGCTTGCAGGCCAATGACTATAAAACTGCCCCTGGCTGGGCTGAAAAGATGCTTGAGATGGAGCTGGCTGTCTGCAACCAATCACCTTATCGGGACATTGCTGCCTTTCAGCATGTTTGGCTAGTCAAGTCCTAGGTCAAAGGAAAAAAGTGCTCATTTACATCTTAAACAAACCTCGTAAGGAGAAATCTTGATGCAAAGGAGAGAAGTCGTAGGGTCAGGGCAGACAGTCAATTATGCCCTCCTCAGCCTTTTTCAATATATTGCTTCCGTTTTGGTAATTCTGGTTCACTGCCAGAGGCTTTTTGAACATGAAGCCCTGCATTTTATTCAGAAGAGTATGTTTGGCCGCATGGCGGTCCCTTTCTTTTTAATTTCTTCAGCCTATTTTTTCCGAGTACGCTGGAAGCAAGAGCCTCAAGCTGTGAAACTAACTCTGTATATTAAAGGCATTTTAAAGGTCTATGGTTTTTGGAGTCTGGTCTACCTTCCCTACGCTTTGACTTATTTCCAATCTCTGCATTTGCCCCTCTACCTAGCTCCGCTGGCTATTCTAGCAGCGCTCTTCTACATAGGAATGAGCTACCAGCTTTGGTATATTCCTGCCTTTCTCTTAGGTTTGCTGCTGGTCCATTTCTTGTATAGGAAGTTAGGCTCCAAGAAAACATTTGTCCTTTTACTGGTTCTCTATGCCTTAGGTGCTATTGAGACTTATCACGCCTATCTGGCTCCTAGTCTGCTGACGGACTGGTACGATGCCTATGCCAAGTTCTTTTTCACCAGCAGGAATGGCCTCTTCTATACGCCCATTTTTATCTATTTAGGCTACTTTCTAGCTGATTACGGGCAGATAGCCTTATTTCAGAAGAAACGCTGGCTGTTTCTTCTGTTGGCAAGTCTTTTTCTAGCAGGCGAAGGAGTGCTGGTTTACATCAGGCAGGGACTGGATAAAAACTTTTTCTTTGCTCTCATTCCCTTTACACTTTTCTTATTCAATTGGCTGTTAAAAGCAGAGTGGAAGCGCGAAAAAAACTGGCGACATTTAAAAGATCTAAGTATCCTTTATTTCTTCCTCCATCCTATCTTTATTGAGTTATCTTTTTTTCTGCTCAAATCCCAGCAGCTGTCCAAGTGGGAAAAGGGCCGTTGGGTCTTCCTTCTGACGATTATCCTGACCCACCTGACGTCAAAGTTGGTGATTGGATGGCGAGGGAAGAAAATCATATAGAGCGTTAAGAGCAACTATCAATTTTGAATAGAATTAACTATAAAACATTTCAAAGGAGTTCCACATGCTTGAACGTCTACAACAGCAGCTGGCTTTTACCAATGAGCTGGAAAAGCTGAAAGCCACTCATCGTAACAATCGGACCTTGGATGCCTATCGTTTTGAGAATTCTGCTGAGCATAGTTGGCAGGGTGCGCTCATGGCCCTAGTCTTTCGAGAATATATCACCGAAGAAGTCAATCTGGAAAAGGTCATGTCTATATTACTAATTCATGATTTGGGCGAAATATATGCTGGCGATACTTTTATCTTTGACGATGTAGGCAAGAGCGATTCTTACGATAGAGAGCTTGAGTCCTTGAAAATCAGTTTGGGCAAGTTGCCGTTAGATCAGCAGGATTCCTTTTTAGAGCTTTGGCAGGAATTTGAAACCGGCATGAGCATAGAGGCTAAATATGCTCGAGTGCTGGACGCTCTGGTTCCTCTGCTCAATCACTTGGAAGTTGCTCAGCCCCATGACAATCCTCATAGCCTGACCAAGTCGCAGGTCATCGCTAAGAAATCCTTTATCCAAGAAAACTCTTTAGCTCTTTGGGAATTAGCTCAGGAAGTTATTGATCAAAGTGTTGCCAAAGGACTATACCTGGATGAATGAGGTCGGGGACCTTGCCCGTAGATAAGAAGTTTGAGACTGGTTGAACCAGTCTTTTCATGTTATAATATTCAGACAAGATTGAACGGAGAAAATGTATCACTCATCATGATTAGCTCAAAATACGACTGGCAGTTTGCCACAAATTTTACAGACGAAAAATTTTTAAAAAAGGCCAAGAAAGCCGGATTAGAATCTGCCGTTGCAAGTCTTCTTTACCAAAGAGGTGTGCAGACTGAGGAGGCTTTACAGGAGTTTTTGGAGCCTAGTTTAGACCAGCTTCACGACCCTTATGATCTGCATGATATGGAGCGGGCAGTGGAGCGCATTCGCGCAGCGATTGAGAATTACGAGCAGATTTTGATCTATGGCGATTATGATGCTGATGGGATGACTTCGGCATCAATTGTCAAGGAAGCCTTGGAGCAGCTGGGGGCTGAGTGTCAGGTTTATCTGCCCAATCGCTTTACGGATGGCTATGGACCTAATAGCAGTGTTTACAAGTATTTTATTGAAAATCATGGGATCTCGCTCATTGTTACAGTGGATAATGGAGTGGCTGGCCTTGAAGCTATCGAGCTGGCTCAGTCTCTCGGCGTGGATGTCATCGTGACGGATCATCACTCCATGCCTGAGGAGCTACCAAACGCCTATGCGATTGTCCATCCGGAACATAGCGGAGCGAATTACCCTTTCAAGCATCTAGCTGGTTGTGGGGTGGCTTTTAAGCTGGCAACAGCCTTGTTGGAAGAAGTCCAAGTCGAACTTTTGGACTTAGTTGCCATTGGCACTATTGCCGATATGGTCAGTCTGACGGGGGAAAATCGGATCTTAGTCAAATACGGCCTTTCCGTCCTCAAAAACACTCAGCGCGTAGGACTTCAGGAGCTCTTTAAAATCGCTGGTATTCAGTCAGATGAGCTGGATGAAGAAACGGTTGGTTTCCAGCTTGCCCCCCGACTCAATGCCTTGGGACGGTTGGATGATCCCAATCCAGCAGTTGAGCTTTTGACTGGCTTTGATGACGAAGAAGCTCGCGACATTGCGCTTATGATCAACCAGAAAAATGACGAGCGCAAGGAAATCGTCCAGCAGATTTATGAAGAGGCAAAAAGTATGCTGGACCCTAAGAGACCAGTGCAGGTGCTGGCCAAGGAAGGTTGGAACCCTGGTGTGCTAGGGATTGTCGCTGGGCGCTTGCTGGAAGAGCTGCACCAGCCAGTCATAGTGCTTAATATTGAGGATGGCATCGCGAAGGGCAGCGCCCGCAGTATTGAAGCGGTTAATATTTTTGAGGCCTTGGACAGCCACCGTGATCTCTTTGTAGCTTTTGGTGGACACGCTGGAGCAGCAGGTATGACTCTCGAAGCAGATAAGCTGGCGGAGCTTGCCGATATTTTGACGGCCTACATCTTAGACAATGATTTGGATTTGACAGGCAAAACAGCTCTGTACTTAGATGAGGAACTGCACTTGCCAGAACTGACCCTAGATACGCTCAAAAGCTTTGAAAAACTGGCGCCTTTTGGTATGGACAATAAGAAGCCGCTTTTTTACCTCAAGGACTTTAAAGTGGACAATGCTCGGACTATGGGGGCTGGCAACAGTCATCTCAAGCTGAAAATTTCTCAGGAAGATGCTGCTTTTGAAGTAGTAGCTTTTGGGCAAGGAAACCTGGCGACAGAATTTGCCCAAACCAAGAATCTGGAGCTGGCTGTCAGCCTCTCTGTCAATAAATGGAATGGAAAGACCAGTCTCCAGCTCATGCTGGTAGATGCCCGTGTGGACGGTGTTCAACTTTTCAATATCCGCAGCAAAAATGCGACGCTGCCTGACAAGGTTCCAGTCTTGCGTTTCACTGAGGAATTGCCAGATTTGACAAATAGCAGAGCAGTTGTGGTTTATGACCTGCCTGATGATTTGCAGGACTTGAAGAAGATTATTCAGTCTCAGGATTTTGAAGCGATTTACTTTAAGAATGAGATTGCCAAGCCCTACTATCTGACAGGTTTTGGCAATCGTGAGCAGTTTGCCAAACTCTACAAGACCATCTATCAGTTCCCCGAGTTTGATGTTCGCTATAAGCTCAAGGATTTGGCAGCTTACCTGAAAATCGACCCTATTCTCTTGGTCAAAATGATTCAGATTTTTGAAGAGCTGGGCTTTGTAAGCATCACAGAAGGCGTCATGACGGTCAATAAAGAAGCAGAAAAGAAAGAAATTGATAGCAGTCTTATTTACCAAGACCTCAAGCGCCTAGTCAAAGAACAAGAACTCATGGCACTGGGCACCGTGCAAGAGATTTATAATTATTTGATGGAGAGATGAGATGGTACCAGACTAAGCCAAAGCCTTGCAAAGGAGAACATTTTAGATGAATGAAATTATCCTGAGCTTTAAACCAGAATTTTTTAAAGCTTTGCTAACAGTAAAAAAGCATTTTGAATATCGTTCAAGGATTCCTGAAAAAGAAACGGTAGCCTATTTATATCTTTCCTCACCCGCTAAGATGATTGTTGGGAAAATGGTTTTAGGTCAGCGTAATAATATCCAACACTTTTTAGAAAATTCAGATTTAGCCAATAGTAGTCGTTCATATTTGGAAAAACATTTGCAAGAAGGTGCTAAGTATTTTTCTCCAATTTACTCCCTGTCTCTTCTTGACTCGCCTATATCATTGAAACAAGCTAAAGAATTATCACCGAGATTTAACGCTCCTCAAGGCTATAGTTATATGTCGAATTATAAAGAATTGAATGATTTTCTTGAAAAATCTGTATTTTCAATATTTGAGATTAATCCATCTAATGATTTGGACTTATTAGGCTTATTTACGAAGGATATTGTAAAAAATTATGAACAAGAAATAGCAACACCACTTTATTTAGAGCAATACATTTAATTTTGACTTGCCTAGAAAAAACGATTATAAAGGTTAACCAACTCAATCCCAGCCTCAATAAGGTGGTCTATAAATGAATGAAACATACTCTTTTAAATTAAATAATCTATCCCCTTAAAAAATAACTTTTCTATTACCATTTGGAGGAAAAAGTGATATAATAGAGAGTAAAAAATTTTTTTGAAAGAAAGTATATCATGAATTTAAAAGACTACATTGCAACAATCGAAAATTATCCAAAGGAGGGCGTGACATTCCGTGATATCAGCCCATTGATGGCAGACGGAAATGCTTATAGCTACGCTGTTCGTGAGATTGTTCAATATGCGACAGACAAGAAGATTGACATGATCGTTGGACCGGAAGCTCGTGGCTTTATCGTGGGTTGTCCGGTTGCATTTGAGTTGGGAATTGGCTTTGCTCCAGTCCGCAAGCCTGGTAAGCTTCCTCGTGAAGTTATCTCAGCTGACTATGAAAAAGAGTATGGTATGGATACCCTGACCATGCATGCAGATGCTATCAAGCCAGGTCAGCGCGTTCTGATTGTAGATGATCTCCTTGCGACTGGTGGAACAGTGAAGGCGACGATTGAGATGATTGAGCGCCTTGGTGGTGTAGTAGCTGGCTGTGCCTTCCTTATTGAGCTGGATGAGCTCAAAGGTCGCGAAGTTATCGGCGATTACGACTACAAGGTTCTGATGCACTATTAATACATAGTTTCTAGCTATATCTAGTTAGAGAAAAAGTATAATTGAAAACTATATCTCCTTTCAGTATAATGAAAGTACATTGGATAAACAAAGAATAGGCTGGAAAAGTATTTCCAAGCCTTTCTAACGATTGAAGGAGATATTTTCATGCCAATTAAGATTGATAAGAAACTGCCAGCTGTTGACATTTTAAGTTCTGAGAATATCTTTGTCATGGATGACGACAGGGCGGACCATCAGGATATCCGCCCTCTGAATATTCTGGTACTCAATCTCATGCCCCAGAAAATGGTGACGGAGACTCAGATACTGCGCCACTTGGCTAATACTCCGCTGCAGTTGACTATTGACTTCCTCTACATGAGCTCTCACCAGTCTAAAACTACACGTGCAGAGCATATGGAGACTTTCTATAAGACTTTTGATGAGGTTAAAAATCGCTATTTTGATGGCTTGATTATTACTGGTGCGCCTGTAGAGCATCTGCCTTTTGAAGCGGTGGACTACTGGGAAGAGTTCCAGCAGGTGATTGAATGGTCCAAGACCCATGTCTTTTCGACTCTGCATATCTGTTGGGGAGCTCAGGCTGGACTTTACGCTCGCTACGGCGTTGACAAGCACCAGATGACGCGTAAATTATCGGGTGTCTATAGCCAGTCAGCTGACAGCAGCAATCTGCTTTTTCGTGGCTTTGACGATGAGTTTTATGCGCCGCATTCCCGTCATACGGAAGTTCTGAAGGAAGATATTGTCAATCTGACTAATCTGGAAATTCTCTCATATGGTGAAGATACTGGCCTCTCTGTGCTGGCTAGCCGAGACTTGCGAGAGGTATATAGTTTCGGTCACATGGAATACGACCGCGATACTCTATCTAAAGAGTATTTCCGCGATTTGAAGGCAGGGAAGAATCCACACATTCCAGAGAATTATTTTAAAAACGATGATGTCCATGCGACACCGGCCTTGCGTTGGAGTTCGGCCGCGGCACTCTTTTTCAGCAATTGGGTCAATTATGCTGTCTATCAGGAGACACCTTTTGACTGGGAAAGTCCTGAAAATGATGTATCGTTTTTTGCTTATCTATAAGAGGTGACATGACTTATTTATCAGCTTTTAAATCGGGCAATCTAGTAATCCCGAGTGCTCTTCTTTTACATTTTAAGGACATCTTTGATTCCAGCGATGATTTTTTGGTCTGGCAGTTTTTCTATCTGCAAAATACGACTTCTCTGGAAGAGTTGGCACCTAGTCAGATTGCGGAGCATATTGGCAAGACCCTGTCAGAAGTCAATCGCTCTATGTCCCATCTGACAGAGAAAGGTCTCTTGCAGTATAAAACCATTGAACTGAATGGAGAGACAGAGGTTATTTTTGATGCTTCACCGGCTTTAGAAAAGCTGGATGAACTTCTTGCAGCCAAAAGTGGTCCGCAGACTGTGGCAAAGGCGCCACAGAATGTTTTAAAAGACTTGGTGGAGACCTTCCAGCAGGAGCTGGGCCGTCTCTTGACACCTTTTGAAATTGAGGACTTGACTAAGACTGTTCAAGACGATAAAACCAATCCTGACTTGGTCAAGGCTGCCCTTCGTGAGGCTGTGTTTAATGGCAAGGCCAATTGGAAGTATATTCAGGCTATCTTGCGCAATTGGCGTAAAGAAGGCATCACCACGCTTGCTCAGGTAGAAGCCAAGCGGGAAGAGCGCGAAGCAGCTAATCCTCAAAATGTGACAGTTTCAGATGATTTCCTCAATGCCATGAATTTGTGGAAGGACTGACTTTATTAGATTTGCAGTGGCCTGTTAGATATGACAGGCCCTTGGTTTTATAAAAAAGGAGAAAAGTATGACCTATCAATTGCCAAAAGTCTGGTCCGCTGCGGACAGCGACCAAGGAAAATTTTCAGGTATCAATCAGCCTACTGCTGGAGCGCGCTTTGAGCAGAAGCTTCCTGTCGGTAAAGAACCTTTTCAGCTTTATTCACTTGGGACTCCTAATGGAGTCAAGGTGACGATTATGCTGGAGGAACTACTGGCATCGGGTATCACTGAGGCAGCCTATGACCTCTATAAGATCAGCATTATGGACGGCGACCAGTTTGGCTCAGATTTTGTGAAAATCAATCCCAACTCTAAGATTCCGGCCTTGTTAGATCAGTCAGCTGATAAGCCTATTCGTGTCTTCGAGTCAGCCAATATCCTACTCTATCTAGCAGAGAAGTTCGGAAAGCTGTTTCCTTCAGATTTGGCTGGTCGGACTGAGGTGCTCAACTGGCTCTTCTGGCAGACAGGCGCGGCGCCCTTCTTGGGCGGTGGTTTCGGTCATTTCTTTAACTATGCTCCAGAAAAGCTAGAATATCCTATCAACCGCTTTACCATGGAAGCCAAGAGACAGCTGGATTTATTAGACAAAGAATTGGCTAAGAAAGCTTATATCGCTGGAGAAGACTACAGTATTGCTGATATTGCTATCTGGTCTTGGTATGGGCAGTTGGTGCAGGATAAGCTCTATCCAGGCGCAGCTGAGTTCTTGGATGCTGCATCCTACAAACATCTATCTGCTTGGGCGGAGAAGATTGCAGCTCGTCCGGCAGTCCAGCGTGGTTTAGCTGCCGAGTATCAGGAAATCAAATAAAAAAGTGATGGGTAGGAACACCCCATCATCAAGTGGCGAGACAAAATCAGTTTATCAACAGGCTGATTTTTCCTCCGCTGCTTTTTTTATACCTTTAAAAATGATATACTGAATAGAAGAATGTTTAGAAAAGAGTGAGCAATGCAAAAAAAGACTATTTCCCAACGCTTGGAGCGAGTAGCTGCTTTTGTGCCGGATGGGGCAAAGTTGCTGGATGTTGGGAGCGATCACGCATATCTGCCTATTTACCTGATTCAGGAAGGACGGATTGAGAAGGCTCTGGCCGGAGAAGTGGTAGAGGGGCCTTTTCAGTCTGCCCAGAAAAATGTGGCAGAGCATGGGCTGACGAAGCAGATTGAAGTTCGCTTGGCTAATGGTTTAGCTGCTTTTGAAGCGGAAGACCAGATTGATACCATCGTTATCGCTGGCATGGGTGGTCGCTTGATTTCAGAGATTTTGGAAAATGGCAGAGCTAAGCTTGGAGCTATTTCCCGCTTGATTTTGCAGCCCAATAACCGAGAGGATGAGCTTCGCAGCTGGCTTGTATCTAACAGCTTTCGCTTGCTGGCTGAGGATATCTTAGAAGAGGCTGGAAAGTTTTACGAAATCCTAGTGGCAGAAGCTGGCCAGCAAACTTTGACAGAGCAAGAAAAGCGTTTCGGACCTTTTCTGATGAAGCAACAGTCACCTGCTTTTCAGCTAAGATGGCAGAAAGAACTGAAGAAACTAGAAGGAGCTCTAGCCCATATCCCAGAAAAAAATGAGCTAGAACGCTCTGCTATGTCCCAAAAAATTGAAAGTATCAAGGAGGTACTCCATGCTAGCAAGTGAAATCATCGCCCGTTATGAAGCCTACTGCCCGCAAGAACTGTCCATGGAGGGCGATATTTCAGGCCTGCAAATCGGAACATTGGACAAAGAAGTGGACAAAGTTCTAGTGGCACTGGATATTCGTGAGCAGACAGTGGCGGAGGCTATTGAGGTAGGCGCTGGACTGATTATCGTTAAACATGCGCCTATCTTTCGCCCGCTCAAAGACCTAGTGGCGGACAAGGCTCAAAATCAGATGATTCTAGACCTCATCAAGCATGATATTGCTGTCTATGTCAGCCATACTAATATTGATGTTGTGGAGGACGGGCTTAATGATTGGTTCTGCCAGCTATTGGATATTGAGGAGACAAGTTTTCTCAGTCAGACGGGACCAGAAAACGGTATTGGCCGCGTGGGAAGGATTGCTACTCAGACCTTTGGGGACTTTGCGGCTAAGGTCAAGGCAAGTTTTGGACTAGATTGTTTGCGTCTGGTCACTTATGAAGAAGCGGATCTCAATCGTGTGATTGAGCGAGTTGCTATTTGTGGTGGCAGCGGTCAGTCCTTTTATCCGGAGGCCATTGCCAAGGGAGCGCAGGTCTACATTACAGGTGATATTTACTATCATACAGCTCAGGAGATGCTGACAGAGGGACTTTTAGCGATGGATCCTGGACACCATATTGAGGTTCTTTTTACGGAAAAATTAAAAGAAAAGCTTGATACTTGGAAGGCAGAAGAGGGATGGGAGATTGAGATTCTGGCTAGTCAGGCTTCGACCAATCCTTTCCGACATATTTGAGAGGGAGCGACATGAAAAAAGTAGCAGTGATTGGAGCTGGGATTGTCGGATCAACAGCAGCTTACTATCTGTCCAAATCACCAGATGTGGAAGTGACTGTCTTTGATGACGGTAAGGGGCAGGCAACCAAGGCAGCCGCTGGCATTATCAGTCCTTGGTTTTCCAAACGTCGCAATAAGGCTTGGTACAGGATGGCACGTCTGGGCGCTGATTTTTATCAGAACTTGATTGCGGATCTGAAAGCGGCTGGAATCCAGACAGACTTTTACCAACAGACAGGTGTTTATCTGCTGAAAAGGGACGAGAGCAAGCTGCAGGAACTTTATGATTTGGCTGCTAATCGTCGGGAAGAGTCGCCGTTAATCGGGGAGGTGAGTCTTCTCAGCCGTCAGGAAGCTCAGGAGAAATTTCCAGATTTGCAAGGCTTTGAGCGACTTCTCTATGCTTCCGGCGGCGCCCGTGTGGAGGGAGCACTCTTGACGGAGACGCTTCTGAAAGCCAGTAAGGCAGAACTGGTTGAGAAAAAGGTAAGCCTGGCAGTAGAGGGAGAGAAACTTCTTGTGGACGGACTCAGCTTTGACAGTGTTATATTAGCTGTGGGGGCTTGGTTAGGAGAAATCTTGCAGCCACTGGGCTATGAGACAGATGTTCGGCCACAAAAAGGACAGCTACGTGATTTTAGGCTGGCTGAGCAGACAGATGACTACCCAGTTGTTATGCCTGAGGGCGAGCTGGATATCATTCCCTTTCTGGCAGGCAAGGTCAGCGTCGGTGCTAGCCATGAAAATAATCAGGGCTTTGATTTGACGGTAGATAGGAAAGTGCTGAATCAGTTGCAGCAAGAAGCGGAAACTTACTTGCTAAGGCTGTCTAAAGCAGAGATTTTAGGCGAGCGCGTGGGAACACGGGCCTATACCAGCGACTTTGCTCCTTTCTTTGGAGCTGTGCCAGACTTACCGCATGTCTACGCTGCCAGCGGATTAGGCTCTTCTGGTCTGACAACTGGCCCACTCATCGGACGCCAATTGGCCCAGATGGCTCTAGGAGAAGCGGGGCTGCTGAATCCAGCTGACTATCCTATTGAGTGGTATGTAAAGAAGGTTTGATATGACAGAAACTATTTTGAATTGGGTCAATATTTGTGTAAAAAAAGATGAAGAAATCCTACTGCTCAATCGCCAGCATGATAATTTTAAAGGGTGGATACAACCAGGCGGGAAGGTGGAGTTTCCAGAATCTTTTTTTGAAGCTGCAAGGCGCGAATTAAAAGAAGAAACGGGGCTGACTGCTCTAAACTTGGAATTGAAGGGGATTTCAGGCTTCACTAATCCAAGTAAAGAAGAACGGTATGTATATTACGATTTTCTTTGTACTGCCTTTGAAGGACAAGTCAGGGGAAACGATCATGAAGGGGAGCCCAAATGGTGGAAGATTTCGGAACTTGGCCAAATAGATATGCAGGACGACATACGTGAACGTTTGCCTCTCTACTGGCGGAAAGGCTCTTTCGAGCGGATTCATTACTGGAATGAGGAAAAACACTGTATCGGGGAAACCAAGACGATTTTGTATGATTGATTTCAGAGGATAAGGAGAAGTTTATGGACTGGTTACGATCGCAGCCTGTAGTTATGCAGGCTTTCTTGGCTGGGCTTTTCACGTGGGGATGTACCATTGTAGGCTCGGCTGTTGTATTTTTCTTTAAGAATATCAGCAGAAAGCTGCTGGATATTATGATGGGGTTTGCAGCAGGCGTCATGATTGCGGCTTCATTTTGGTCACTTCTGGCACCGTCGATTGAGTATGCGCAAAGTTCTTATGGCAAGCTGTCCTGGTTGCCGGCAGCGATTGGTTTTTTAGTAGGAGGTTTTTTCTTGCGGCTGATTGATGCTGTGGTGCCTCACTTGCACTTGAGCAAGGATATTTCAGAGGCAGAGAGTGTTCCTGAGCATAGCCGAAAGAAGCTGTCCAAGACGGCCTTGCTCTTCTTAGCCATTACCATTCACAATTTTCCTGAAGGTTTAGCGGTAGGGGTAGCCTTTGGTGCTTTGGCCGCCAATCCTAGTCCGGAAGCCTTTATTGGGGCTGTCGGCCTAGCTTTGGGAATTGGCCTGCAAAATGTCCCGGAGGGGGCTGCTCTGTCCATTCCGATTCGGACGGACGGCAAGTCTCGGCTTAAAGCCTTTTACTGGGGTTCCATGTCAGCTATTGTAGAGCCAATCGGGGCTGTCCTGGGAGCTGTAGCTGTCATGGCTATGACGGCTATTCTACCTTATGCCCTCTCCTTTGCGGCAGGAGCTATGATTTTCGTGGTGGTAGAGGAGTTGATACCAGATTCGCAGACCAATGGCAATACCGATGTGGCGACTTTAGGCCTCATGGTGGGCTTCGTTCTCATGATGGTCTTGGATGTGGCTTTGGGTTGATACTAACTTGGAATCAAAGAGCGAAAGAAAGCGGAATTTCCGCTCTTTTTCTTTTGTTTGAGGGTAGTGAAAAGGATGACATCCGCTTTCAAAAATGGTAGAATAAGGAGAATACATTAAGAGAGGAAACTCATTATGAAAGGTATTATTCTTGCAGGTGGTTCTGGTACACGTCTCTATCCATTGACCCGCGCTGCATCAAAACAGCTCATGCCGGTTTATGACAAACCCATGATTTATTATCCACTGTCAACTCTTATGCTGGCTGGTATCAAGGACATCTTGATTATCTCCACTCCGACGGATCTGCCTCGTTTTGAGGATCTGCTGGGAGATGGCTCTGAGTTTGGTATCAAGCTCTCTTATGCAGAGCAGCCAAGTCCAGACGGACTGGCACAAGCCTTTATCATTGGGGCTGATTTTATTGGAGATGACCGCGTGGCGCTGATTCTTGGGGATAATATCTACCATGGACCAGGTCTGAGTAAGATGCTCCAAAATGCTGCTGCTAAGGAAAAAGGAGCAACTGTTTTTGGCTACCATGTCAAGGATCCAGAACGCTTTGGTGTAGTAGAATTTGATGAAAATATGAATGCTATCTCCATCGAAGAAAAACCGGAACAGCCACGCTCTAACTATGCAGTGACAGGACTGTATTTCTACGATAATGATGTCGTAGAAATTGCCAAGAACATCAAGCCAAGCCCTCGCGGAGAACTGGAAATCACAGATGTCAACAAGGCTTACTTGGAACGTGGTGATTTGTCTGTGGAGCTTATGGGACGTGGTTTTGCTTGGTTGGATACAGGTACCCACGAAAGTCTCTTAGAAGCTGCTCAATATATTGAAACAGTTCAGCGTATGCAGAACGTTCAAGTGGCAAATCTGGAAGAAATTGCCTATCGTATGGGCTATATCACTAAAGAGCAAGTGCATGAATTGGCGCAACCATTGAAAAAGAATGAATATGGCCACTATCTCTTGCGCTTGATTGGAGAAGAATAAGAAGATGACGGAACAATTTTTTGATAAGGAATTAGCAGCGCGTGAGGTTCCCGGAATCCCTGGAATGCTGGAATTTGATATCCCTGTACGCGGGGACAACCGAGGCTGGTTTAAGGAGAATTTCCAAAAGGAAAAAATGCTGCCGCTAGGCTTTCCTGAAAGCTTCTTTGCAGAAGGAAAACTGCAAAATAATGTCAGCTTTTCTCGTAAAAATGTCCTGCGGGGTCTTCATGCTGAACCATGGGACAAGTACATCTCTGTTGCAGATGACGGCAAGGTGCTGGGATCTTGGGTCGACCTGCGCGAGGGAGAAACCTTTGGCAATACTTACCAGACAGTAATCGATGCCAGCAAGGGAATTTTTGTGCCACGTGGTGTAGCAAACGGCTTCCAAGTCCTTTCTGACACCGTTTCCTATAGCTATCTGGTGAATGACTATTGGGCTTTGGAACTCAAACCGAAGTATGCCTTTGTCAACTATGCAGACCCAGCTCTAGGCATCCAGTGGGAAAACCTAGAAGCAGCAGAAGTCTCAGAAGCAGACAAGAACCATCCACTACTTAAGGATGTCAAACCTCTAAGAAAAGAAGATTTGTAAAAAAGAATTCTTTTCTGACGCATTAATTTATATTGAAATATATGATTTAGCTCAGCTCCTATCCGAGCTCAGCGAGTGGAAGAAATGATTGCCTCTGTGGTGTAAGTCATGTAACAAATTATTTAGTTTGTTACATGACAGGGGATTTTTGAGACATGAGGCTCAAAAATAAGCAATGAAACCGAAGGTTTGCTTGCGTCCCTACCACTTAAGGCAATTATAAAAAAGTTAAGGAATAAAAATGACTGAATACAAAAAAATTATCGTGACAGGTGGAGCTGGTTTTATCGGTTCTAACTTTGTCCACTATGTTTACAACAACTTTCCAGATGTCCATGTGACAGTGTTGGACAAGCTGACTTACGCGGGGAATCGTGCTAATATTGAAGAAATTTTAGGCGACCGTGTTGAGCTGGTTGTTGGAGATATTGCTGATGCAGCCTTGGTAGATAAGCTGGCAGCTGAAGTGGATGCTATCGTTCACTACGCAGCAGAAAGCCACAATGATAACTCGCTCAATGATCCGAGTCCATTCATTCATACCAACTTCATCGGAACATACACGCTTTTGGAAGCAGCTCGTAAGTACGACATTCGTTTCCACCATGTATCTACTGATGAAGTCTATGGTGACCTGCCTCTGCGTGAAGATTTGCCAGGTCATGGAGAAGGACCAGGTGAGAAATTTACGGCTGAAACCAAGTACAATCCAAGCTCGCCTTACTCATCAACCAAGGCAGCTTCAGACTTAATCGTTAAAGCTTGGGTGCGCTCATTTGGCGTTAAAGCGACTATTTCTAACTGTTCAAACAACTACGGACCTTACCAGCACATCGAGAAGTTCATTCCGCGCCAAATCACCAATATCCTGAGTGGTATCAAGCCAAAACTCTACGGTGAAGGTAAAAACGTCCGTGACTGGATTCATACGAATGACCATTCATCAGGCGTCTGGACAATTCTGACCAAGGGACAAATCGGCGAAACTTACTTGATTGGTGCTGACGGTGAAAAAAATAACAAGGAAGTGCTGGAGCTGATTCTCAAGGAAATGGGACAGCCAGCTGATGCTTATGATCATGTGACAGACCGTGCCGGCCACGACCTCCGCTATGCCATTGATGCCAGCAAGCTTCGCGATGAGCTAGGATGGAAGCCAGAGTTTACCAACTTTGAAGCAGGTCTCAAAGAGACTATCAAGTGGTACACGGATAACCAAGACTGGTGGAAATCAGAAAAAGAAGCAGTTGAAGCCAACTATGCTAAGACTCAAGAAGTGATTAAGTAAGAATAGGCTATCTATGATGAGCCTTGTAAAACTAGCGCTATGAGATTGAGAGGCTGGGATTATCTGTTCCAGCCTTTTCTCACAGGATTGTTAGCTTTTTAATATGTTTGTTACAGAAAATTATGCAAAAATAGTGTAAAATAAGATAAATCCTTTCTGTGTTTTTAGCTAAAGGGATTTTCTCAAATTAAAGGAATACAAACATGAAAATGGTAAAAAGAGTAGTGGGAATTGGTCTGGTGCTGTTGCTTGCAGCAGTCCTGTTTCTGGTTCCTGCATCTGTTAATCAAAGTGAACAATTAAAGAATGTTCAAGGCAGTGCTTCCTGGATGAGTATTATTGAGCCAGCTTTGAGCAATGCCAATGTGACGGCTCAGGGAGTCAGCACGGAAGTTTCTCTCAATAGCGTCCAGCTTAATCAGGTGCTCAAGTCTTTTCTGGCTGACTCTGAGAATCAGGAGCTGCTGAACAGTGTTTACAGTATTGAAGGTAATAAGCTGCGCATCCAGTATCCGGTCAAACTGCTCTTTATTGACAGTAAGCTGGACCTAGAGGTGGATGTGACGGTGAGGGATAATGTCTTGCACATCACAATTGATAGTGCTAAGTTAGGCTCTCTTCCTATCCCTAAATCTTGGGTGACAGGCATGCTGAAGCAACAAATGCAGGCTTCAAATTCATCTATCACGACGGAGGGAGATAGTTTCCTTCTAGCTCTGCCGCAGAGTCAATACAGCATTAACAAAATCAGCTTCCAGAATGGAGCTGCTAAAATCCAGTTCAGCATGGGTTATGGAATCTAAAAAAGAAAACTTCATTTGAGGAAGAAGTCTTCCGAATCAAATGGAGTTTTTATACTATTATTTGAACAATAGCATTGTGAGGGAGAAAAGATGCCTATTCCTAATATCCTGCAAGAGGAGTTGATTGTTATTGATGACAATCTGCGTTTGCGAGCCTATGATGGCGAGTTTGAGTTGGCCATAGACTGGTACCAAGATCCAGATATGATTTATATGATTGATGGTAGTAGAGACCCCTATCCGCCAGAGCGAGTTCAAAGGATGTATGAATATCTTGCCAGGCAAGGTGAAGTGTATTTTATTGAAGTATGGGAGAAGGAGTGCTGGCTACCCATTGGGGATGTGACCTTTTGGCAAGATGATTTGCCGATTGTCATTGGAAAAGCGGACTACCGCGGGAAAGGCATTGGCAAGAAAGTTCTTTCTGCTTTGATACAGCGCGCACGCAATCTAGGCTATCAGAAACTAGCAGTTCAAGAAATTTATGATTTCAATCAGCCCTCTCGCAGTTTGTTTGAGTCGCTTGGTTTCTATCCAACTCTTGCTAGGGAGAAAGGCAGGTCCTATACACTTGATTTGACCTTGCCCATAGCGCAGATCCAGCCCAGTCAGTTCTACCTTTCACGGGAAAAACTGGACAGGATTTGTATTGATTTTGACCAACAAGAACTTGAACCTTTACCTATCAAGCGCATGGATGGAAAAGTTTTCTTTACTGATGGACATAGCAGAGCCTTTAAGGCATATCAGGCTGGCCTCTCTCATATCCCCATCTATTATGATAGAGACGAGCTTAACTGGGACTTTTATCAATACTGTGTTCAGGCTTGTCAAGAAAGAGGCATATTCTCTATAGCTGACTTACAGAACCGCATCTTGTCCAAGGAAGACTATCAGACCAAATGGCTTGATTGGTGTCAAAGAGAAGCTAAAAAATTTGATAAGAGCTGATATCGCGAAGTTCTTGTGTTATAATAGATAAAAGGAATTAATATATCAAATCAGAGGTGAGATGATGCTTTATGAATTTTGTGCGGAAAATGTAACCTTGCTAGAAAAGGCTATGAAGGCTGGAGCCCAGCGGATTGAACTCTGTGATAATCTTGCTGTCGGTGGCACGACGCCTAGCTATGGCGTAATTCAAGCAGCAGTTGACTTGGCCAAGCTTTATGATGCGACTGTGATGACCATGATTCGGCCACGGGGCGGTGATTTTGTTTACACTGACCTGGAGATTGAAATTATGCTGACTGATATCCAAAAGGCTAAGGATGCTGGCAGTCAGGGAGTCGTTTTTGGTGTCTTGACGGAGAAGAACGAAATAGATGTTCCGAAGATGCAGCGGCTGCTAGAGGCTTGCAAGGGACTGGAAGTAGTCTTTCACATGGCTTTTGATGCGATACCAGCTGAATACCAGTTTGGCGAAATGGATTGGCTGATTGAGAATGGTGTCCAGCGAATTTTGACCCACGGAGGACCTGCCAGTGAGCCAATTGAGGAGCATTTTGCTTGGCTGGACGAATTAATCGACCATGCTGCTGATCGGATTGATATCATGCCGGGAGGTGGGATTCATCTGGGCAATCGTCAGGAAGTTATAGATAGTCTGGCAGTAGACCAGCTGCATGGAACTAAAATTGTATTTTAAGGAGGGGGAAGCTGCGCTAGCAGCGGCTAAGTAGATGTTGGAACTATTTGAAAAATACAAGGCTAATCTAGACAAGCTTCAGACTTACGGCTTTAAGAAGTCTGATGGAGCTTACCGTTTCTCGCAGAAGATTATGAAGGGTGACTTTCGCTTGGAAGTAACTATCAGAGATGGGAAGCTGGACTATCAGGTCTTTGACTGTGATACTGATGATGCCTATCTGCAGGTCAAGATGGAGCAGGTGACGGGGGAGTTTGTCGGTCAGGTTCGTGAAGCTTGTCAGGAAGTACTGCTGGCTATCCGTCAGCACTGTTTTGATGAGGTTGGCTTTCTCTATGAGCAGAGTAAGCGACTGCGGGATCACGCGGCTGAGGTTTATCAGGGTCAGATAGAGTACCTCTGGGAGAAGTCGTCCAGAAAGAGCTCGACTAAAGCTGGGGTTTTCCGCCACCAGGACAGTAAAAAATGGTACGGAGCCTTTCTGACCACAGACTGGTCTAAGTTTGAAGCAGAGCGAAGCGGCGCTATTGAGGTGCTGAATGTTAAGAATGACCATGTCGCAGAGCTAATTCAGAAAAAGGGGATTTACCCGGCCTTTCACATGAATAAGAAATACTGGCTCAGTCTGCCCTTGGATGATAGCCTGAGCGATCAGGAAATCTTTGATTTACTGGCTGTTAGTTACCAGCTGACCAGTAAAAAATAGAATCGAAGCACAGCGCTCTAATCCGCTGTGTTTCATTTTTCCTCAAAAAACAGTATAATAAAAAGACTAGTAAGAATAGGAGAAATTATGAACCTCATTAGAAAATTAGCCTGGTTTTTTAAGTTGGAAAAGCGGCGCTATATCATCGGTATCTTGGCCTTGTCCTTGGTCAGCGTCTTCAATCTGATACCGCCCAGAGTCATCGGTCAGGTTATTGACCGAATTGCTAGCAAACATCTGACTTCTCAAGAGTTGCTCTTTAATTTGCTGTTGCTGATTGCTTCAGCTTTTATCATGTACGGCCTACGTTATGTCTGGCGCCTTTATATCTTAGGGACGTCCAATAACCTGGGACGGATTCTGCGCTCTCGATTGTTTGAGCACTTTACTCACATGTCTCCCTCTTTTTATCAAAAATACCGAACAGGGGACTTGATGGCTCATGCGACCAACGATATCAATGCAGTTGTCAGTCTGGCTGGGGGCGGAGTCATGTCAGCTGTGGATGCTTCTATTACAGCTCTGGTGACCTTGCTGACTATGTTTTTCGTTTTGGACTGGCGGCTGACTTTGATTGCCATTGTGCCTATGCCTTTCTTGTCCTGGGGAACGGGCTTGATTGGCCGAAAAAATCATGAAAGTTTTAAGGCTGCTCAAGAGGCTTTTTCGGATTTGAACAATAAGGTTCAGGAGAGTGTTTCAGGGATTCGAGTGACCAAGTCCTTTGGCTATCAGGAAGCTGAGACTCAGTCTTTTGCCAAGACAAATCAGGAAGTCTACGAAAAAAACGTTTTGGCTGCCAAGTACGATTCTCTTTTTGATCCCTTGGTTTTGCTTTTTATTGGTCTTTCTTATGTTTTGACCTTAATTTTCGGTGGAATTTTTATCTCCCAAGGACAGTTTACCATAGGAGAGTTGGTTACTTTTATCACTTATCTGGATATGCTGGTTTGGCCGCTGCAGGCGACAGGCTATCTTTTTAACATCGGCCAGCGAGGGGCTGTTTCCTATGAACGGATTGAGAAGTTGCTGGCTCAGGAGTCGGAGGTCAAGGAAGCTGAACAACCCCTTTCTCATGCGGAAAATGGTCGATTGGATTATGACATTCAGAAGTTTTCTTATACCGAGGAGACTAGTTTATCGGATATTCATTTTTCCATTGAGCAGGGACAGACACTGGGAATTGTCGGGCAGACTGGCTCAGGGAAGACCACTCTTCTGCGCTTGCTGCTGCGGGAGCAGGATATTCAGGAGGGGGCTATCTATCTGAATGGCCATGATATCCGGGAGTACCGCCTCAAAGACTTGCGCCGTCTCATCGGCTATGTGCCACAGGAACAGATGCTCTTTGCTCTGTCCATTCGGGACAATATCCGCTTTGCTAACCCCCAGCTGACAGATAGCCAGGTTCTAGCTGCTGCTCAACTCTGCGGTGTTTATGAGGATATTCAGGCTATGCCAGAGGGGTTGGATACAGTCGTTGGCGAGCGGGGCTTGTCCCTATCTGGTGGGCAGAAGCAGCGTTTGGCGATGAGTCGAGCTATTATTACCAATCCTGAAATTTTGATTTTGGATGATTCCCTGTCGGCTGTTGATGCCAAGACGGAGCATCTGATTTTAGAAAATCTAAAGTCTGAGCGTGCTGGCAAGACAACCATCATCACAGCTCATCGGCTGTCAGCCTTGGTGCATGCAGACCTGATTTTGGTTATGGAAGAGGGACGGATCAAGGAGCGGGGTACTCACCAAGAGTTATTGGAGCAAAAAGGCTGGTATGCTCAGACATACCATAATCAGCAGCTGGCAGAAAGCTTGAAGGAGGAAGATTAACATGAAAAAGAAAGCAACTTTTCATCGCCTCCTAGGCTATATGTGGCGCTACAGGATAGTGAGCATCATGGCCTTGACCTTCATTCTGCTGACGACTCTGGTCACAACGGCATTGCCGCTTCTGGCCCGCTATTTTATTGATCAGTTTATCGGCCGCAATCAGGCCTGGGCTGGCCTGCCTTTGCTGGCTCTTTACTATGGTCTTTTCCTCCTGCGGGTACTTTTTACCTTCTTGGGAAAGTATTTCTTTGCGCGTGTGGCTCAAAGTGTGGTTCGGGACTTGCGACAGGAAAGCTTTGCCAATATCCAGCGTCTGCAAATGGCTTATTTTGATAAAACGCCAGCTGGTGCTATCGTTTCCCGCCTGACCAATGATACTCAGGCAGTAGCAGATATGTTCAGTGAGATTTTTTCTAATTTTTTGAGCTCCCTGCTGATTTTAGTTGTTACTTTGAGCGCTATGTTTGCCCTCAACTGGCAATTGACCCTGATAATCGCTCTCTTTTTGCCTCTGATGGCAGCCTCTATCTTGCTCTATCAGCATTTATCCAATCGTCAGCTCAAGCAGGTCCGGAATAAACTCAGCGATTTGAATGTCAAGCTATCTGAGAGTATCGAGGGAATGCGGATTATTCAGGCATTTGGACAAGAGAAGCGCTTGCTGCGGGAATTTGAAGAAATTAACGGCCAACATTTAGGTTTCACCAATCGCTATCTCAATATCAACAGTCTCTTTCTGAGGCCAGCCATGTCCCTACTGAAAATCTTGGCTTATGGAGTGATTCTGACTTACTTTGGCTTGACTTGGCAAGTGGTGGGAATTACGGCTGGTATTATGTATGCCTTTATCCAGTATGTTAATCAGCTTTTTAATCCTTTGATTGATGTCATGCAGAATTACTCTGTTTTACAGACATCTATGGTTGCTGCGGATCGGGTTTTTGAAATTATGGACCGCACTGACTATGAGCCTGAGCAGGCTAATCAAGATCTGCAAATCCAAGATGGCAGTATCGAATTCAAGCATGTTTCCTTTTCTTATGATGGGAAGCGTGATGTTTTGCACGATATCTCCTTTTCTGTCAAAAAAGGCCAGACCATTGCCTTTGTGGGCTCGACTGGCTCTGGAAAGTCCTCTATTATCAATCTCTTCCTGCGTTTTTATGAGTTTGAGCGGGGACAAATTTTGATTGATGGCCGTGATATTAAAGACTATAGTCAGGCGGAGCTGCGTCGAAAGATTGGTCTTGTTTTACAGGATCCCTTTCTTTATCACGGTACCGTTGCTTCCAATATTCGGCTTTACCAAGAGCAGCTGACGCGTGAAGAGATTATAGAAGCGGCTAAGTTTGTAGATGCTCATGGCTTTATCAGTCAGCTGCCTCAAGCCTATGACGCCCCTGTGACTGAGCGGGGAGCGACTTTTTCCAGCGGCCAACGGCAGCTTCTAGCCTTTGCCAGAACTATCGCTACTAAGCCTAAAATCTTGATTTTGGATGAGGCGACAGCCAATATTGATTCGGAGACAGAGGAGCTGATTCAAGCTTCACTGAGGAAAATGCGGCGGGGACGGACAACCATTGCCATTGCCCATCGTCTGTCTACCATTCAGGATGCCGACTGCATCTATGTCTTAGACAAGGGCCGCATTATCGAATCCGGCAGCCACGAAGAATTGCTAGCTCAAGATGGAACCTATAAGAAAATGTACCAACTGCAGGCTGGGATGATGGAGTCTTGAAAAGCCTGATTATAAATAAAAGGTGTAGAATTCCGAATGAATTCTACACCTATTTTAAATAGTCTTTTAATTTCTCTACATTTTCTTCTAAGTTATCGTAAGGCAGCTTGGCATACTGGTAAGGGCAGCTAGTAAGGTAGCTCTGTTCAAAGAAGTCAAGCGGCAGGCTGCTGTGTTTGAGAGCACTGACGGAAGAAAGTGACCTTAAGTCTAGCAGAATGCCGTCCTTGGTCAGATAGCTGGATAGCGGCAGCTGAGCTTGCTCCAGTAGTATCTGGGCTTTTCTTGCTTCCTCTTCTTGAAGCTGCAGCAGCGCCAGCCTATTTTTTTCAAACATGAGACTGTCAATGTAGAGCGATAGGGCCTTCTGCATGATGAGGTTGCTGTCGTAGTCCACGGCACTTTTGTAAGCGATGAAGGTCTTTTGAATCTGGGGCGGAAGGAGCAGGGCGGTAATCCTCAGGGCTGGGAAAAGGCTGGTTGAAAAGGACTTGATGTAGATGACGCGCTGGCTATTGTCTAGATAGTGAAAGGTCAGCTCCCGCCGGCTATCAAAGTCTGATAGGTAGTCATCTTCTACGATATAGACATTATAGAGCTGGGCCAGCCGAAGAATCTCTTCCTTGTCCTGCCGACTGTAGGAGTGGCCCAAGGGATAGTGGAAACGCGGAATAGTGTAGAAAAACTTGATCTTTCCGCTTTGAAAAATCCTCTCAAGTTCTTGCAGATTAATCCCTTGCGGTGTCCTTTCAATGGTTTCATAAGGAAGTTTTTGCGCTAGCAGAAGATCATTAATCCGATGGTAGGTCGGCTGCTCCACCAAGATACGCTCTTTTTGATTGGGAAAATCAATCTGTGAAAGGATATAGAGGGCCTGCTGGGTGCCAGAAGTCAGTACCAGCTGATCCCTAGAAGCATAGACAGCAGAGTCAAGCATTAGCTTTTGCACGGAGCGACGCAAATCCTCCAGTCCTTCCTGTTGAGGGTAGTAGTTGAAGAGATAATTTTCCCGGCCGATCAGAGTTTCATTTACACAGAGTCGGAAATCCTCGTAGGCTTGGTGGCGGTCATCCCTCACAGGCAGCTCCAAATCCTGCTTTTCTTCCTGAGCATTCTCCAGCACATAGTAGCCGCTTTTGGGAACGGCATAGATGTATTTCTGATATTTGAGCTCAATCAGAGCCTTCTGCGCAGTATCCTTACTGCAATGATAACGCTCTGCCAGCTTCCGGACAGAAGGGATTTTCTGACCAGTAGCCAATTTTCCCTCTTTAATATCCTTAGTAATCTTATCGACGATGCGTTGGTATTTTGCCTTGGTCATAAAACTGTCCCCATACAGATTTGATTTTTTCATATTGTAACTCATTTTGAGATATTTTACAATAGAGAGCAAGTAGGAGGAGTCATGAAAACAAAAACAGTTATTCTGGCCACAGATATTTCTGGCTTAGGTAAGGTTGCTGCAACAGCTGCCCTGCCGCTCTTTGCAATTTGCCAGCTAGAGGTGGCCCTCTTGCCAACCATGATTTTATCGTCCCATACAGGCGGTTTTCAAGACGTCTATATAGATGATTACACGCACGGGATGCTTGCTTTTTTGAAACAATGGCAGAGCCTGGAGTTCGACTTTTCAGCTTTGGTAACAGGATATTTGAAGTCTGATATTCAGGTGGAAAATTTGCTGCACTTTAAAGAGGAAAAAAGCTTGCCCCTTATCGTGGATCCTATCATGGGGGACAAGGGGACTTTTTATCAGGGATTTTCAGATGCCCATCTAGACCATATGCGTCGCCTCTGCCAAAATGCTGATTTGGTTCTGCCCAATTTGACGGAAGCCTGTTTGTTGTTAGAAGAATCCTACGAAAAGAGTTTATCAGAAGATAGATGGGAGGACTATAGCAAGCGTTTGGCTGAGTTAGGACCGAGCAAGGTCTTGTTGACAGGCTTGCCAATGAAAGAGAATCAGATTGGTGTGGCCTATTTTGATGCGGCATCAGAGGAGTTTAACCTTTTTTCTAGTCCAGCTCTGCCCCAGCAATTTTTTGGAACGGGTGATATATTGACGACACTTGTAGCTGCAGCTTTTGTTCAGGGGATTGACATCAAGCAAGCCCTGCCTGTGATTTTGAAGTTTATTGAAAAGAGTTTGGCACTTAGCTTTAAAGAGCAAATAGATCCAAAGAAGGGCGTTTTTACCAGCCCTATCTAGGAGAGCTTTTTGCTGATTTTCAAGCCTTAATGGAGGAAAAAGATGAAGAAACAAACACTTGATTTACAAACCTTAACCATGATTAGTTTATTTGCTGCTTTGATTTTTCTGAGCATTCAGTTTTTTAAAATTCCTGTCGGAGCTCAGTTTATTCACTTTGGAAATGCACTAGTGGTAGTGGGCTGTCTGATTTTTGGCAGTAAACTCGGTTTTTTAGCGGCTGCCATTGGACTAGGAATATTTGACTTGCTGAATGGTTATGCAGCGGAAATCCCAATTATCTTGTTAGAAGCACTTGCGGTGGCCGTGGTGATTCATTTTCTGTATGAAGGACTCTTTCAAAGAAAGGAACGACTAAGAAATATTCTTGTGACAGCAGTAGCCGCAGCTTTGGTGAAGATTGTGCTTAATATTTTCAAGTACACTCTGACAGGAACACTGCTTGGCGGGAGCAGTTTGCCAGCAGCCTTTTTACTGGCAGTAGCTAAGATTACTGGTACATTTGGCTCCAGTCTAGCGACAGTCATCGCTGTCCCAATCTTATATCCAATCTTTCAGCAAGTCAGAAAAGCGCA
Organism: Streptococcus sp. IsoGale022; assembly: GCF_031142805.1. NCBI lineage: Bacteria > Bacillati > Bacillota > Bacilli > Lactobacillales > Streptococcaceae > Streptococcus > Streptococcus sp. IsoGale022. The sequence continues at coordinate 69 of NZ_JAKZJI010000003.1, read as the reverse complement.
CAAGCACAGAAGGCCAATGAAAAGCAGGGATAAATCAATAATCAACATAAATGAAGAAACCGTCTGAGA
>NZ_JAKZJI010000029.1:0-16794 GCF_031142805.1 Streptococcus sp. IsoGale022 | reverse complement strand
AAAAACCGAGTTGTCGTCCACAGCCAGCTTCTTTTCCTTGTCCATATAGCCAAAGTTCTTTTGGTAAATGGTTTGGCCGTCCTTATCAAAGACTGCTGCCGCCAGTCCCGCGCTGGTTTTTTCGTGTTCCTTGTGGAAATTTTCAATTTTCTGACCGATTTGGTCATAAGGCGTGCCCGACGGCAATTTTTGCTGGTCAGCTCGAACTTGCGCTGCTCCAAAAGCCACCAAGCCACATGTTACCAGCGCCACAGCGCTTTTCAAAAATGATGTTTTCATGATTGCCTCCTTAGAATTTAAACTTCCTTCCCCTTTGCACCCTTATCCTAACAAAAGGGCAGCGCCAAATCTACCCTTTTTCGGTAAGTGGTAAGTTTCTGCAGGTAAGTGGTAGAAAAAGTGGGGGGGAGGTGCTAAACAAAACCAGCATTGCTATCATAGCAATGCTGGTTTATATCTGTTTGATGACTATTTAAACCAAATCCGCCATCTTGCCCAGAGCTGCATGACACTGACCCAGACGGTCAGTTTGGTGGCAGAGCCCCACTCGAAAACTGAACTGTCGTCCACAGCCAGCTTCTTTTCCTTGTCCATATAGCCAAAGTTCTTTTGGTAAATGGTCTGTCCGTCCTTGTCAATGACGGTCGTCGCCATACCAGCACTGTTTTTTTCGTGCTCCTTGTAGTAGTCCTCAATCTTCTGACCGATTTGGTCGTAGGATGTGCCCGACGGCAATTTCTGCTGGTCAGCTTGAACATGACCCGCTCCTAGAGCGAGCAAGCCACAAGTTACTAGCGCTACAGCGCTTTTCAAAAATGATTTTTTTCATCATTGTCCTCCTTTTAATTTGGTTACACTTCCAGTTTAAAGGACAAACTTCAAATATTTATAAAGTATTTCTAAAATATTTCTAAAATTTTTTGAAAATGAAGATGAAAACGAGTAGGTAGAACGGTCATTTTTCAGTTAAGGGTTACTCCCTTCTTTTATTTATTCGTCAAATTTATCGGATTTACAGTCATTCTAACGTTTTTACAAGGCCTTGGCGTCTGCTTTTTTCTTGACCAGATAAGCGATGAAAAGGCAAATCAGGGTCATCGTGATTGGCTCCAGGATCCCTCCTACGACAGGAATGGCAGCCGTTCCAACTAAAAGTGGATTGCTGTCGCTACTTAAGGTCGTCCGCAGGAAAGTCGGACCGCTCTCAACAAAGCCAAAGATATTTGTAAGGGTCAGATTGTAAAGAGCATGGGTCGCCGCCACCAGCCAGAGATTATCGGTCAGGGCAAAAAGGAGGGAAAAGAGAACGCCCGACAAGGTCACGCTCAGGATGTAAGAGAAAGGAGCGCCACCCTTGAATGTGTGCATGAGACCAAAGAAGAGATTGCCTAGGGCAATAGCTGGGACAAGCCCCATTTTGGTGCGGAGCTTGTTCAGGACAAAGCCGCGGTAAATGACTTCTTCGGCTAAGGCCTCCAAGAAAATCATAAGGAGCAAATAGAGCCAGAGTGCGAGATTAAATTGATTTCCTAGTCGAAAATGGAGCTGACCAGCTAGCGCATTAACGCCAATAATTGCCGTTGTCGTCAAGAATCCTATAACTGCTCCAAACAGGAGATTTTTGCCCAGCTTTTCCCACCAGAGACCAAAGCTCGCAAGACTGCGGTGCTCCCAAAACTTAGCCACAAGGAGAAGGGGAAGAGCACTGATACCATGAAATAGAAGGGTGCTCACTTCTTCTAATACGAGTTGATTAGAAACATTGATAAAGGGTTGTATCAGCCATTGAGACAAGAGCCCGCTGAGCAACATGCCCAGACCGAGCGCCAGAAAAGCTAGAGGCATGCTCAGCCACCAGTTTTTCGCCCCTGCTTCTTCTTGCAAAGTTTCTAGACTAGAGGAATGATGTGTCGCTTGATAAATATGTGCCATATGTTTTCCTTTCTAAATAAGAATTTTCGATACTGTCAATAATTTTGTGTAAACACTCTAGTAGAGTTATGTAGTTTTAATCAAATAAGCTTTCAAGTGTGTCAGAACATTGGCCAAACCCTTTATGGATTCGTTGACTTTGCTTGAAATTATAATCTTCAAACAAAGTAACTAAGTAACGTTTCAGAGCCTCCTCGTTAGGAAAAAGAACCTTCTTTTTCGTTTGACGTTTGATTTCTTTGTTAAGAGACTCAATGAGGTTTGTCGAATAAATGCTGTGCCAAATCTGGTAGGGAAACCTCCTATTGATAAAAAGCGAGTGTCGTTTGGATGAGTGATGTCAGCTCTTTCTTGTCTGCTGGATAAATTTTCTGCCGGACTAAAAGACTGATGCCGAAGACAAAACTCCCCAAGTGCATGAAAACCTGATTGAAGTCGTAGTCGCCGTCAAGTGACTGGATAAATTCCTCTATTTTCTCCTTATTATAGTCAAAAGAGGCGACTCTTTTTTCCAGCTCCATTTGCCCTGTATCATCATTTTGCGTAGCTAGGCTGTATTTGCTGAGAAATAGAAAATCGAAAAAATTTGCATGGACTTGAGAGTAGTTGATAAACTGTAGAGCCAGCTGTAGAATTTTCTCTCGGGGCGCTTGGTCTTCTTTTTCCGACTCTTTTAGAAAATCAGCAAAATGTTTGGAAATGATTGGAACCAAAGCGAACATCAAATCGTCCTTGTTTTTGAAATGGCGGTAGCTAGCCACATGGCTGACCTTGCAGCTACTTGCTAACTTCCGAAGCGACAGGTCTTGCCAGCCATGAGCAGCAATGCTATCAAAGCCAGCCTGCAATAATAGTTCTTTTAAAGGCGGCTTTTTTTCTGCCAATTTTCCTCCTCCTTTCGAGATGTTTTTGCTGTTACCGCTGGTAACTTCTTTCTATGATTAGTATAACACTTTCAAAAACAAAAATGCAAAAAAAAGACAAAATTTTTCTTCTATTACCATATATTTCAAAAGATTGCAGGAAGATGAAAACTTATCATTTTTCTCAAATCTTCTGCCCTTGCCCCTTTTTTATTTCCACAAAAAAAGGTAAAATAGAATGAAGTATGAATGGAAGAGGTTGCTTATGAAAAATATAGCAAATTTTGCCAATAAGAAAGTCTTGGTCCTAGGATTGGCCAAGTCGGGTGAGTCAGCTGCTCGCCTTTTAGATAAATTAGGAGCCATCGTGACAGTTAACGACGGGAAACCTTTCGAGGAAAATCCTGCTGCCCAATCTTTGCTAGAAGAAGGTATAAAAGTGGTGACAGGAGGTCATCCCTTGGAGTTGCTGGACGAAGACTTTGAACTGATGGTGAAAAATCCAGGTATTCCTTATGACAATGCCATGGTCGTTCGAGCTCTGGAGAAGAAGATTCCAGTTATTACTGAAGTCGAGTTGGCTTATCTGATTTCTGAAGCGCCGATTATTGGTATTACGGGTTCAAATGGTAAGACGACGACCACAACCATGATTGCGCAAGTCTTGACAGCTGGCGGTCAAAATGGTCTATTGTCCGGTAATATCGGCTTTCCAGCCAGCCAGGTAGCCCAAACAGCCAGCAGCAAAGATACACTGGTCATGGAACTGTCTTCCTTCCAGTTGATGGGGATTGAGGCTTTTCATCCGCAAATAGCTGTTATTACCAACCTCATGCCGACACATTTGGATTATCACGGCTCTGTTGAGGAATATGCAGCTGCCAAGTGGAATATCCAGAAAAACATGACAGCTGATGATTATCTGGTTTTGAATTTCAATCAAGACTGGGCCAAGGAAATGGCTAGCCAGGCTCAGGCTACTGTTGTGCCTTTTTCAACGACTGAAAAGGTGGATGGTGCCTATCTAGAGGGTGATGTCTTGACCTTCCGCGGAGAGGCGATTATGCAGGCGGCTGAAATCGGCGTTCCTGGCAGTCATAATGTTGAAAATGCTCTGGCTACGATTGCAGTAGCCAAGCTGCGTGGTATTGACAATCAGACGATCAAAGAAGTCTTGTCAGCTTTTGGGGGTGTTAAGCACCGCCTCCAGTATGTGGGGCAGGTAAATGAGGTTGCCTTTTACAATGACAGTAAGTCTACCAATATCTTGGCAACCCAGAAAGCCTTATCTGGTTTTGACAATAGCAAGGTGATTCTGATTGCGGGCGGCTTGGACCGTGGCAATGAATTTGACGAGTTGGTGCCTGATATTAAAGGGCTCAAGAAAATGGTGATCTTAGGACAATCAGCTCCGCGTGTAAAGAGAGCGGCTGATCAGGCTGGCGTTTCTTATCTGGATGCGACTGATGTCCGAGATGCAGCTCGTAAGGCCTTTGATCAAGCGAAGCCAGGAGACATTGTCTTGCTTAGTCCTGCCAATGCCAGCTGGGATATGTATAGTAATTTTGAAGTCCGTGGCGATGAGTTTCTCGCTGCATTTGAAGAATTAAAAGGTTAAAATGAAAAAGATTGTATTTACAGGCGGAGGAACGGTTGGGCATGTGACCCTCAACCTTCTCCTGATTCCGAAATTTATCAAAGAAGGTTGGCAGGTCCACTATATTGGTGATAAGCATGGTATTGAGTATCAGGAAATCCAAAAGTCTGGACTGGACGTGACCTTCCATTCGGTAGCTACGGGTAAGCTTCGTCGCTATTTTTCATGGCAGAATCTGTTGGATGGCTTTAAGGTCGTCTGGGGCATTTTCCAGTCGCTGGGCATTATGCTCAAGGTACGGCCGCAGGCTCTCTTTTCTAAGGGAGGCTTTGTATCTGTTCCGCCAGTGATTGCAGCGCGTCTATCAGGAGTGCCCGTCTATGTTCATGAGTCGGATCTATCCATTGGCTTGGCGAATAAAATAGCCTATAAGTGTGCGACCAAGATGTATGCAACCTTTGAGCAAAGTTCCAGTATGACCAAGATTGAGCATGTCGGAGCTGTGACCAAGGTCGGCAACCAAGAGTCAGTCGCACCGCAGGAACTAGGAGAAATTCGTCAGTATTTTGACAAAGAGCTGCCTACTCTGCTTTTTGTCGGAGGTTCTGCTGGTGCTAAGATCTTTAATGACTTTGTCAGCCAGAATCAAGCTGCGCTGACCGAACGTTACAACGTTATCAATCTGACAGGCGATGCAAGTTTAGATGTTTTGTCTGAACGTCTCTTTCGCAGAGCCTATGTGACTGACCTCTACCAGCCTTTGATGGACTTGGCAGACGTGGTGGTGACTCGCGGCGGTTCCAATACAATCTTTGAGCTCTTGGCCATGGCTAAGCTGCACATTATCGTTCCTCTGGGACGCGAAGCTAGCCGCGGCGATCAGATTGAAAATGCCGATTATTTTGTGAAAAAGGGATATGCCAAGCAATTGGCAGAGGAAGAGCTGGATATGAGCAATTTACAGACAGCCCTTGATGACCTTTTGGCTAACCAAGCTTCTTATCATCAAGCCATGCAAAATTCTCAGGAAATAAAGTCTGTAGATGAATTTTATGCTTTATTGAAAGCGGATATTGACAAAGGAAAGAAATGAGCAAGAAAAACCACGACGAGTCAAAGGAAGAGGTAAGTGAGCACCTCTCTGAATGGCAGAAACGAAACAAAGAATATCTTGAAAAGAAGGCTCAGGAAGAAGCCAGCAAACAAAAGGAGCTGGAAGAAGAGGAAGCAAAAGAAGCTGAGGACTCAATCGAAGGCGGAGAAATCGCTGAAGAGACGGAAGAAGATGACTCATCTGAAGCTGAGCTAGAGACCGAATTGAGCGAGAAAGAGCGCAATAAACTGGAGAAACTTCAGAAAAAGGCAGAAAAAGAAGCTGCTAAGGTTCGCATCTCGAGGATTCATATTTATCGAGCGCTGCCGGTTTTGCTGGGCAGTGGCTTGATTTTTCTCCTGTCAGTTTATTTTTTGACGCCACTGGCGACCATGAAGACAATCAAATTTTCAGGGAACCAAATGGTCAGTCAGGAAGACCTGCTCAAAAGCAGTAAGATTGATGAGAAGGACTATACTTTAACAACCTTTATCAATGGCGGTAATCATATCCGCAATATGAAAGCTTCTAGTCCTTGGATTAACAACCTGGAGATGGCTTATCAGTTTCCCATTACCTTTCAGGTAAAGGTCAAGGAGTACGGAGTTCTGGCCTATCTGCATGAGGGTGGCCAATACTATCCTATTCTGACAAATGGAGAGGTTATTTCGGACCCGACTGCTGCAGATTCTTTGCCAGAAACCCATATTTCGATAGAGTTTTCAGATAAAAAATTGATTAAGGAATTTGCCCTTCAAGTTGAAAAGGTACCGGCTTCGGTTAAGAAAAATATTAAGACAGTTCAGCTGACTCCAAGCAAGGTGACACCGGACTTGGTTACGCTGACCATGCATGATGGCAATAAAATTTTGGTACCAATTTCGCATATTGCTAAGAAACTGCCATATTACAAGGGAATCCAATCGCAGCTGGAAGAGGGTGTACCTAGTGTTGTAGATATGGAAGCAGGGATTTTTAGTTATGTTGAAGGAGCTCAAAACGAGTCATCTTCTTCTGATGAAGAAAAGCAGAAAACAGAAGAGGGACCGACGGGACAGCAAACGGAGCAAGCGGCTGAGCAGGTGACAGAAAGTCAGGAAGAAGAACCTGCAGAGCCGCAAAATTCGACAGAAAACCCGGTAAATAACGAAAATCGCTAAATTATATGTAGAAAAACTGCACATTTTCAGTTTCTTTATGTTATAATAAAGCTTGGGTAACTCTAATTTTTAGTGTTATTAGTATAGACCGGAAACATGGAAGATAGAGAGGACTGGTGTAATGGCTAGAGACGGCTTTTTTACTGGATTAGATATAGGAACTAGCTCAATTAAAGTGTTGGTGGCAGAGCACATCAACGATGAAATGAATGTTATTGGTGTCAGCAACGCAAAAAGTGCTGGCGTTAAAGATGGAATTATTGTTGATATTGAGGCTGCTGCTGCTGCCATTAAGACAGCTATTTCTCAAGCAGAAGAAAAGGCAGGCATTTCAATTGGTTTAGTTAACGTCGGACTTCCGGCTAATCTCTTACAGATTGAGCCTACTCAGGGTATGATTCCTGTGACTAGTGATTCTAAGGAAATCACAGATACAGATGTAGAGAATGTTGTTAGATCTGCTCTGACGAAGAGTATGACTCCTGACCGCGAAGTAATTACTTTCATCCCAGAAGAGTTTGTAGTGGATGGTTTCCAAGGGATTCGTGATCCGCGTGGTATGATGGGGATTCGCTTAGAAATGCGGGGACTTCTCTACACTGGACCACGGACTATTCTCCACAACCTCCGCAAGACAGTGGAGCGTGCGGGAGTTCAGCTTGAGAACGTTATTATCTCCCCATTGGCTATGACTAAGTCAATCTTGAACGAAGGGGAACGTGAGTTTGGTGCAACTGTTATTGATATGGGCGGCGGCCAAACTACAGTGGCTTCTGTTAAAGGTCAAGAGCTTCAATATACGAATATATACCAAGAAGGTGGCGACTACGTAACCAAGGACATCTCCAAGATTTTGAAGACTTCGCAAAAGTTAGCTGAAAGTCTCAAGTTTAACTATGGTTCTGCTTATGTTCCTGAAGCTGGCACAGAGTCCTTCCAAGTAGAAGTGATTGGTGAGATTGAGCCGGTTGAAGTAACTGAAAAATATCTGGCTGAAATTATTTCTGCTCGTATCCAACATATTTTTGAGCAAATCAAACGCGATTTGGATAGAAGGCATCTTCTCGAGTTGCCAGGCGGTATTGTGATTATTGGTGGAGCAGCTATTCTTCCAGGAGTAGTTGAACTGGCTCAGGAAGTATTTGGCGTGAATGTCAAGCTTTATGTGCCAAATCAAATCGGCATTCGCAATCCAGCCTTTGCACATGTTATCAGCCTGTCAGAGTATGCCGGAAACTTAACAGATGTGGATATGCTGGCTCAGGTTGCTGTTCATGGTGATGAGCAACTGCGCCATCGACCTGTATCCTTTGAGCGTCCTGCTCAGTCAGTACCACGCTTTGAACCTCAACCAGCTGATGAGATTCCTGAGGATCCGGTCCAAGAAGTTCCAGTTGCCAGTGCTGATGTGCCAAACCAAGAACCAAAAACCGGTATTACAGATCGGATGCGTAACCTAATTGGCAAAATGTTTGATTAAGGAGAATACAGAGAATATGACATTTTCATTTGACGCTGCTGCTGCACAAGGCGCAGTAATTAAAGTTATTGGTGTCGGTGGAGGTGGCGGTAATGCCATCAACCGAATGATTGATGAAGGTGTTGCTGGTGTTGAATTCATCGCAGCAAATACAGATGTTCAAGCTCTTAGCAGTGCCAAAGCTGAAACAGTTATTCAGCTTGGTCCTAAGCTGACTCGCGGACTCGGTGCCGGAGGTCAGCCTGAAGTTGGCCGCAAGGCTGCTGAAGAAAGCGAAGAAGTCCTGACTGAAGCTCTGCAAGGAGCAGATATGGTCTTCATCACTGCTGGTATGGGTGGTGGATCTGGGACAGGTGCTGCTCCAGTAATCGCTCGTATCGCAAAGAATGTTGGTGCTCTGACTGTTGCTGTAGTTACACGTCCTTTCGGTTTTGAAGGGAGCAAGCGTGGAACATTTGCGGTAGAGGGTATAAATGAACTTCGCGAGCATGTAGACACACTCTTGATTATCTCAAATAACAACTTGCTTGAAATTGTAGACAAGAAGACTCCGCTTCTTGAAGCACTTAGTGAAGCAGATAATGTTCTTCGCCAAGGTGTCCAAGGGATTACCGACTTGATTACCAGCCCAGGACTGATTAACCTTGACTTTGCCGACGTGAAAACAGTTATGGCAGACAAGGGTAATGCTTTGATGGGAATTGGTGTTGGTAGCGGTGAAGAACGTGTCATCGAAGCTGCTCGCAAAGCTATTTACTCACCTCTTTTGGAAACAACCATTGATGGCGCAGAGGACGTAATTGTCAACGTTACTGGTGGCCTAGATATGACTTTGATTGAAGCTGAAGAAGCTTCAGAAATTGTCAACCAAGCAGCAGGTCATGGTGTGAACATCTGGCTCGGTACTGCTATTGACGAGTCCATGAAGGATGAAATCCGCGTGACTGTTGTGGCTACCGGTGTCCGTCAGGACAAGGTTGAAAAGGTCAGCGGTATTCGTCAGACACAGCAACCTACTGGCCCAAGCCGTCCGCAGCAAGCTGAGCCAAATCGCGAAGTTCGCTCAGGACAGTTTGAACGAAACTTTGATATGACTGAAACAGTTGATATTCCGGCTCCAAGCCGTCAAAGAACGGATACACCTAAAGGTTCAGCCTTTGGTGATTGGGATCTTCGCCGTGAAGCGATTGTTCGTCAGGCAGAACCAAGTTCCTCAGCCCGCGTAGAGCGCTATGCAGAAACTAATGAAGATGATGATGAGTTGGAAACACCTCCATTCTTCAGAAATCGTTAATCTAAATCATGAATTTGCAGAATAATAAAGAGTTGGTCTTTCAATCCGTCGCTCTGGCGGCGGAGCAAGCCCAGCGTTTGAAAGATTCAGTAAATATCATTGCAGTCACTAAATATGTTGACTGCGAAACAACTCAGGAGCTTGTCCGTACAGGTATTCAGCATATTGGAGAAAATCGGGTAGATAAATTTTTAGAAAAGTACCGTGCTCTGAAAGATGAGAATCTGACCTGGCACCTGATCGGCAGTTTGCAGAGGAGAAAAGTCAAGGATGTGATTAACTATGTTGATTACTTTCATGCTTTAGATTCTGTGAAATTGGCCAAGGAGATTGACAAACGAGCCCAACATGTGATTAAATGTTTCCTGCAGGTGAATATTTCTAAAGAAGAGAGCAAGCATGGCTTTTTGGTTGAAGATCTAGAGCTTGTCCTGCCTGAACTTGAAAAATTAGAGAATGTTCAAATTGTGGGATTGATGACAATGGCTCCGTTTGAAGCTAGTCATGAGGAGCTGAACCAAATTTTTGAAAAGGCTCATCAACTACAAAAAGAATTAAAAAAGAAACAGTTAAATAATATGCCCTTTTCTGAATTAAGCATGGGAATGAGCCGTGATTATCCAGAAGCAATTGCCCATGGCTCGACCTATGTCAGAATTGGTACAGCATTTTTTAAATAGGAAAGAAATATGTCATTAAAAGATAGATTTGATAAATTTATAGATTATTTTACAGAAGATGGAGATGAGACTGAGGTTCAGGAGCAGACTGTCAGCAGACCTGCAGCGCCTGTTAAGCAGAAGCCTGAATTGGTTCAGCCTAAGCCAGTCAGAGAGAGCAAGCCAGCTCCTCGTCCGGTTGCTGCAGCCAAGCCACAGCCTAAACCACAGCCACAACAGAAATCTTCGACAGAGAATATTACCAGACTGCATGCACGTCAGCAGGAATTGGCTCAGCACCGTGCAAATGCGGATGAAAAGATTACGATTGATGTTCGTTATCCGAGGAGATATGAGGAAGCGACTGAAATTGTTGACCTGCTTTTGGCTAATGAAAGCATCCTGATTGACTTCCAGTATATGACTGAGGTACAGGCTCGACGTTGTTTAGACTACCTAGACGGTGCTCGTTATGTTTTGGCTGGAAATTTGAAAAAAGTTGCAAGCACTATGTATTTGCTGACTCCGATTAATGTAGTGGTAAATGTGGAAGATATCCGCCTGCCAAACGATGTTGAAATCAGTGAATTCGACTTTGATATGAAGCGCAGTAGATAAGAGATATGTTATATTTTGTAATTCGTGCCATCTCTAATCTTTTCGATCTTTATAGCATTGCCTTGATTGTCTATGCACTTCTATCTTGGTTTCCAGGAGCCTATCAAACCAAATTCGGAGAGTTTCTAACACGAATTGTAGAACCGTATTTAAAACTTTTCCGCCGTCTTCCCTTGCAGTTTGCAGGGCTGGACTTTACCGTTTGGGTTGCAATTCTGGCTTTAAACCTTTTAAATCGTGTAGTCTTTTATTTAATAAGCATCTTACTAATGTTATTATGATGAAAGATTTATATCAACACTTTTCGCATGAGGATCGAGAGTTTATTGATAGGAGTCTGGAGTTGCTTCAGCGGGTTCAAGATACCTATGCCTTTGAAACAACGTCTTTTCTGAATCCCCATCAGGTTTCGATACTGAAGAATATTGGCAAGCAATATGATGTGCAAGTCTTTGCTAGTTCGGATTATTTTCCAAGTGAACTGGCAAGAGTTCTTGTGGCGCCTTCTTATTACCAACTGAATATGGATGATTTTGAATTGAGCTTGCTGGAAATTTTCTATGCAAGCAAATTTTATAAAATCAGTCATTCGCAGATTATGGGGACCTTGCTCAATCAATTAGGGATTGAAAGACGGACCTTTGGCGATATTCTTGTGGTTGGAGACCGTGCTCAGCTCTTTGTAGATAAAAGACTGGCTCAGTATTTTATAGACCATGTCACTAAAATAGCAAAGATGCCTGTCAGACTAAAGGAAGTTTCCTTTGCAGAGCAGCTGAAAGAGCAGAAGCAGGTTGTCACCAGAGAAATTTTAGCATCTAGTCTTCGCTTGGATAAGTTGGTAGCCAGCACTTTTAAGTTGTCAAGGAGCCAGGCTGCTCAGCTGATTTCTGGTAAGCATGTGAAAATGAACTATGCTGTTAATGACAATCCCAGCCAGCAGGTCGGGCTTGAAGACTTGATTAGCGTTAGACGATTTGGAAGATTTAAGGTTTTAAGAGAAAATGGCCTTTCCAAGAATGGAAAACATAAGTTAACCGTTGAATTATTAGCTAGTAAATGAGGAGGAACTATGACACTTACAGCATTAGAAATTAAAGATAAATCCTTTGGAACCAAGTTTAGAGGCTATGATGTTGAAGAGGTAGATGAATTCCTTGACATCGTTGTCCGTGATTATGAGGACTTGGTTCGTGAAAACCACGAAAAAGAAGCAAAAATTCGCAATCTGGAAGAACGTCTGACATATTTTGATGAGATGAAAGACTCTCTCAGCCAGTCTGTTTTGATTGCTCAAGATACGGCTGAGCGCGTTAAAGTTGCTGCCAACGAGCGATCTGCGAATATTGTTCGTCAGGCAGAGCAGGATGCGCAGCATTTGTTGGATGGAGCTAAGTACAAGGCTGATGAGATTTTGCGTCAGGCAGCTGACAATGCTAAAAAAGTAGCCATTGAAACAGAAGAACTGAAAAACAAAACACGTGTCTTCCATCAACGTTTGAAATCAACCATTGAGAGCCAACTCAGCATTGTGGATTCGTCTGAATGGGAAGAAATCCTTCGTCCGACAGCTACTTATCTGCAGACCAGCGATGAAGCTTTCAAGGAAGTTGTATCTGAGGTTCTTGGCGAAGAAGCAGTTGTTCGTGAGGAAGAAGTGGATGTGACTCGTCAATTTTCTCCAGAAGAAATGGCTGAGCTGCAAGAGCGCATTGAAGCTGCTAACCGTGAATTAGCTGCGACTCAAGCCTTTTCTCCGCTTAGTGATGAAGATATAGAAGCTCACGCAGCTGAGGAGGGCTCAGAAGCTGAACATCACGATGATGATACAAATGGGGAACAAAAAGTTCCAGTAAATATTTTATAATTTTAAAGAAGATAAGATTGTAAAAACACAGACCAAGCAAAATACTTTCAGCGAGCAGATGATGGTGAGAGATCTGCAGTCCATCTTGCTTGGGCTATCATTTTACAGAACTTTCGTCTGAAATCAGTAGGATGAGACGGCAGTCCACGTTACGGACAAAGAGGGGCAAGAGGAGCATTATGCTATTGTCTTGCCTAAACAAAGGTGGTACCGCGAATTTTCGTCCTTTTTGGAGAAGTTTGCGGTTTTTAATTTGTAATTTTTAAAAATAAAGAGGAATAGAATGAAACTGAAAGAAACACTTAACCTTGGAAAAACTGCTTTTCCTATGCGGGCCGGTCTTCCAAATAAGGAGCCAATCTGGCAGAAGGAATGGGATGAAGCTAAGCTTTATCAGCGTCGTCAGGAACTGAACGAAGGCAAGCCGCACTTTATCTTGCATGATGGGCCTCCCTATGCTAACGGGAATATTCATGTCGGCCATGCTATGAATAAGATTTCCAAAGATATCATTGTTCGCTCAAAGTCTATGGCTGGTTACTATGCGCCCTACATTCCAGGATGGGATACGCATGGTCTTCCGATCGAGCAGGTATTGGCAAAGCAAGGCATTAAGCGCAAAGAGCTGGACTTGGTAGAGTACCTCAATATGTGTCGGGACTATGCTCTCAGCCAAGTCGAAAAGCAAAAAGAAGACTTCAAGCGTTTGGGTGTTTCTGGTGACTGGGATAATCCTTATGTAACCTTGACACCAGATTATGAAGCCGCTCAGATCCGCGTCTTTGGTGAAATGGCTAAGAAAGGATACATTTACCGTGGTGCTAAGCCCGTTTACTGGTCTTGGTCTTCTGAGTCAGCTTTGGCTGAAGCGGAAATTGAATACCATGATTTGGTTTCCACCTCTCTCTACTATGCTAACCGTGTCAAAGATGGCAAAGGGGTCTTGGACACAGATACTTACATTGTCGTATGGACAACAACTCCATTTACCATTACAGCCTCTCGCGGTTTGACTGTAGGAGCAGATATTGACTACGTTTTGGTTCAGCCTGCGGGTGAAAGTCGCAAGTTTATTGTAGCGTCTGAATTGTTGAATAGTTTGTCTGAGAAATTTGGCTGGGCTGATGTTCAAGTTTTGGATACCTACCGTGGTCAAGAATTAAACCACATCGTGACAGTTCACCCATGGGATACTGCTGTAGATGAACTTGTTATCCTGGGTGACCACGTTACGACTGACTCTGGTACCGGTATTGTTCATACAGCGCCTGGTTTTGGTGAGGACGACTACCATGTCGGTGTAGCCAATGGACTGGAAGTTGCTGTGACAGTCAATGAGCGCGGTATCATGATGGAAAATGCTGGTCCTGACTTTGAAGGCCAGTTCTATGATAAGGTTGTGCCAACGGTTATTGAAAAGCTTGGTGATTTGCTCCTTGCTCAGGAAGAAATTTCTCACTCTTATCCATTTGACTGGCGTACTAAGAAGCCAATCATCTGGCGGGCAGTACCACAGTGGTTTGCATCTGTTTCTAAATTCCGTCAAGAAATTTTAGATGAAATTGACAAGGTTAAATTCCATTCTGAATGGGGGAAAGTACGTCTCTACAATATGATTCGTGACCGCGGTGACTGGGTTATCTCTCGTCAGCGGGCTTGGGGAGTTCCGCTTCCAATCTTCTATGCCGAAGACGGAACACCAATCATGACAGCAGAAACCATCGAACACGTGGCTCAGCTTTTTGAGGAGCACGGCTCTATCGTCTGGTGGAAGCGTGAAGCAAAAGACCTCTTACCAGAAGGATTTACTCATCCAGGTTCTCCAAACGGCGAATTTACCAAGGAAACGGACATCATGGACGTTTGGTTTGACTCAGGTTCATCATGGAATGGGGTAGTGATCAACCGTCCGGAATTGACTTACCCGGCTGATCTTTATCTAGAAGGTTCAGACCAATACCGTGGTTGGTTCAACTCATCTCTTATCACATCAGTTGCTAACCATGGCGTGGCCCCTTACAAACAAATCTTGTCACAAGGATTTGCCCTAGATGGTAAGGGTGAAAAGATGTCTAAATCCCTTGGGAATACCATTGCTCCAAGTGACGTGGAAAAACAATTTGGTGCAGAAATCTTGCGTCTCTGGGTAACCAGTGTAGACTCTAGTAACGACGTACGTATCTCTATGGATATCTTGAGCCAAGTTTCTGAAACCTACCGTAAGATTCGGAATACCTTGCGTTTCTTGATTGCCAACACCTCTGACTTTAATCCGGTTGAGGATGCTGTAGCTTACGAAGAACTTCGTTCTGTTGATAAATACATGACTATCCGCTTCAATCAATTAGTAGAGACTATTCGCAAGGCTTACGCAGACTTTGAGTTTCTGACTATTTATAAAGCGATTGTCAACTTTGTGACCGTTGACTTGTCCGCTTTCTATCTGGACTTTGCCAAAGATGTCGTCTATATCGAAGCAGCTAAATCATTGGAACGACGTCAGATGCAGACTGTCTTCTATGATATTTTGGTTAAAATCACCAAGCTTCTGACTCCAATCTTGCCGCACACGGCAGAAGAAATCTGGTCTTACCTAGAGCACGAAAAGGAAGAATTTGTTCAGTTATCCGAAATGCCAGAAGCTCAGACTTTCCCAAATCAAGAAGAAATCTTGGACACTTGGGCCGCCTTTATGGATTTCCGCAGTCAGGCTCAGAAAGCCTTGGAAGAAGCCCGCAATGAAAAGGTTATCGGGAAATCATTGGAAGCACACCTGACTGTCTATCCGAATGAAGTCATCAAGACCTTGCTGGAAGCAGTCAATAGCGATGTGGCTCAGCTTCTTATCGTTTCTCAATTAACGATTGCTGAAGGACCTGCTCCAGAAGGCGCTCTAGTCTTTGAAGATGTGGCTTTTGTCGTAGAGCATGCGCAGGGGCAAGTCTGTGATCGCTGCCGTCGCATTGACACAACAGTTAAAGAGCGCAGTTATCAAGCCCTTGTCTGTGACCACTGTGCAGAAATTTTAGAAGAAAACTTTGCTCAAGCTGTCTCAGAAGGCTTTGAGAGCAAGTAAGTTTCCAAAATAAAAAATGGCTTTGCCCTTTAGTGGTAAGCCATTTTTTAGATAGATGGATTGATTTGAAAATTTGTTAATTTGTTAAATTAAAACTAAATTAGAAAACACAAACAGTTGCGTTTGCAACTGTTTTCTGTTATACTACTTATACATTAGGAGTATCTATTTTAGCTAGAATGTTTTGGAGCTGAAAGAGCTCAGAGGAAGTCAGTTGCTGCAGAGCCTGACTGGTATAAGTATTTTCAAAGCCAATTAGCTGGTCGTAGAGTTTGAGAGCCTGATTGCTAGGATAGAGCTCTTTGAACTTCTTATTTTGAGCTTTGGTCTTTTTGATAATTAAGCCCCTATCTTCCAGCTTTCCTAGGGATCGGCTGAGGGTAGTCTTGTCAATCTGCACCATCTCTGCCAGTTGTGATTGGCTGAGGCCTTCATTTTCGACGATGCGAATGAGCAGTAGAAACAAATTATTGTCTAGGCCATAGTTACTGGCTTTCTGATTCATTTTCATCATAGCCTGTCTAGAAATAAAGCCCATTTGTCGGAAAAGTTGACGGTAATCCATAGGAACTCCTTTATAGTTGCATTTGCATTTATTATACATTAAAAAGTTAGAGGAAACAAGTATGTGGTCTAGGAAAAAATTAACAGAGTTGAACCCGATAGAATTTTATCAAATCTTGAAATTGCGCATTGACACCTTTGTGGTGGAACAGGAGCGCATTTATCATGAACTGGATGAGAAGGACCTAGAAGCAGTGCACGTTTACCATGCTAATGAAAAAGGGGAAATCGATGCTTATGCTCGGGTCTTTGAAGAGGGAGAGCATTTAGTCTTTGGTCGAGTAGTCACAGCTGGGTCTGTACGAGGACAGGGCTTAGGAGGACAGCTTATCAGAGAGATCTTACAATTATGTGCTGAAAAATGGCCAGGAAAGGAAATTGAAATAGAGGCTCAGGAGCAGGTGGCTGCTCTCTATGAAAAGTATGGCTTTAAGGCGGTTGGTCAACCCTTTATTTTTGAATCGACGCCTCACATTACCATGATCTATAAACAATAAAAGGCTCTTTGTCAACTGTAGTGGGTTAACGAAAAGTCATACCCTGGAGAGAACTGGATAGGTTCTCTCCTTTTTGATATTCAAAGCGACGAGA
>NZ_JAKZJI010000028.1:0-18497 GCF_031142805.1 Streptococcus sp. IsoGale022 | reverse complement strand
TCTTATAAGGAGGTTCTTTTCTTATGGCAAAAAAAGGAAGTCAATTCACTACATACCATCCAGATTTTAAACTCCAAGTAGTAGAAGATTACTTAAGTGGGAAAAGTGGAGGACTAACATTAATTGCACGAAAATATGGCTTAAAATCCAAAAGCCAGGTAGAGAACTGGGTTAAAAAGTATCGCAAAAATCCCGATCTTCTGAAACAAGATTTACGAGGAAAATCATCTGTCAGTCGTCCAAAGTCTGTCAAACTAGAAGATATGACATTAGAGGAACAAAATAAATATCTTAGGATGGAAAATGATATTTTAAAAACTTTAAGGGCACTCCTCAAGAAGTGAGAAGTGCCCAGTATCGAGTGGTTCACAAATTAAAAGATCGTTATTCAGTAGTGGCTATGTGTGCTTATTTTGGATTTCCTCGCTCGTCTTATTATCTATGGCTAAAAAATGGCAAACCAGATTATAAAGCGTTTGATTGGAATTTAGCTGAACACCTTACAGCATCTTTCAAAGAGCAGCCTAAGGGCTATCGCTATCATTAGCGGCAACTCCAACGCCAAAAAAATATCTATCATAATCCAAAAACCATTCATCGTTATATGAGAATCTTAGGGCTCAAATCTCCCATTCGCAAGAAAAAATATGACTCTTGTACACAAGGTGAGATAAACGAAAAGGCAAGACACGTCCACTATAACGTGCTTGCCCGCAGGTTTGAAGCATCTCGTCCCAACCAAAAACTCGTGACAGACGTTAGTTATGTCTATTACAAAAATGGACGGATGTTTCTAAGTGTCATAAAAGACTTATATGACAACTCTATTCTAGCCTATCAGCTTTCCGATTTCAATGATAATCGTCTTGTTTTTGATAATTTAGATTTGGTCTTTAATGAAACATGGGATATGACCCAATCTTGTATTCTCCATTCAGATCAAGGCTTTCAATATACAAACGTCCAATACTTAAGAAAATTAGATGCCTACGGCGTAACAATCTCTCACTCAGGAAGAGGAAACTGTTATGACAATGCTTGTTGTGAGAATTTCTTCTCTCATTTAAAGAGTGAGTCACTTAGCCTTCACAAACCAGAAACTAGAGATGAGTTAATCCAACAAATTAGCTACTATATTCAGTGGTATAACTTTGATAGACCGCAAGAAAAATTAAAAGGTATGACCCCTGTGGAATTCAGGGAGTCATACCTTCATCAATAATGTACTTTTTTACTGTCCAGTTTAACTGGGGCTTGACACGTTAGGCTGCTCCTTTTTATATGATTACAAATCTTCCAAGGCATCTTTCATTTTGTCGAAGAAGCCTTTTTTCTTAGGATTGACCGAGATATTACCAGCTTCCGCAAATTCTTTGAGGGCTGCTTTTTGGCGATCGTTGAGGCCAGTCGGCGTCACAACATTGACAGTAACATACTGGTCACCCATGCTTCCACCACGCAGACTCGGTGCTCCCTTACCA
This sequence comes from Streptococcus sp. IsoGale022, assembly GCF_031142805.1. Taxonomy (NCBI): domain Bacteria; kingdom Bacillati; phylum Bacillota; class Bacilli; order Lactobacillales; family Streptococcaceae; genus Streptococcus; species Streptococcus sp. IsoGale022. Next base: position 17,016 of record NZ_JAKZJI010000028.1, on the reverse strand, counting down.
CGCAGACGGAAACGCTTGCCAGTCTGTGTTCCTTCTGGTATATTCAGCTCGACATCCCCGTGAACAGTTGGAATATCCACGCTGTCACCAAGAGCTGCTTGGACAAAGTTGAGATTGAGCTTGTAGTAAATGGTAGACCCATCTCGCTCAAACTTATCACTCGGCTCAACTTGGACCACGACATAAAGGTCACCATAAGGACCACCATTAAAGCCCGCCTCGCCTTGACCAGACAGACGGACCTGCTGACCAGTTTCCACACCAGCAGGGATTTTGACCTTGACGCTATGAGCCTGTTTCTCATGCCCCGTTCCATGACAGGTTTCACAAGGATTTTTGATTTCTTTTCCTCGGCCGTGACAGACATCACAGGTCACTTGCCGACGCATCATGCCAAGCGGTGTCTGGGTATCAACATTGATGACACCTGAGCCATGACAGCGGCCACAGGTAACAGGACTAGTCCCTGGCTTAGCACCAGACCCGTCGCAGGTACGACAAGTCGCTTCACGGTTATACTTGATTTCCTTCTCAGCCCCGAAAATGGCTTCTTCAAAGCGGAGATTCACACGATACTGAAGATCGTCCCCTTGGCGCGGAGCATTAGGATTACGCGAAGCACCGCCACCAAAGAAGCTAGAGAAGATGTCTTCAAAGCCGCCAAAGCCGGATCCATCAAAGCCACCGAAGCCGCCTGCACCACCGCCAAAGCCACCATTAGCTCCCGCTGCGCCGTATTGATCATAGGCTGCCCGCTTTTGCTCGTCGCTCAGCGTTTCATAAGCCTCTTGGACTTCTTTATATTTGTCCTCCGCCCCAGCTTCCTTATTAATATCGGGGTGATACTTTTTAGATAATTTCCGATAGGCTCTCTTAATCTCATCCTGAGAAGCATTCTTAGAGACACCTAGACGGTCATAAAATTCTGTATTGTTCATGTAAGATACCAAGACCGTAAAATTCGACTGAAAAATAGGAAATCAGACGACGGAGCAATGCTCCTAGGCTGATTTCTCTTTTTTCCAAGAATTTAGGTCGGGTTCAGTTCCTTTCTTTTATATTGAGTCAGAATTTTTGGAACCCGTGTTCAGTTGTGAACACCTATGTTCCTTTCTTTAATTTATAGAAAATATTGATTAGAGGGTATTTTCAAATTCATGCTTCATTTCAGCAAACTCTTCTTCTGATAAAGCGAATATCAAGTCCTCTTCCGAATACTGATTCCGTTCTTTAAAATAGTTGTCAGCATTATCTACCAAATCTAGACTAAGAATCACTTTTCTCGCAAACGCTTGATGTGCAAAGCCAACAGCTGTAATGATGTTTTTATCTTGCAGAACAGCTTGAGCTTTGAAATTTCTCCTAAGAAAAAATTCAAAATAGTCAAAAAAGTTTTGCCAAATCCCACCAGTAAATCTAGTGTCCTTCAACAAACTTGCTTTCGCCAATAAAATGGGAGCTGAGGAAATAGCTGCAATTAAAACTTCTTGCTGCTTCAAACTTTTTAGGAAAGAAATCAATTTTTCATCATGCAAAGCAGGGACGATATTTATCATTCCTGGCAAAATGACACAAGAATAGTCTCCGATGACTACTTCATCCAATGTTCTAGTAGGTTGACAGGCTAATCCATCTTCCGATATTATGACATTTCTATCTGAACCAGCATAATCAACCTCAACACCAAAAGATAGATCTAAAGTACTGGTCAGACCAACTACTTCATAAAGTGAAAAATTAGGATAAATTAAACAGAGCACTTTCTTCATAAGCGTCACCCTCTAGTTTAGCGAAAAACAGAGGCTGGGTTGCAACCTCTGGATTTCTTCCTATCATTACGATGTGAAATTTTCAAAACAATATTTTTCGAAAAATTTTTGACGCGGTAGCTGATTGGATTTTAGGTTCGTCTTTCAGACTCCCAAAAATCCTAATCATCCTCGCGGGGGTTCGACTACGAACTAAAAACTTTCAATTTTTAGTTCTGTCTCACCGCCTATTTCTCCGTAAACTCTCCGTCTACGACATCATCATCCGCCTTGGTTGAGCCAGCGTTTTCAGCTCCTTCTGCTCCTGCTTGGGCTTGTTGAGCTGCAGCAGCTTGTTCGTAGAGTTTCACTGCTAGCGCTTGAGCTTTTTCGTTAAGAGCTTCCAATTTCACTTTCATGTCGTCCAAGTTATTATCTTCTTGCGCTTTCTTAAGTTCATCAAGAGCAGCTTGGGCTGCGTCACGCTCTGCATCGAAGCCTTTACCTTCAGTTTCCTTGATAGTCTTTTCAGTCGCAAAAATAGCTTGGTCAACTTCGTTACGAAGGTCTACTTCTTCTTTACGTTTCTTATCTGCTTCTGCATTCGCTTCTGCATCCTTCATCATGCGGTCGATTTCTTCGTCAGTCAGGCCGCTGTTAGATTGGATGACAATGTGTTGTTCTTTTTGAGTTCCAAGGTCTTTAGCTTTAACAGATACGATACCGTTCTTGTCGATGTCAAAGGTTACTTCGATTTGAGGGATTCCACGAGGAGCAGCTGGGATATCAGTCAATTGGAAGCGTCCCAGAGTCTTGTTATCCGCTGCCATTGGGCGTTCACCTTGAAGAACATGGATATCAACGGCTGGTTGGTTGTCCGCTGCTGTAGAGAAGACTTGTGATTTAGAAGTTGGAATCGTTGTGTTGCGGTCAATCAGCTTAGTGAAGACGCCACCCATTGTTTCGATACCAAGTGACAATGGTGTCACGTCAAGAAGGACAACGTCTTTGACATCACCAGTGATAACACCACCTTGGATAGCAGCACCCATGGCAACTACTTCGTCAGGGTTCACTGATTTGTTTGGTTCTTTACCAGTTTCAGCCTTAACAGCTTCTACAACAGCCGGAATACGAGTTGAACCACCAACCAAGATTACTTCGTCAATTTCTGACAAGCTCAAACCTGCGTCAGAAAGAGCACGACGAACTGGTTCTTTAGTGCGCTCTACCAAGTCACGAGTCAAATCGTCAAATTTAGCACGAGTCAGAGTCATTTCCAAGTGGAGAGGTCCAGCGTCGCCAGCTGTGATAAACGGCAAGCTGATTTGAGTAGAAGTTACACCTGAAAGGTCTTTCTTAGCCTTTTCAGCTGCATCTTTCAAACGCTGAAGCGCCATCTTATCATTTGACAAGTCGATGCCGTTCTCTTTCTTGAACTCAGCCACCATGTGGTCGATAATCTTTTGGTCAAAGTCGTCACCACCGAGTTTGTTATCACCTGCAGTTGCCAGTACATCAAAGACGCCATCACCCAACTCAAGGATTGAAACGTCAAAGGTACCGCCACCCAAGTCAAAGACCAAGATCTTTTCTTCTTTATCTTGTTTGTCAAGACCGTAAGCAAGGGCTGCTGCAGTTGGTTCGTTGACGATACGTTCTACTTCAAGACCAGCGATTTTACCAGCATCTTTAGTCGCTTGACGTTGTGCATCGTTAAAGTAAGCTGGTACTGTGATAACTGCTTTGCTTACTTTTTCACCAAGGTATTCTTCTGCATAACCTTTCAAGTATTGCAGAATCATAGCTGAGATTTCTTGCGGAGTGTATTCTTTACCATTAGCAGCTACTTTTTCAGATGTTCCCATTTTTGATTTGATGGAAATGATTGTATCTGGATTTGTTACTGCTTGACGTTTTGCCGCATCACCAACAATGATTTCACCATTTTTGAATGACACTACAGATGGTGTTGTACGATTTCCTTCTGGGTTTGCGATGATTTTGCTTTCAGTTCCTTCAAGAACTGCAACTGCTGAGTTTGTTGTACCTAAGTCAATACCGATAATTTTAGACATGTTTTTACCTCTTTTTACTTTAATTTTATTTTCAATACTCTTTGGTTCGCTTCGCTCACTATTGCAAAGCTGAACAATTTTTTATCTTTCTTCATAGTTTATTGTCGTTTCGGACAAGTTTTCTATTATGTAAGTTATGACACGAGAAGTCGAAATTATACGCAGTAGCTGATTGGCAGTTCACTTCGCAAACGCTCGTGATCAGCCTAATCACCCTTGCGGGGGTGCTTCAACGAAATCAAAGATTTCTGACTTACCTCCTAGTTATAAACAACCACCATAGCGGGTCTAAGGATACGGTCATGAAGTTTGTAGCCTTTTTGGAAGACCTGCGCGATAGTGTCAGCTGGGTGCTCATCGTCAGCTGGAACGGTTTGAATGGCTATGTGATAGTTATGGTCAAAATCTCCGTCAGCTGGAATTTCTTCGATACCCTCTTCTTTGAGAGCATGAATCAAGCTTTCCTGCACCATTTCCAGTCCTTTTTTAACATCATCTGTCAGACCTTCAACGGCAAGCGCGCGCTCCAGATTATCTATCGAAGGCAAAATAGCTTTTGCCAGATCCTGACTGCGGTATCTTTGCAGCTGCTGGCGTTCTTCATTTGCTCGGCGCTGGATGTTCTGCATTTCTGCATGAGCACGGAGATATTTGTTTTCAAAATCTTCTGCCCGTTCATTAGCTAATTCTAATTCTGATTTTTCAGGGCTTGCTGATTCAGCTTGCTCAGCTGTTTCTACAGCTTCCTCTTTTACTTCTACATCTTCTGGATGTTCTTCTTGTTTATGCTTTGCCACAAGGCACCTCCTTTTTAGGAATATTTATACTATATTTAGTGGACTTCATAGTGATTACTGCTCAGATAGCGATAGAAGTCGGTTAGTTTCATGGTCAGTACGCGGTTGACGACATTCATCTGACTGACCAGCCGTTGGTAGTCAAGATTGACCGGACCGACAACTGCCAACACCCCAAATCCTCGATAAGGAATCAAGAATTTGCTGGAAATCAGCGTCAAATCAGCCAAACAACTTTCTCTACTGTCTGCCACGCGCACGCTTTGCATCTGATCTTCGGCCAAACTGTCGCGAATTTCAAAGGCTACTTTCTGCGCGTCATCAAAAAACTGATAAGCTGACAGATCTGAAAATTCCAAGAGCTGAACCTTGCCAGACAGAATCACATTTTCCTTGAAAATATCACCAAAGATATGCTCAAAGAGCTGAATGACATTGTCCGTCGTAGTGAAATAGCGTTGGATAATCTGCGGAATTTCCGTCCGAATCTTGTAATGGATGTCCAGCACTGTCTGTCCCAAGAACCGCTCCCTTACTAAGCCTTTAAGCCTATCCAGGTCTTCTCTTAGAAAGTTGCGCGGAATCATAAACTGACTGGTGATGGTATTGGACTCATCCAAGGTGAAGACCGCCAGAGCCGTATGCTGACTGAGCACAACGATGTCAAAAGCTGTCAAGCGCTGCCGACTGGGTTCTACATCCAGTGCAACAACCGTGCATCCACTGAGCTTAGTCAAAAGATCCGCTGCCTGTTGAAGAATGTCCTCCAAGTTGAAAAATTCATGGTCAAAGGCTTTGATAACCTCATAGAGTTCATTCTCAGCGAGACGATCAAAGGACAGAGAATGCTTGACAAAGTATTGAAAACCAGCCACGCTAGGCTTACGGCCGCTGGACGTATGCGCCTTTTCCAGAAGCCCCTGCTTTTCCAAAGCCGCCATATCGTTGCGGATGGTGGCACTACTGGAATTGATGGAATCCTGCAGGGCTTTGGAGCCGACCGGCTCGTGAGTCTTGGTAAAGATATCAATAATCAAATTCAAAATCTCATTTTGACGCTCCGTGACCACGGCATCACCTCCAATCAAGATTCTGCTGTCGATTAGCACTCAATCACCCCGAGTGCTAACTCATGATTCTATTATACACTCTTCCACACCAAAGTCAAGACAAAAACTCAAAAAAATAGCACTCTTTTTACAAGAGTGCTAAAAATCAGTCTGGCGACCTAGATTAATCCTCCAAGATTTGCAAATGGCGCATCAAATAGAAAGAAATTCCTGCAAAAAGAAGCAACCAAACTAGCAGAGCCAAAAATTCTCCGCTCCATAAATGGAATTGAGACCAATCTTTCATATAACTACTAAAGAGCCCCATAAAGCTATAACGCAGCACTTTAAATAACTCCTCGCTCATGTTTGAAAACATAGGAATAAATGCCGCCAAGAGCATAGCTGGAACACTAAGGGATTGTGCCATGACCTGATTTTTACAAAAAAGACCAACCATTAAAAAGAAGAAAATTAAGACCAGCATGGTCAATAAGAGAACCAAACTATAGCTGAACAGATGATTAGAAAGCTTAGCTCCAACCAAAAGTGGGGTAATGACGATATAAAAAAACCCAATAATCGCTGGCCAGATTAAAGCAGAGAGAATGTATTGACCAGCTGTCACACCAGCCAAGCGCAAACTTTGCAAATTATGTTTTTCTCTTTCCTCAGCTAAGATGATGATAATGGGTGTTCCAACTGACATGGCTAGAGAGAAAGGTAAAGAAATATTCAGTAATAAAGTAGCCAGCTTTTCTCCTCCAATTTCCTGCTCCGCTCCATTCAGAGAAAAAATAAATTTATAGAGAAAAATGAGGAAAATCGGCATAAAAACCTGCAATAGGATACTTTTATTAGCTAGCGTCACTTGACCTCTCAGCCAAATCATACCTTTGAATTTATTAGACATTTAAGGTACCTCCTGTCAAAGTGATGAAAACATCTTCCAAAGTTGGTTCGCAGGAATGAATACTGATAACATCGGACAAATCCAAGCCTCCCTGCAGTTCCTCAAAGGCCACCGTCTTCGCCGTCAAATCTACATATTCTAAACGAACCTTCTTATCCGTATTATACTTTTGGATAATATCATGTGGACTGCCCACTTCGACTAGTTTTCCTTTACTTAGCAAGGCTAGGCGATCACACAAGAGGGTAGCTTCCTGCATATCATGAGTCGTCAGAAAAATAGTTGTCCCCTGTGCTTTTAGTTCCAGCAACAATTCGTGAATGGTCCGAGAGGTTGATGGATCCAAGCCACTGGTTGGCTCATCCAAGAAGAGCAGTTTAGGTCGATTAATCAAGGCACGGACCAGTAACATCCGCTGCTTCATACCGGTAGATAGTTTTTCCGCCACCTTGTTGCGACTATCATAGAGGCCCACTTTTTGAAGAAGTTCATCGACTTCTAGCATCTTAACCCCAAAGAGCATAGCATAAGCCTTGAGATTCTTATAAAGTGACATCTTTTCATAAAAACCACTGCCATCGCTGACAATCCCTATCTGCTCTAGAACTTCTGCCTTTAAATCCTCAACCGGTGCAGACAGCACATGAGCTGTCCCAGCATCTGCAGACAACTGACCAGTCAAAATATTGATGGTCGTTGTTTTACCAGATCCAGAAGGCCCTAGGAATCCAAAAATCTCTCCCTCTCGGATAGAAAAATCAATTCCTGCCAAGGCTTCTTGTTCCTTGAACTTCTTTTTCAAGCCTTGCACTTCAATAATGGTCTTTTTCATTGTTTTCCTCGCTTTCACAACAATATTTAACAAAGCTGTAATCAGTCTTTCAGTTCCTGCCTCATTTTCCAAAAACGCAAGGCAATATAAACCAGTTGACAGAACAGAATGAGCAATATGACACAGTCTATTGCTAAGATTGATTTGAATAATAGACTTGCTTTCAAACTCTTCTGGAAAATATCTAGAATGAGATAGGTAGTGACACACAAAACCATGATGGCTGGCAAAAACCTCCATACAAGCAAACGCTTGACCATTTCTAGCTTAGACCAAGCGTCATTATAGATTTCAAGATCACTGTCTGCATCAATCCGAGAAACTGGCTTGCGGAAATAAGAAAACTGATTAAAGTTTGCAATATGTTCCCAGCCACAATCCTCAAACAGTTGATAATAGGATTCTTGCTCCGCCTTCTTTATGGGGCAAAAATCTAATTGATAGGCCACTTCCTGAGGCGGACAGGCTTCAAAAGTATAGCGAACCGCAACAAGAAAGGGAGAATAACTTACTTTTTTCAATTTCCAGCCTTGGCTATGCATTTTTTTAAAATAAGCCGCTTCTCTGTCATAGTCTGCAATGGTAAAGATTTTATAGACAATTTTCTTTTCCATCAAACTTCCTCCTTACTATTTCGGTAAAGGCGCTCAATCCGCTGGATTTCCAACTCTAAAATCTGTCTTCCAAGCTCCGTGATAGAATAGAGTTTTCTCTTTTCTTCCTCACGAACAAAGACAATCAGACCATCTTTCTCCATCTTTGCCAAGGTTCCGTACATGGTTCCCGGGCTGATAGATAGCTGTCCTTCTGTCAGCTCCTTGACTTTTTGAGTAATACTGTATCCATGCCTCTCTTTCTGAAGACAGAAAAGGATATAAAAACCTGTCTCTGTCATTGGCACATAGACTCTCCTAAGCTTTTCTGTCAATCCACTCATCTTTTCATCTCACTTTCATCTCGATATATCGAACCTTGATACAAAAATTATATCGCAGTCCGATATAGTTGTCAAGATTTTATAAATATTTTTTACAAAAAGTGATTCATTTTTATCTTTCAATACTTGTAGCTAAACCTGCTTTAAATCTGAAGCAAACGTGATTAGTGACCTGACTCCTGATAAATTTGCATAAAAAAAGCCAGGAACACCTGACTTAGTTGTTTATTTTCCAGCTGCCTTAAGCAGGGCGATATATTCTTCCAGAACCAGATTATGCTTCTGCATATATTGGGCATTCTCCACACCGACATAGCGGTAATGCCAGTTCTCAAAATCAACTCCAGTAATATCACTCTTGCCATCCGGATAGCGAAGGACAAAGCCATATTGCGGAGCTAGCTCAGCAATCTTGGCTGCCAGTTCATCCTCCTGACCTTCTGGGACACTCATATCAATAGCCAAGCCCGTTTGATGTTCGCTGGCTCCTGGAAGCTGCACCTGCTTCAGCACGATGCTGACTGCTTCTTCATTTGACAAGCCTTTGGCGACTTCCCCAGCAACTTTTTCGTTATAGAGTTCCTCCTGCTCAGCTCGGCTACGATAGCCAGAGATTAAAGTTTCTTCAGGAGCTATTGCTTGGGCTGCTGCTAGAAATTGCCGAGTATTTTCAGCAATGCGACTGTCCACCTGGATCTCTCCAATCTGAGTCAGATCAGGTGTTTTTTCTTCTTGCTGGTTGTCACGATTGACCAAAATCAAATTCCAGTCAGCAGATGACACCTTGGGCAAATCCGACTGCGAACTCTCTGAGCTAGAAGTGCCCTTCGTAGCAGAACTGCTAGACGAACCCGAAAACTGAATCTTTGCAAGCAGATCTTGTAACAAGGACGGACGGAAATAAATCGCCGTCCCTCCAGCTGCCAGACACAAGACGATTAACAACAAAAACGTCAACCCAATCTTTTTAGACTTCGATTTTCTCTTTTCTTTGCGATGTTTAGCGCGTTTCAACTTCTTCCTCCATTACTTCAGCACCGGTCTCACGATAAGACATATCTCCGATGCAAGCTACTGTGAATTTACCGTCTTCATAGTCTACAACCGTCACACTGCCGTTGTCCAAACCATGAGGCTGAGTTCGGTTGATTAGATAAACAAAGGTCCCAATGGTCATGCCGTGGCTGACTACAAGAGCATTGCCGCCGCCAACAGCTTCCAGTTCCTCAGCTATGGCTGAAAAACCTTCCCAGATTCGGCCGCTGAGCTTTTCCCAGTTTTCCGCCCAGCCCGCTGTATCAACTTCTACAAGACCTTCTGCTAGCTCAGCATAGCTGAGCTGATGGACATGCTCAATATTGAAAACCCGGGGCATCACACCCATAAAGAGCTCTCCATCATAACCTCCATCAAAACTGCCAAAGCACCATTCACGAATCCGCTTGTCAAAGGTATAAGGAATCTGACCAGTTAGGCCCAGTTCCTCTAGAATAATGCCCATGGTCTGAATAGTCCGGCCGCTGTCGCTGGAGCGGGCCATTTTGAAATCAAGCCCAGCTTCTCTCAGGCCAAGGCCCAACTCATGAATGCCACGTTCCCCAACTTCAGTCAAAGGGGTATCAGACCAGCCTTGAGCCCGGCCGATAGTATTAAACATGGTTTTGCCATGACGAACCAAGTATAATCTAGTTTTTGCCATTTCATTTCCTCCGTTATTCTTTTCATATTATACCATTTTATAAAGAAATTGGCGCCATCTGGCATTCAAAGCAAAAAGCAGGAGTCTCAAAACTCCCGCTCATTCTTGATTTTCTCGGTCCAATATAGCTGCTCCGATCTGACGGTAAGACACATCGCCCAGAGCTTGAATGCTGAAGCGACTATTTTCATACTCCAACACTGTGACACTGCCATTGTCGACATTAGGATTTTTCGTGATATTCTCATCAACCAGATAAGCCAAAGTACCAATGGTCATGCTGTGGCTGACGACCAGAGCATTGCCGCCGCCAGAGGACTCCACCTCTCTAGCAATGGCTTCAAATCCTTCTAAAATCCGACCGCTAAGCTTGTCCCAAGGCTCAGCCCAGCCAGCCGAATCCACTTCTACCAGACCATTCGCCAAATCCGGCCAACTGAGCTCTTTGTAATTATCCGTCTTAAGAACTCGTGGGATAACGCCATGAAAGAGCTCACCCCCATAGGCACCATCAAAACTTCCGAAACACCACTCCCGGATGCGCTTGTCATAGCGATAGGGAATCTGACCAGTCAGACCCAGCTCTTCTAGGATAATCCCCATGGTCTGAATGGTCCTGCCGCTATCACTGGAAAAAGCCTTGATAAAAGGCAAGCTAGACTCTCGCAATCCGATACCCAGCTCACGAATACCGCGCTCGCCTTCGGCAGTCAGCGGCGTATCAGACCAGCCCTGTGCCCGGCCGATAGTATTAAACATGGTCTTGCCATGACGGATAACATAGAGTCTTGTTTTTGACATAGTTTACCTCTTTTATTTTTGTTTGTTATAGTAAATTTTGAAAAAGGCCTTCGAATTCTTTAGGATAAAGAAGAGGAAGAATTCAGTTCTCCGCTATGGTAGACAGCGGCTCACCGTGAAATCAGCATCTAATCAACTATAGAGACTGAATATGAACTTTTACAGCACTGACACATCCAAGAACAATGAACGGATAATGGAGCCAATAATTAAGACCAAACTGTCCGGATAAAGCGGCTGTATTAATAGCGATAACAGCTTGCAAAATATTGCCTTCCCCTTGGTAAAAAGAATTGGCATAACCAATTTGAACAGCTAAAAAGCTCATCGTTAAAGTAAAAAAGAAACTTGCCACAATTCCTAAAACAGAAATCCCTTTGACAAACTTTTCATAGCAAGCAATGCTAAATAGCAGTGTAAAACCTGATAGGAAGCCCATAGCCAAGGATGCACCTGTCAGGAAGAAGACAAGGTATGCACCAAGCAAGCTAGTCAAGAAAGCCCCGACAATCCCCAGGAAATAATGTATTTTCTGCGGACTTTGATGAGGAAGGGAGCGCTTTGTCACATTATCTTGTGAGATGGAAAGCATTCGCTCATAGCTAGATGGCGTGAGAAAGAGCCAATCTCCTTTGAACTGATACAAATCTACATCTCCGGTTTCACCGGTTTTCTCACAGGCGCTAACCAGCCCTTGCTCCTCAAAGTAGCGGGTGCAGTCTTCGATAGCCTCCTCCAAAATATCCGGCAGCAGATCCCGATCCTGATCTGCCAAAATCTGACAGGCTAGGCTATAGCCAGCTCTCTCAAAATCAATCAAAACTTCGGAATCGTTGATCAGAGCTTCCAAGGTATCTCGGCCGATATAACCCTGCTCACATCTGACTGAAAAGAAAATCGCAAATTCATCGCCATCTGTTATGGTCTCTAGATAAAAAGCATAATCCCTTCTACGGCCATATATAATGCCGCTCTCTTTATCAAAATCCAAACCTAAATCAAGGGCCAGCTCAGCTAGCTCTCTTTTATTCATACCCTAAACAATCTCCTTATAATCCCCGACATTTCAAGCATCCAGCTAGACTCAATCCCGCAAACTCCTACTCGGAAACTGAATAGCTGTCCTTTATAATGCTTTCTTAAAAGCTGTTTCAAATCTAGCTTTTTAATTTTTAAAGCTGTGAATGGGCGCTGGAATTTGACCCCCCCGCGCGATAAAGGCTGCTGACGAAGCCTGATTGACCTTCATGACCGGAGCTGTTCCCAAGAGCCCGCCAAATTCAATCATATCGCCTTCCTTGCCCTTTGGAATAATCCGCACAGCTGTCGTCTTTTGATTGATAACACCAATCGCCGCTTCATCCGCAATCATGGCCGCAATGGTTTCAGCAGGTGTCGCCTCTGGAATGGCAATCATATCCAAACCTACCGAGCAGATAGCTGTCATAGCTTCTAGCTTTTCTAGATTGAGCGAGCCATTCTGCACAGCTGCAATCATGCCCTCGTCTTCTGACACAGGAATGAAAGCACCAGACAGTCCGCCAACCTGATTACAGGCCATGACACCGCCTTTTTTGACTTGGTCATTGAGCAGGGCAAGCGCCGCTGTCGTGCCATGAGTACCAACTGTTTCCAAGCCCATTTCTTCCAAGACACGGGCCACTGAATCCCCGACCGCCGGTGTTGGAGCCAGACTCAAGTCAACAATCCCGAACTTGACGCCCAGACGCTCGCTGGCCATCTGACCGACCAACTGGCCGATACGGGTAATTTTGAAGGCTGTTTTCTTGACTGTTTCAGCGACCACGTCAAAGCTCTCACCACGGACCTTTTCCAAGGCTCGCTTGACAACACCTGGTCCAGAAACACCGACATTGATGACCACATCTGCTTCACCGACACCGTGAAAAGCGCCTGCCATGAAAGGATTGTCCTCTACCGCATTGGCAAAGACGACCAACTTGGCCGCACCCATGTCAGAAAGCTGGGCTGTTTCCTTGATAATCCGCCCCATATCCGCAACTGCCGTCATGTTAATGCCGGTCTTGGTTGAGCCGATATTGACAGAGGAGCAGACCTTGTCCGTCTCAGCCAAAGCGCGTGGAATAGAATTAATGAGGATTTCATCGCCTTTTTGATAGCCTTTTTGAACCAAGGCAGAGAAACCACCGATAAAGTCAACACCGATTTCCTTAGCCGCCTTGTCTAAAGCCTTGGCCAGAGGCACGTAGTCAGCGCTGTCTGTCGCTGCCCCAATCAGAGAAATCGGAGTCACTGATACCCGCTTGTTGACGATGGGAATCCCGAGCTCGGCAGCAATTTCATCCCCAACTGCCACCAGATCTTTTGCTTTGGTAGTGATTTTTTGGTAAATCTTCTCCGCCGCTCGATCAATATCCGTGTCAATACAGTCCAAGAGTGAAATACCCATGGTGATGGTTCGAATATCAAAATTCTGCTCCTCAATCATGGCAATGGTTTCTGTTACTTGTCTAATATCCATCCTTCACTCCTTAGATATTGTACATGGCATCAAAAATGGCTGCGCTCTGAATGTTGATTTTAACGTTGAGCTCTTGGCCGAAAGCTTCAAACTCATTGCGAAGGGCCGTAAAATCTTGCTTTTCATCGCTTGACACCAAGGCCATCATGGTAAAATATTCCTCCAAAACGGTTTGGGAAATATCGTCAATATTCAGCCCCAGCTCCGCAATCTTAGTGGAAACTCCGGCTACAATCCCTGTTTTATCTTTTCCGACAACGGTAATAATTGCTTTCATGCTTGGCTCCAATCATTTTTAGTTTGTCTCATTGTAGCATAAATTCGAGGATTTTGTATACAATTTCAGAAAATAAAAGCAGAAGGTTCGGATATTGCAAAAAGCACTTGAAACAAGGAAGTTCCCCCTATGCTCAGCAATTCACCTGAAAAACTATTTTGAACATCTTTGTATGTTTTTTCTATTTTTAATTAAGAGCGCTTTCTATATTTGTTATACTAAATATAGAATATTTTACACAAAGGAGATTTCCTAATGAACGATTCATACAAGAAGCGTCTCTATACTCAGGCTTTGAGTTTATCAGCCGCTGTATTGATGGCTGTCTTAGCTCAGGGCAAGGCCGCGGCTGACCAGCATAACAGCACTGAGTCACAGCCGGCCGCCAATCAGGTAGAGACTGTCACTCCTGCAGCAGAAGCTGCTCAAGCTGCTCCAAATCAGACAGGAGAAAAAGAACAGACTCCTGCTGCTGAGAATTCTGCCGTTTCTGCCGCAGGTCAACCAAGAGTAGCTGCTTCTGAAGAAGCTAAGACCCAGCTGGCTGATGGTACCGTTTATATGTCTGAGTCTGCAGAGCTCAAGGATACCGTCCAAGGACAGGCTTCTCAGGCGGGTAAGCTGACCTGGACTCTGGACAATAAACCGATTGCCGACTGGAAAACCTGGAACATGGACACTGGCACCTTTACTGGGCAACCTTTTCTCACTATCGAGGAAAAAGCCGACGGAAATGACCTTCATCTGAATCTGCAGTTTAAGGAACTTTTCGGACAAGATCTCAGCCTACGCTCTCCCAACAATATCCGCCGGACCTATCGAAACTTTATCGGTAGCCATGAATTGGTCGGTAGAAGTCAGGACCTAGGACTGACCATTCGTAAAAATATCATCTTGCGCCCTTACGAAGACTTCCACAGCCATGAGGAAATGCTGGCATCTATTGAAAAGAGCAGACAGGATGCTAAAACGGACCGCTTGGTACAGATTGAGAACATAGGAAAGAGCGCTCAGGGTCGTGATATCAAGCTGGGTATCATCAGTTCTGACCAAAAGAGCATTGACGACTACCTCAGCACAACTAATCCGCAGGCCTTGACCAAACCAGCAGAGATGCTGGCAGCTCTCAAAAATGGCAACCTAGACTATAAACTGCCTGTGCTCATTAACAACACCCACGCTGATGAACAGCCGGGGATTGATATTATCACAGGTCTCTTTAAGACCTTTGCAACTAAAGACCAAGTCAGCTTCAAAACAAGTGCTGCCGATGGTTCTGAAAAACTTGTCACCCTCAACATCCAAGACTTGCTGAAGAAGTTTATCTTCCTCTTTGACTTTACGGAAAACCCTGACGGAGATGTCCTCAACACTCGGGCTCTGGCCAATGGCCTTGACCCCAACCGTGATACTGGCTACCAAGCCAATCCTGAAACCCGCACCGTTGCTGGATTGATTAACAAATGGAACCCAATTGCCCTCTATGATATCCACGGCTTTGTCAAGGAATTCCTGATTGAGCCGGCAACCCCGCCTCACGATCCTAACTTTGAATATGACCTTTTAGCTGACCTCATGCTGGACAACGCCCACCACATGGGGCGGGCAGGCGTTGCCAACTCTGGCTATGATAAATACATCATTCCTAAACTCGACTGGGGAGACGGATGGGATGATTCCTTCTCAGGCTACACAGCTGTTTATGCCATGTACCATGGTATCCTAGGGCATACTATCGAAATTCCAGAGGGCAATCAAGAGTCCTACAAGGCTGGATACTATGCGGTCCTAGGAGGCCTTGACTATCTCGCTAAGAACCCCGACAAGCTCATGGAGATGCGTCTCAACTTCTACCTGCGCGGTATCAATAAAGTCGAAGATCCTAAGGCAGAAAATGAACTCGTCGGACCTGATGGTCAGGTTGTAGGCAGGATTAAAAAAGGCCAGAAAAAATTCTTCCCAGACTACTATGTCATCCCAATGGGGCTAGATAAAGATAACGATAGCCAAGAAGCCTTTAATATGATTGACTATTTCAAGCGCAACGGTGTGCTTGTCAAAGAACTCAAAGAAGACAGCGGCAACTATAAAAAAGGTGATCTGGTTGTGGATATGGCGCAAGCTAAGCGTGGCTATGCCAATCATGTCCTCTACAAGGGCTCAGATGAATCCAAGTGGGCAGCTATGTATGCAGAGTTAGTCGTCAACTTCCCTGATATGAAAGGCTTCAAAGCTCAACCAGTTTTTGGTGATAAGCTCTTTGAAGGCAAGCTAGGAGAGGTGACAGCCCTCCGTGCTGCCCGTACCAGCCAGGTTGACGAGAAAGCGCCTTATTACGTCATTGTCAATACGTCTGAGAGCGCGGTCAAGGCCGTCAACCAAGCTCTTGCAGAAGGCAAAAAGGTCTATCTGACAGACGATGGCTATATCGTTGATACGCCGACCTTTACCAGCCTTCTGGATCGCTATGCCATTTACGGTGATGCCCTCTATAAGATTCCACAGGGACCAACTCTGAAGCCTCTCAAGGTCTACGCACCACCGCATCAATTTTCATGGGCAGGTGTGGACTCACCAGCTCACACTGCTTTGGCTCTGAAAAATATGGGCTTTGAAATCGTCGACAGCCCAGAAGAAGCGGACGTCATAGTTCTTGAAAGCAACAACTATGACAAGTCTCTTGTCGGACTTAAGCCAACCATCGTCGTCGGAGGCTCTGCTATGCAGCGCTTGGAAAAACTAGGAATCTTAGATGGATTTGACGCTGAGCGCTTCAAGAACGGCAGTGACTATGAAGGACTGATGAAGGCCGTTATCCAAGACCAAGACCCGCTGTCCAGCGGCTACAAGAAGGATGGACTCTTTTACTCCAACTCTGGTAACTGGATTGCTAAGATTCCTGCCAACTTTAGGACTCTTGCCAGCATTGCTGGCAGCGACTTCTATATCGCTGGCTGGTGGCCTGGCAATGAACAGCTGGCTAACAAAGTCGTAGCTATTGCCGGCACTTATAAAGAACAGCCGCTCTTTGTCTATGCTGGCAATCCGACCAACCGGCTTCACCCTGTTCACTTCTATCGCTGGATCTCAAATGCTATCTTTGGTAGCCAGTTGGCCGAACTGACAGACCTCCCAAATCCTGCGGCACCTGACCCAACCTATCAAGCGCCAAGTCAGACTGTCCTTGACTGGAAGCCTGCTACAGTGAATCCACCGGCTCAAACGGTAGTCCTGACCTACAAGAGCCAGAACCTTCCGCAGACCGGCAGTCAAGAAAAGACTACTAGCTTTGCTCTAGCTGGACTCCTAATCGCAGGGGCAGCTGGACTCTTACTTTTAAAGAAAAAGGAAGACTAATACTTAAAAACACACCTCCCAATTG
>NZ_JAKZJI010000027.1:0-18538 GCF_031142805.1 Streptococcus sp. IsoGale022 | reverse complement strand
TTCTAAAATAGCTTGACGATTTTTTTCTTTTTTACTTACTTTAATATTATAATAAGTAAAATATAAAAAAACAAGAAAAAACTAAATACGCAGAATAAAACTAGGCCACTTTTCGATTTTTGGTGGATATTAGTCACTCAGTTATGCCTTCGACTTCTCATAGAATTTTTGAAGAAGATTATGAAATAGGGAAGGGAGCTCAGTTTTTTTCTCTCGCGATATATTTTTCATAATAGCGGTTGCTATCAAAAGGATAAGGGGTCTCTTTTGATTTGAACAGTTGCTCAGGGATAAGAACGACACTACTTACAAGAACTGTTCCACTGATAATGGCTAAAATGATTATTGGCAAACCGGGGAGATTTGTAGGATACTGGCTCAGAACATAGTAGAGAGCATGAAGCGTAAAGACAACCGCTGTCGCAAAACCTGGGTTATAAATGGTTCTTTTTCCTACTGTTCGAAAACGTCGGTACATACTGAACCCAAAAATCAGGTGACCAATCATTTCAAAAAAGCAAAAGATAAGATTCCAGATGACAATGATCTGATTGACACCATAGAAAAGACAGACAATACCAATTAATTCAGCTAACATGATAGTCAGCATATCAGAAAATTGATTCATAGGATAGCGATCGGGCTTTCGAGAGCGCCGAAGCATGTTGTAGTTATAATGAAAACCGCCAGGAAATCTCCATTCCTCTAGACAGTGCAAAGGGAGCATGACATAGATTATAGCGACAAATCTGCTTCCAGCATCTAGTGTAGTCCAATTTGTGATAAGATATAAGAGAATACCGATTCCCATAGCAAAGAGAATGGGAATCCAGATTTTTAACCAAACAGAAATCAATTTGGACATAACAATACCTCATTTGTATAAGATAAGTCTAGTATAGACAAAATCTGCCATGAATGATACCAACAATTTTGCCCAAAGTGTCCGAAAGGAAAGTCATGAGTTTGTTATTTGCATTAGAAGAAACCAGAGAATTTTTTATGGAAGCTTTTCTCAAGGCTTTACGCGAAAAGCCTTTAAATAAAATATCAGTAAAAGAACTTTGTCAAAGGACGGGTTATAATAGGTCGACATTTTACTACTATTTTGAGGATGTTTACGATCTCAGGAAGCAAGTGGAAACCAATTTGATTCACTCTATCATTTCTGAAATCAGTCTGCAACCAAATCTGACAGACGAGAAATTTATAAAATCGTTGATTACTGTTCATAAAGTCTATGGTGAAATAATCGTATTTCTAAACAGAGATTCTTCCTTTTATGAATCTTACAAACAAGCCTTGCAACCTCATTTGCTGGCATTTTTAAAAGTTGAAAAACTAAATACAGAATTAGACTTGATTTTTGATTTTGTAATGGGAGGGATTTTCGCGCTGCTAGAAAAATATGCCAGGCAGGATATTCCCTTAACAGTTGAGGAACTAACCCTCTTTATTCAAGAACAAATTAACAAATTATCAGTTTGGCATTCATACTCAAATAATGAAAATTCACACTAGGCAGGAATAACTTGAGTATGAATCAAAAAACGTATGACATGTTACTATTTGATAGCTAAGCATATGTTTTCTCTTTCTCACCTATCTATTCTGTCAACCTGACACTGCTTCTCTACATCTTTCCCTCGTACCTCTAAGCAGCTAATATGGAGGACATCATATTTTTCCAAAAAGCCAAAGCCCACCTTCCCAAAGGAAGGCAGGCAACTTATATCACATCACCCACCACTGGTAGAGGGACCAGTAAAGGATATTAGCAACCACTGCCAAAGCAGATAGACTAGTCATGGCCGTCAGGAAGAGGCGGCCTTTGCTGAACTTTTCTCTGGATTTTCTGAAGAGCGGCAGCAGAGCAGCAGCGGTTAGCAGGAGTCCCAAGGCATCAAAGAGCATGTAGCGCCAGGGAGCTAGAGAATCGAGGTCATCTGACATCAAAGGTATCATAATCATTAGCAGGTTTAGGGGAACAGCCAGAATACCAAGAGAAGTCAGTAGATTCCAGACCTTCCAAGTGCGGTCTGTGCACTCAACCGTTTTTCGGGAAATCAAGCGATAAGCTCCTAATAAAAGGCTGATGATGAGCGTTCCAAAACTATAGACAATTCCAAGGATGCCTAATCCTAAGATGATATAGTCCTTATAGAAGTCAAAAGCAGAGATTTTCTCATAGTCCACCACAGCGACGGGAATTGTAATCTTTCCCTTGCTCTCATAGATGGTCCAAAAATTGGTACTCAAGATTCGGTTCTGAGCAGGATTGTCAATCTTCTCTATTGAGGGCATCATGAGTCTAAGAAAGGATAAGGGGCCATGGAGAAAGGTACGTGGAGAACGGTAGTAGCCTGGTGTAAACTGCTTTTGGGTATCTTCGTCAGCTGTTTTACGTTTTCCGAAAACCAGTTCAGGCATTTGGTAGTTGTAATTCTCTTCCATGCTTTGATTGGTCATGACTATGTAGCCGATGCCACTTTCCAAGTCTAGCATGAGACGAGAACTGAAACCATCAGTATTGCCACCGTGGCCAATGATGCTGACTCCGTATTCATTGATCCAAAAACCGTGGGCATTGCGAGCAATGTCTGTACCTGGATAGGTCGAAGTGGGATTGTAGAGAGTATTCCAAGTTTCTGGACGTTCAAAGAGAACCTTGCGCCCCAGCAGAGCCTGAGCAAATTTCTGTAAATCCTCCAAGGTACCGGCTGCTTGGCCAATTGAGTAGAGACCATATTCATAAAAAGCTGTGCCTAATGAATTTCCCTTTGTATCATAAGCCTTAGATTCTTGACGTTTTTTCTGAACATAGGGATTATCAGATAAGTTCGGTAGGAGAGCTGTCTTGTCCATGCCAAGCGGCTGGAAGATATGCTCGTGGGTATAGTCAGCAAAGGTCTGGCCAGAAATCCGCTCGACAATCAGAGAAGCGAGCCCAGCACCATAGTTGGAATAAGAGGTTACTGTTCCAGGTTCAAAGGACTGGACAGGTTGGAGCATGCGTAGATTTTCCTCTATATTTTTATCACCTTTTGTGTAAGACAGAGATTCATCAAATCCCGTCTGATGATTCATGAGATCCAGCATCGTGATAGCTTTGTCGAAGTGCAGATTTTTAAGAAAATTCTCTGGCAGGTAGGTCTTGATATCTTCCTCTAGGTCAATCTTTCCTTGTTCCCAGAGTTGCATGACAGCTATCCAGACGGTCAGCTTGGTCACAGAGCCCCAATCAAAGACGCTGCTGTTGTCAGCTTTGATGCCTTTTTCTTTATCCATATAACCGAAGTTGCCTTGGTAAATGGTGCTATCCTTGTCAAATACTGCCGTTTCCATAGCGGCAGTCGTCTTTTCATGCTCCTTGACATAGTCTTGGATTTTCTGGCCGATCTGGTCACGTTCGATACCAGATGGGAGTTTCTGCTCTTCAGCCAGTGCGGTAATTGGTCGAAAGAGTCCTAAAGTCAAAAGAGTTAAAAGGATTAGGGAAAATGTTTTTTTCATAGCTGGCTCCTTTCATATTAGAATACCCACCACTGATATAGAGACCAATAGAGGATATTAGCGGCCACTGCTAAGGCAGATAGGCTGGTCACGGATGTTAGGAAGAGGCGGCCTTTGCTGAGCTTTTCTCTGAACTTTCTGAAGAGAGGTAACAGAGCGGCTGCGGTTAGCAGGAGTCCCAAAGCAGCAAAGAGCATGTAGCGCCACTGAGCGATTTCGCTGAAATCTCCTGAAGTTGCTGACATGAATAGCAGAAAGAGATTGATTAGGACAGCCAAAATACCAACAGCTGTTAGGAGGTTCCAGACCTTCCAAGTGCGGTCTGGCTGGTCTTGTTTCTTGCGAAAGATAAGCCGATAGACTCCTAGAAGCGGGCTGATGATGAGCAGGCCGAGGGCGTAGATGATACCAAGTCCGGCCAAGCCTAGAACAACATAGTCTTTAAAGAAATCAAAGTCAGAGACTTTCTCATAGTCTGCGACAGCCACTGCGATACGGGTCTTGCCTTGGCTCTGATAAATGGTCCAGAAGTTGTTTGGCAATCGCTGATCGTCAGATGGTTCCTGCAAGTAGTCTGCGGAGGCTGGAATCATTTTAAAGATAGCCAGAGGCCCTTGATTAAAGTTACGCAGAGTGCGATAATAGCCTGGACTGAACTGCTCTTGGTTTTCCTTGCTGGCCGTTTTACGTGGTCTAAAGACGAGCTCTGGCATTTGGAAATTATAATTTTGCTCTGTACCTTGATTGGTCATGACGACATAGCCGATACCGTGCTCCAAGTCCAACAATATCCGTGAAGTAGAGCCAGCTGTATTTCCGCCGTGGCCCAACACAGTAGTACCGTATTCGTTGGCCCAAAAGCCATGAGCATTGCGGATGATATCCGTGTCAGGGTAGGTGGAACTGGCAGTATAGAGGGTGTTCCAGGTCTCTGGGCGCTCAAAGAGCGTCTTGCGAGCCAGCAGGGCTTGGGCGAACTTCTCCAAGTCTTTCAAGGTGCCAGCAGCCGCTCCGATAGGATAGATGCTAGTGATGAAATGATCCTTGCTTAGTAAGTTTCCTTTAGTGTCGTAACCTTTGGTTTCTTGACGCTTTTTCTGAACGTAGGAATTGTCTGTTAGATCCGGCAAAATAGCCGTTTTATCCATACCCAGTGGTTGGAAAATATGCTCATGGGCATAGTCGGCAAAAGTCTGACCAGAGATCCGATCGACAATCAGAGCAGCCAAGCCAGCACCGTAATTTGAATAAGCTGTGACTGTACCGGGTTCAAAAGACTGAATAGGTTGTTGTTCTTTAAGGATTTCTTCGATACTTTTGTCACTTCGCATGTAGAAGGTAGTCTCATCAAATCCTGCCTGATGACTCATCAGATCCAACATGGTGATAGGTTTGTCATAGCGGAGATTCTTAAGAAAGCCCTCTGGCAGATAGGTGCGGATGTCTTCTTCTAAGTTAATCTTACCTTGCTCCCAGAGCTGCATAACAGAGAGCCAGACAGTTAATTTGGTTACGGAGCCCCATTCAAAAACGCTATCATCATCGGCCTTGATGCCTTTTTCCTTATCCATGTATCCAAAGTTGCCTTGATAAATGGTACCGTCCTTATCAAAGACTGCCGTCGCCATGCCGGCTGTTGTCTTTTCATGTTCCTTGACATAGTCTTGGATTTTCCGGCCAATCTGGTCCCGTTCAATACCAGATGGCAGCTTTTGAGACTCCTCAGCCGATGCAGTAATTGGCCGGAAGAGTCCTAGAGTTATAATCGTTAGAAGCGTTAGAATAAATGTTTTTTTCATAGCATTTCCTTTCTGTTCAACTTTAGTACTCACATAAGCTGAATTCAGATAGTCGGCGCAGTCTCCTTTTTTTATTAGCCCTCAAGGGCGAAAGTAATACTTCTAAAAATGATTTTGCAAAAAATTTTAAACATTCTGAGCCTCCATTTTATAGCACATACATTTCTTATTTCTTTCTTTCTATTTTAAAGTCCAATTCTCAAATATCCTTCAAGTAATTCTAAAATATTTCTAAAGTTTTTCGAATAGTCCATCTTTTATTGACTTAGCCTCTTATCCTTGCTACACTAGTGATAGGAAATTTCTGGAGGCGAGTGTTTATGGCTCATATTTTACTCATTGAAGACAATAGTGATATTCATGAAATTCTAAAAGAACTTTTTCAGAAGGAACACACGGTTTATTCTGCCTATTCGGGGACAGAGGGCATTTCGCTGTTTGAGCGGGAGGAGATTGATTTGGTCCTTTTGGATATCATGCTGCCGGGGAAGAATGGTGATGAAGTGTTGAGGGAAATTCGCAGCAGCAATGCTACGGTGCCAGTGGTTATGCTGACAGCCCTTGGCGAGAAAGCGCTGGTTAGCGAGTACCTGCTGAATGGTGCTAATGATTATATCGTCAAACCTTTCAATCTGGATGAGGTTTTTGCCCGTATTACCGTGCAGCTGCGCAGCCAGCAGGCTTTGACTGGCGAGGAAGAAGGCCAGTCCTTTAAAAATATCCGTCTGCTCAAGGCTACCTTTGAGGCGGTCTGCGGTGAGAAAAGCGTCCGTCTGAGCAAGAAAGAATATCATATCCTCCAGCTCTTGCTCCGTCATCCCAAGAAGATCTACACCAAGGAAGAGCTCTTTGAGCAGGTCTGGGAAGAGAGCTATCTGCCTGGGGATAATACCCTGAATACCCACCTCAGCAATCTACGTAAGAAACTGGCTCAGTTGGACCCAACAGAGGAATACATAGAGACTGTTTGGGGACTAGGTGTCCGGCTCAAGGAGGACTGATATGTTGGTGTTAGTCATTTTATTTGCCCTTATCAGTCTGTTTCTGGCTATTGGTTTCATACGCTATCATCTGGCGGTCAAGGATGTGGCACAGCAGATTCGTCGGAAGCGACAGACAGGGAGCCAGAATCGTCTGGCTCCTGCTGCTCATGCCCCCAGTATTTTGGAATTGACAGAGGAAGCAGAGCTGCTCTTTAGGGAGCTAGATAAGACGACCTTTGTCGTCCAGCAGGAAAAGAAGACGCTGGATATGGCTATCAGTAATATCGCCCATGATATCCGCACTCCTCTGACCATTGCCAGTGGCTACACCCAGCAGCTCTTGAAGGATGATAGTCAGGAAAGTCAGCAGCTAGTCAAAATTGCAGATAGTCTGGGAATGGTATCCAAACGGCTGGAAGCCTTGATGGAGTATCGCCGGCTGATGGAGGGAGCCATTCGGGCCAATGTCCAGCCGACAGACATATCCCAGCTGGTAACCCAGCAGCTTTTTACTTATTATGATGCCTTTCAGAAAGCCCAGATTGACCTGCAGGTAGAGCTGGCTGAAGGTCTAGAGCTAGAGACAGACCCAGAAATTCTAGAGCGCATTGTCCAAAATATGATAAGCAATGTCCTCAAGCACGGCCGTATGTCCGCCAGCATTTCTCTGAAAAAAGAGGGCGAGCATTGTATCTTTACCGTCAAAAATATCGTCCAGCAGCCTATCCAATATCTGGATAAGCTGACCAATCGCTTTTACTCAGAAAATCTATCCAGCAGCGAGGAGTCTTCAGGGCTGGGGCTCTACATTACCCAGCAGTTAGTCGAAATCCTAGGCGGGGACTTGACAATGAAAGCCGAGGACGACTGGTTTGAACTAGTTGTGAACTTGTAAATGACTTTAAAAAAAGCAAAAGAAGAAAGAGTTAGCTCTATTAGCTAGCCTCAAAATCCGCTCAAAAAACCTCAGTTAATTTTCGAATTGGCTGAGGTTTATTTTTAGATTAAGTCGAAGAAAGGCATGATAAATATGTCTTTTTGTTTTGTGATTTGAAAAGCCAATTATCTTAGAGAGGCCATTTTACCGGTCAAAGTGAAAAATCAGCCAACTACTCTAAGCCCTTGATATAACTGACTTGCAACTGACAGTTGACAAAGATTCCAAGTTCAATCACTCAAAAAGCAACTAGATTTTTTCTTTATTCCAAGTTCAGTCGCTAGAAAGGCAACTGGCTTTTTTGTTAATCTGAAAGCAGAAACCAAGTTTTTGATTTCGGAATGAACGAGTCGCTGTCTTTGAAGATTTGGATCAAAAACTTAAGTTTAATTATATTATAAGGAGGTATTCTCATGAATACAGAAACAACTATCAAACCACAACCCAAACTAATTTTGCCGTTCCTAGCTTGGAACTTCGGCTGGACATGGGGATTCTGGCTGCTGGACATCATCCTCAAAAACCTTTGGACAGACAGTCCACCTACAGCCTATCTAGCTCTTGAAGCTATTCTAAATGGTATTGCTATGTTTGGGCCTATGCTGGCTAGCCTGATCGTACTGAAAAAGAAAGGCTTCAAGGCCATTTGCTCCTATCTCTTTTCAGGCAAGAAAGAGACCTGGCTCTACTTGCTAATCTATGGTGGCGGTCTGACCGCCTTCTATGCCCTAGCTTCTAGCGGCAAGCTGGTAGACGGCGCTTTAGTAAGATTTCCTTGGTTTTTTATCTATTGTATTGTCCTATCGGGCGGGATTGAAGAATTTGGCTGGCGGGGCTTCCTACAGCCGGCCTTAGAGAAAAAATTTTCTTTCTTTGTCTCTACCTTGATGACCGGTATTATTTGGGCCATCTGGCATATTCCTCTCTGGTTTTACGATCGCTTTTATGATCGAAGCCAGGATCTTTTCTCAGTTTTTATCATTTTCAGTATCCTTCTATCTTTTTGGCTTGCAGCTCTGTATAAAAAGACCCAGTCTGTCCTTGCTTGTAACATCTTTCATGCGCTCTCCAACACCCTCATCCCGACTTTTGTTGGGGTAGCTCAAGCTAACAATCAATTGGATTTCTCTCAAGTCAATCCCTTCTTTTACTTTGGAGGTGTGATTCTCCTGACACTTTATAGTATCTATCTCTGGTATCGGACGGATAGGGAGGAAAAAGCACTTCCGTCTAAAGAAGAAGTCTAGCATTTTATGAAGGGGTGACAATCAGACTTTGCAGTCTCTCCGCCTTGTGCTATAATAAGTTTCAATGAAAGAAAGTATAAAAAATAAGAAAGAGTAGGTAAAACAATCCATGAATCTATCAGACAGAATCCAGTACCTGCGAAAAGCGCGGGGCATTTCTCAGGAGGGGCTAGCCGACCAACTCGGTGTGTCCAGACAGGCCGTTTCCAAGTGGGAGAGCGAGCAGAGTATGCCTGATTTGGATAAGATCATTTCCATGAGTGACTATTTTGAGGTGACCACAGACTATCTGCTCAAGGGAATTGAGCCTGTAGTCCAGAAAGAGGAAGAGCAGTCAATCAAGCACAGGAGAATAGCCAGCAATATTTGCTATCAGCTCTCTCTTGGCTTTGTCGGTCTGGGCATCATCCTCTCCATTATCCTAGCTGATTTTCTCAAGATCAGTATCTTGCTAACGCCGGTGCTGATCGTTCAGGGAGTAGGGCTGCTGGTGTGGGGAACGGGCCGCAATCTATCCGAGGTAAGACCTTCTTTTCAGGTTAAGCTAGCCTTGATTTTATTCTTGCTCTTTGTTCCCCTCGGATTTCTATCTAATGTTCTTTTTCCTCTGGGCAAGATCTTTCCATATCCGACCAGTTTGGCAGCTAGTCTTACCTTTGTCACTTTCTACCTTATCCTAGGAGTCTGCATCAGTCTGTTCTTGAAAAAGCAAGATTGGAAGCAGTGAAAGAAAGCCGATAAAGAGGGCTAGACCAGAAAGGGTGAAATCTGCTCATCATCCAATTAAAATCCGCTCAAAAAAACTCAGCTAATTTAGTGATTAGCTGAGTTTTTATTTTACAAATCTCTCTTTTTCAGTGTAGCCAGTCCTGCTAAGCTAAAGACCGTGATCAGACTGAGAGCAAAGATAGCTGTTTTGATGATGACACTTGGTATTGAAGCGTCTCCGTAGACGAACTCCATCTTGATAGCCTTGAACCATTCATTATTGGCATCAACCATTTGACTAGGGAGGCCGAGTAAGATGTAGGTCATGATATAGGTGATAAAGACGACACTATAGTTTCGAGTCAAGTAGAGGACAAAGCTGGTAATGCAGTACCAAGCATAGGTACAGATGACCTGCATGACAAAGAGTATTGCGAATTGTCCCCAGAAATTAGCTGGCAGGGTTCCCATATTACCACCGGTTCGGACAAATTCGATGACAATACCAAAAATGTAGAGTAGTATGAACTGCATAGGAAGTAAGCTACCGATAGTCAGTGATTTAGAGAAGTAATACTGGGTCCGAGTCTTGCCTGTAGTCAGGTTATTGTGATAAAGTTTGTCATTGAGATCAACACCGAGAAGCAAGCTAGTCATGACATTGCAGGCAATAAAGAGCATGCCGCTGTTGTAGGAGACGACATCTATGGCAAAAAAGATACCGTTGTCGGAACTGACAACTTTGGAAGTGAAAATGCCGAGGAGAATTCCAAAGATGCAGAAAGCCTGCACTCCCCAGAATCCTACGGAGCGGAAGAGACGGTAGTAATCCGCCTTGATACTATTAAACATGAGTGTTTCCTCCTTGTTGGTTGATTAAGTCTGTAAAGTATTTTTCTAAGTCTTTGTGGGCGTAGTAGATTTCCCCGATTGGGATGTCGGCTAGGACTAGTTCCTTGGCAATCTTGCGAATTTCTTGTACTTGGCCGGAAATATGCAGCTCATCTTCCTTGTTGGTTGGTCTGAGCTGGTAGCCTAGCTTGTCTTGCACTAAATGAGCAGCTTGCTTGATATTATCCGTTTTGAGGATGATATAGTCGCCGCTTTCTCGGTCAAATTCTTCCTTAGACAGCTCCTTGATGAAATGCCCTTGATTGATAAAACCAAAGCGAGTTGCGACTAGATAAAGCTCGGACAGGATATGGCTGGAAATGATGATGGTGATGCCTAGTTCTTGATTGAGGCGCTTGACCATTTCTCTAAATTCCTGAATCCCAACTGGATCTAAACCATTAATGGGCTCGTCCAAGATGAGCAAGTCGGGACGCCCCAAAATGGCAATGGCAATGCCCAACCGCTGTTTCATCCCTAGAGAGAAATTGCGGAATTTTTTCTTTCCAGTATCGGTCAGGCCGACATATTGCAGGGTTTCTTTGATGACTTTGTCAGCATTTGGAATGCCCCGATCGGTACAGTAGTAGCGCAGATTTTCATAGGCCGACATGTGGGCATGAGCTACAGGGGTCTCGATAACAGATCCAGTATGGCTGAGGGCCTTGGTCCATTCTTGTTGGTTCTGAGAGCCCAGAACAGACACGGTTCCTCCGCTAGGATAGATGACTTGAGTGATGATTTTGATCAGTGTGGTCTTACCAGCACCGTTTTTTCCGATGAGACCGTAGATCTCTCCTTTCTTGATGGAAAGACTGACATCTTTCAGAGCATATTGATCACCGTATTTTTTAGTGAGTCCTTTCACTTCTAAAACATTTTGCATGATGTTTCTCCTTTAATTACTTTGTTTATACTTTTAGTATACAAACTAATTATCAAATATTTCTCAAGAAATTCTAAAATATTTCTAAAGAAATATGTAATTGAAGAGATTAAAATAAGCCAGTCAAGAACTAGCTCATTTTCTACTATAAATCCTTTTTATGGAAAGTATAGAGGCTTGCTGCTGTGAAGACGGTCCCCAAAAACAAGGCGATTAGAACAATTCTTAAGGTTACACCGTTGCTTTGAAGTGTCTCAAAATCAAAGCTCATGGTTAAATGCTGCAGCCATAAAGATTTGGGATAAAATTGAGCAAGAGCTCCGGTTAAGGATGCGCAGAAAAGGTAACCTCCCAGAGCAGCAATCATAGATTTACTCAGATAAAGAATAAAGGAAATAATGGCTGTCCAAGCCATGACAGTCAGGCACTGCACAAAGAATAGAAGAATAAACTGAAGCAGGAAGGTGGCGGATAAATCACCAATACCGTTTAGAATGGCTGCTAGGATAAAGTTGATGCTATAATAGAGAGCCAACTGCAGGAACGTTACGCAGACCATGACTAGGGCTTTAGAGACGAAGAAACTGGTACGGGAAACGCCGCTGGTTAAAGTATTCTTGTAAAGTTGCTTGTTCAGATCTGTCCCGATGACGACCATAGACAGGATAATGATGATAAAAGTATTATTACCGATAGCGTTAGACACCGCTTGTATAAGCTGGACGGCATTTAATTTGCCAAAGACTGCGCTCAAGGTCGTCAGTAGAAAGATGAATTCGGTAATCCAAACAGCCTTGGAACGAAAGAAGCGGTAAAAATCTGCTTGAAAAGTATGTAACATGGTTTTTTCTCCTTACTGGACTAAATCTGTAAAGTATTTTTCTAAATCTTTGTGAGCTGCATAGATAGCATTGACATGAATGTTGGATAGAACCAACTCCCTGTTGATGTCATTTAGTTCCTGCTCTTGGGCGACAATGTGCAACTCGTCAGATTTATCAGCGTCCTTGAGCTGATAGTGGAGCTTGCCTTGGATGAGATTGGCAGCCTGTTCTTTATCGCTAGTCTTGAGGACGATATAATCTTCGCTGGCTCGGTCAAAGTCGTCCTTGGTGAATTCTGCAACAAGCCGTCCTTGGTCAATCACTCCAAACTTGGTGGCTACCAGATAAAGCTCAGACAAGATGTGGCTGGAAATGATAAAAGTAATCCCCAATTCTTGATTGAGTCGCTGAATCATCAGTCGAAATTCCTTGATGCCAAGAGGATCTAGGCCGTTGATGGGCTCGTCTAAAATCATAAGTTCAGGCTTGCTTATAAGTGCAATAGCGATTCCCAAGCGCTGCTTCATTCCTAGCGAAAAGTTGCGGAATTTCTTTTTACCAGTATTGCTCAATCCGACATAGGCCAGGGTTTCCTTAATGAGCTGGTCGGGCTGGGCAATCTGGTGGACCTTGCAGTAGTAGTTGAGATTTTGATAAGCAGTCATCTGATTGTAAGCGACTGGTGTTTCGATGACAGTACCTATCTTGCGCAAGGCTTCATTCCATTCCTTAGAGTTCTGCGAACCAAAGACAGACACGGTTCCGCTGTTGGCATGAATGAGCCGGCTAATGGTCTTGAGAAGAGTGGTTTTGCCAGCTCCGTTCTTGCCGATTAAACCGTAAATTTCGCCCTTTTGGATCGAAAGACTCACATGATCAAGGGCATATTGCTGGCCATATTGTTTGGTAACTTGCTTTACTTCTAAAACAGTTTGCATGGTATATTCTCGCTTTCTTAGGTTTGATTTTAGTATACAAGCTAGATTTCAAATATTTCTCAAGAAATTCTAAAATATTTCTAAAGAAATGCAGAACAACCAATCGGCTGACTGGCTGCTTGGGGTGTTGATTTTTTATGTTAAAAGATGTCAAGTTCTCAAAAGCAACAAAGGTTTCAGCAATGCTTTGTGAAGAAGAATAGTCATTGCTAGACCTGTAGCTAGTTAAGCTGTTCTGGTATAAGTTGAGGGTCGAATTCTTCTTTGCTAAATTCTGTTACAAGCTTGCCTTGTTCCAGAATGCCAAATTTGGTGGCAACCAAAGAAAGTTCAGATAGGATGTGACTGGAAATGATAAGGGGCGTTCCTAGTTCTTGGCTGATTCGCTGGATCATGAGGTGGAATTCCTTGATATCAATAGGTCCTAGATTATTAAAAGGCTCATCCAATATCAGCAGGTCTGGCTTATCAATAAGGGCGATAGCGATGCCTAGCCGCTGCTTCATACCTAGGGAAAATTCACTGAATGTTTTCTTGCCAGCCTTGGTCAGTCCGGTATAAGTTAGGCATTCTTGGATAACCCTATCAGGATTGGCAACCTTTCGATCAATGCAATAATAGAGCAGATTATCAAAGGCTGTCAGATGCTCGTGTGCAATCGGTGTTTCGATGATAGCTCCGCTTTGCTTGAGCGCCTTCTTCCATTCCTTCTGATTGTCAGCAAAGGAAAAGAGGGCAGTGGTTCCGTTGCTGGCATGAATGAGCTGGGAAATCATCTTAATCAGGTTCGTTTTTTCACTCTCTTTCTTGCCAATCAATCCATAAATATCGCCTTTTTGGATAGATAGGCTGACTTGATCAAGGGACTCTTGCTGGTTGGATTGTTTCGTAATATGTTTAATCTCTAAGATATGCTGCATGGTGATACTCCGTTTCTTTGTGCTTACTTTTAGTTTACAGCCTAGACTTCAAATATTTCTCAAGAAATTCTAAAATATTTCTAAAGAAATGCAGAACCAATCCAAAAGCAATAAAAAAGCAGCCAAAGGGCTGACTGCTTAAATTTATAAGTCTCTGTGCTGAAAGGCTTGGTAACCACCTAAGAGAGAACCAGCTAGGATAAGGAATAAGAATAGTTCAGAATTTATCTGGGGGAAAACGATAACGAGGCTAGACTGAAGCATAATTAGGGCGAAAAAGACCAGATAACTAGCTAGGGTGGAGCGGGTCAGGTAGAGAAGACAGGTAACTACGGAACTGCAGGTCATAATAAAGAGAAAGGAGCGAAAGAAAGACAAGGAAAAGCTCCAGAAAAAGTTCTTTGGCATAGTCCCAAGTCCGTGGAAGAGGCTCCCAAAGATAAAGGCTATAGCAAAGGCTGCCACTAGTTGAAAGATGATAATTATGACAAGAACAGCTATTTTGGATAAGTAAAATTCTTTCCGAGAAACCCCGCTAGCCAATATATTTTTGTATAGTTTTCTAGTCAGGTCACGACCTAGCAGAAAGATGATGAGCACAAGGACAGTAATCATGACAAAGGGCAGGAAATCTTTAGCAAGCTGCCCGAGAGCTTCAAATCCTGTCCAACCTTGGCTGACTATTTCTTCTGGATCAGAAGATGTAGAGATATAAAAATTAAAGTTTCTTTCACCAAGAGAGCTGATGAAAATAAGAAAAAAGAGCAAGCCTTCTATTAGCCAAAAAGGTTTGGAGCGGACAAGCTGATAGAGTTCCGCCTGAATAGTATGTAACATGAAATCTCCTCTGAATGATTAAGATTGTTCCTGCTTTTTATAAATCTTTCTTTTTGAAAATCATCAGCCCGCCACCTAGAAAGAGCAGGGTGACCGTTACCACTGTCAGGATAGCCTTGATAACAGCTCCGCTATCTGCTGCCATATCTGTGTTAAATCGCAGAGTCAGATAGATCAGCCATTCATTGTCCGGGTAAAAGATGAGGGGAATAGTCAGTAAGGTACCACCAAGGAAATAGGTCAGAAAGATAGATACGATGGAGTGGCTGGCATAGAGTACAAAAGAAATGATGGCAATCCATGTAACCGTGCTGAGAAATTGAATGAAGAGAGCAGTTCCCAGCTGAGGCAAAAAAGAGCTGGGGGCACTTCCAATTCCGTTGGACAGACTAGCGGTCACAAAGGAGATAGATAAAATCATCAGGAAGTGAAAGGCTGCGATGCTAACGCAGACAAAGAATTTAGAAAAATAATAGCTGAGCTTAGAGATGCCATAGCTCAGACAGTTTTTATAAAGTTTCCGAGATAGGTCCACTCCAAGGACCATACCGATACCAATGATGGTGAAAAAGAGCATACTGTCTGTATTGCCTGCAAAATAGTCCAGAGCTTGAAGGCCGGTTAGTTTTCCTAGAGCTTGAGTAGCAGCCTCATTTCTGGAGATATTTGCTCCAAAATGAATATTTGCTTGGAAGAAGGTTGCTGAGAAAATCACACAGACTAATAAAAATTCAGTAATCCAAAAGCCTTTTGAGCGCATGAGCCGGTATAAATCGGCTCGAATGAAATCCATCATGATAAGCCTCCCTTTGTCATTTGACCAAGTCTGTAAAGAAGTTTTCTAGGTTTTGTCGTGCATAGTAAATCTCCTGCACCGGTATATCTGCGACCGCAAGTTCCTTGACAATCTTGCTAATCTCATGCGAATGGGTAAAGATATGAATCTCGTCAGAAGCATTGACCACCTTGATACGATGCATGAGCTGGTCGTGAATCAGCCGGCTGGCTTCTTCTAACTGCGACGTTTTAAGCACGATATAGTCTTCGCTCTGTTCTTCAAACTCCGCCTTGGAAATCTCGCGAATCAGCCGTCCCTCCTCGATAATGCCGAACCGAGTACCTACCAAGTAAAGTTCAGACAGGATATGGCTGGAGATGATAAAGGTCATGCCCAACTCTTCGTTTAGCCGCTGTACCAGCTGGCGGAATTCCTTGATGCCGACTGGATCCAGGCCATTGATAGGCTCGTCCAGTATCATCAGGTCAGGTCTGGTAAGAAGCGCGATAGCTAGACCCAGCCGTTGTTTCATCCCGAGTGAGAAGTCGCGAAATTTCTTCTTGCCGGTATCC
Source organism: Streptococcus sp. IsoGale022 (assembly GCF_031142805.1). Lineage (NCBI taxonomy): Bacteria > Bacillati > Bacillota > Bacilli > Lactobacillales > Streptococcaceae > Streptococcus > Streptococcus sp. IsoGale022. The sequence goes on along the minus strand of NZ_JAKZJI010000027.1, from coordinate 2,705 downwards.
GTCAAGTCCACGTATTCCAAGGTTTCACGGATGACCTTGTCCGCATGGGGAATATGGCGGAGCTTGCAGTAGTAGCTGAGATTTTCATAGGCTGTCAGGTGGTTGTGAGCAACCGGAGTTTCGATAACCGATCCGACCCGTTTGAGACTCTGCGTCCATTCTTGATAGTTCTGAGAGCCAAAGAGGGAGACATTGCCACTGCTTGCTTCCAAGAGCTGGGTAATGACCTTGATCAGAGTGGTCTTTCCGGCCCCGTTCTTGCCAATCAAACCGTAAATATCTCCTTTTTTTATCGTCAGACTCACATCGGTCAGAGCGTACTGCCGGCCAAATTTTTTGCTGACTTGCTGTAAAACCAAAACATTTTCCATGATCAATTCTCCTTTTCATGATACTAGGAGAGAAAACTCCTCTTCTTGTTAACTAGTATAGCGCCAAACTTTCAAATATTTATAAAGAATTTCTCAAATATTTCTAAAGTTTTTGATGAGGATTAAAATCAAGTGGCAAATTGTGGAACTCTTAATCTTCAATCTCCAGCTCGTACAATCCCCTGACTGCATTGCAGGCGTAGATTTTCTCAGCATGATCCAGATCAGCCAGCGTTAAAACCTTCTCAGTAGCTTGACCCTTATCTAATAACTGCTGACGGTAGATACCCTTGAGCAGGCCTAGTTCAGCTGGAGGCGTGTAGAGCTTGCCGTCTAGCTCCAGCAGCAGATTTCCGATAGAGGTTTCCAGCAGCTGGCCTTGGGCATTGTAGTAAATCTGTTCTTGCTGCTCCAAGGTCAGATGTGGCCGATGGCTGGTCTTGAAATAGGTGAAAGGCTGGGCTAGATTGGCCGTTTGCTTGACCAGTTTTGCCTTTCTGAAAGTATCCGTCAGTGGCAGTAGAGGAGTCGTTTCTAGCCCAATACTGCCGTCTTTTTTAAGAGCTATACGCAGCCTGTAATCCTGCCCTTTATCCAGCTGAGCGCAGGTTTCTTCTAACTCTTGCTCTAGCTTGTCTTGGTCAAAAGGATAGGCGAAGTAGCCGGCTGCTTCTGTCAGTCTTTGCAGGTGTTGTTCTTGCAAGGTCAGCTTTCCGTCCGTCACTTTTCCGGTAGAAATCAAGTCGAATCGCGGATTCTTTCGATAGAGAACAGCCGACTTTTGCTGGGTTTCTATGTATTCGGATTTCCACGTGCTGTCCCAAGTAATGCCGCCGCCAACGCCATAGATGGCTTTTCTTCCCTCCAGCTGAATGGTGCGGATGGCGACATTGAAAATCCGTCTCTGGTCTGGTAGGCAGATGCCGACTGTACCGCAGTAGACACCGCGGGCAGCTTTTTCTGTTGCTTTGATGATTGCCATGGTCGAAATCTTAGGTGCGCCTGTAATGGATCCGCAAGGAAAGAGCGCCTTGAAAAGCTCTGCCAGTCCGATTCCCTCATGCAGTAGGGTTTTAATGGTAGAGGTCATCTGCCAGACTGTAGAGTATTGCTCGACGTTGCAGAGACGCTCAACCCGCTCGCTGCCCGTCTGAGAAATGCGGTTCATATCATTGCGTAGCAGATCGACAATCATCATATTTTCTGCTCGGTTTTTGGCATCCTGGGCCAGCCATGCAGCCTGCTCTCTATCCTGCTCTAAGGTCAGTCCCCGATTGATGGTTCCTTTCATAGGACGAGTGGTCAGTTGACCTCGCTGCTCCTCGAAAAAGAGCTCGGGGCTGATGGACAAAATGGCGGTCTCATCATGCTCTATATAGGCATTGTAGGCCGCATTTTGCTCGACGACCAGCCTATTGTAAATAGCTAAGCTGTTCTCAGGATTGAGCTCCGCGCACAGCTGTACCGTGTAGTTGACCTGATAGGTATCGCCCTGGCGGATATGATGATGAATAGTCTCGATAGCCTTCTGATATTCTTGCTCAGAAGTCAGCCCCTGCCAAGCTGCGGGCATTTCCACTTTCTCATAGGTCAAGGGAATGGTAGCCTGCTCTGCCTTATCGTGGATAGTAAAGTAGAGGAGGTATTCCTTCTGGAGCGGAGCGGAATGAACTTGGAACTTTTCCTCGAAGGCTGGAGCTGCTTCATAGCTGACATAGCCGACAGCATAGTATCCTTTCTCCTGCCAGCCCTCAACCTCTGTCAAAAGCGCCTCTACCTGGTCAAGATTGCGAGTCTTTAGCTCCTTGATGGGATTTGTAAAAATCAGGCGTTGGCCCAACTGCTTAAAATCAATAATCGTTTTCTTGTGCATAAAGTTATTTTATCATAAGATAATATGAATGAAAACGGATTTATCGGATGAAACACTGATTCTTTTATAAAGGTTGACAGATTAGAAAGTAGCTAGGTATACTATGTTTAAAAAAGAAAGAATGAGATTGCTATGAAGTCAAATAAATTGTTATTGGTAAATGGAATTGCCGGTATCTTAGGAGGTCTGATAATCCTTTACGCTTCTTCAAATAGATGGCACTGGGAAATAGTTGCTTTAGTTCCTAAAATCATCGAAAACTCTGACTGGGGCGTCCTGATTATACTGATCAGCTTACTGTTTCTTTGTCTTTCCCTAGCCGGAATGGCTCATTATAGTGAAGAATCAAGAGTCAATAAGACAAGCCATAAGTTTCTCTTCTTTGCTTTTCTTGCAGGAGTTATTCCATTTTTGGGGGACTTGGCCGGCGTTCTAGCTATCATATCGGGGATTTTTTATCT